>JAPKGU010000083.1 GCA_026647565.1 Phycisphaerales bacterium | reverse complement strand
CTTGCCGCGAATCACGGACACGCCGTGCGTCAGTGCACGGTACTGGATGAACTTGCTCCACACGGTGAAGAGAAACCCGACGGCCAGCAGGATGATTCGCGGAGGCGGTCTCGCTGGCGTTCGATGTTCTCGCGTCTGAGTCGCTCGGCCCTGAGCAGTGTTTGTGCTTCGGCGAGTTCGGCTTCGCGTGAGGCGACGAGATCGTCGAGCGCTTCGCGTTCGGCGCGGAGGCGGGCCTCGTTGACGCGCGAAAGCTCGACGCGGGCGAGTGACTGGATGAGCTCGGTGCGGGCGCGGGTGAGTTCCTCGGTGACGTGGCTGGCTCGCGCCATGTCGGCCGCGGCGCCGGCGGCAAGCTCACGAGCGTTGGCGGCCTCGCGTTCGGCCTGGACGATGCGGGCGTTTCTTGCCTCGACCATCGCCTTGAGTTCGTTTGCGACTCCGTGCATGCGCCGGAGTTCGGCGCCGAGTTCGTGCATCTGGCGGAGCTGCGCCTCGAGCGCGTCGGTGCGGGCGCGGGCAGCGGCGATCTCGGTCAGGCGTGAATCGGCGTGGCCCCGGAGTTCGGCGGCGCTGCGGTGTGCGTGCTCCAGTTCGACGCCGAGCTGCACGGCTCTGGCGCGCTCGGCGTTGAGTTCCTTCTCGAGACCGTCGATGCGTGTGCGAAGTTCATCGCTGAAGGCGCCGGACTGGCCCGCGTTGAAGGCCTCTCGCAGCGCGTCGGCGGCGCGGCGGGCTTCGTGGAGTTCGGCGCCCAGGGCGTGCATCCGGTCGAGCTGGAGGCCGAGCGCGTTGATCTCGGCCCTCAGTGAGGCGATCTGGTCGTCGCGTTCCTGGATCGTGGCGGCGCGGGCTTCGAGCTGCGTCTGGAGGTCCGCGGCGTCATGCGCCTGGTGCAGGAGAGCGTCCTTGAGCGTGGCGATCAGGCGTGAGACGCCCTCCATCTCTCGGGAACGTCCCAGACCCTCGGCGACGCGCTCGGCGGCGAGCAGGCATGCGTCGCGGAGATCGGCTGAGCGCGCGTCCGGGGCGGCGCGGGCGTTCTCGGCGGCGGTGCGGAGGAAGGCGACGAGAGCCGCGGTCCACGACTGCCTTGCGCCGGCGAGCGCCTGGCCTCGGTTGTCTGATGCGAGGAGCGCTGCGAGGCGCGCGCACGCCGTATCGGCGGGGGTGTCGGGGGTCGCGTCGGCGAGCAGGTCTCTGGCGCCGGCGAGGGCGGAGCGGATGGACTCCGGCAGGGGCGCGCCGATGGCGGCGAATGCTTCGGGAGCGAAGGCGGCGACGCGGAGCGGGAGGCCCTGGTCTTGCGTGACGATGGAGAGCGTGGGATCGATCGGGGCGATCAGCTCCGAGGCCTGGGGCGGCACGATCGAGAGCACCTCGTGCCCTGCGGCGCGAACGAGTCGCGCGAGCGGCACCACGTCCATCGCGTGCATCGGATCGGATGGATGGATGAGGAGCACGCGCATGGCTTCGGGTCGGTTGAGGGCGAGATCGGTCGCGAGAGGACTGGGAGGTGGACGTTAGCCGAATCGCCGGGCTGCCGCCAGCGCCGGCGGGGCCTCGGCGGGGGACGAGGCCGTCGGCGTGAGGTGGTGAACGGATTCGATTCGGGGATTTGCTCCTGCGACCGGCTCGACCGTCACGGCGGTGATGCTGACGGTGCGGGCGTCGGCACGGGACATGCAGACGCTGATCTCCGGCCGATCGGGCCAGGCGTGTCTGTGGAAGGCATCCTGGGATTCCGGGATCGGCAGGGATCTGACGATGGAGTCGAAGAGTTGGAATCGCGGGGTGACCCTGGAGTCACCGAGGCCGGAGCTGACGAAGCAGGCGGGCAGAGCGCGGGCGTTGGTGAGTTCGAGGCCCCGACCGTTCCAGAACGCGTCGGCCACGCGCGGTGCGGCGCGGTGATCGCCCATCTGGATGATGACGAGCCGGAAGGGGGCGAAGCGATCCAGGTGGATGGTGGCGAGCGCGGCGGTTGCGTCGTCGAGCGTCGTTGCGTCGATGAGGGCGGGGATGATCAGGCCTCGGGAGCGCGGCCGCGTGGGCGGGGGCGGGGCGGGTTCGAGGTTTCCGTTGAGGAGGCAGAGAGAGAGGCCGGCCGAGTTGGTGGCGACCCATGTTCCGCCGGAGAGGGGGTCCAGCGGCGCCAGGGCGCTGACGGATCCGAATCGTCTCCAAGCGGGTGGCTCTCCTTCGGGGCGGGATCGCTGCTCGTCGCGATTGGTGACGAGTCGATAGCCGCCGGAGCTTTCGAGGGAGATGACGGAGACCGTGCACATGGCGTGTCGCCGGACCGATCGGTGGTCAGCGGCGTGCGGCCTCGTGGTTGAGCGTGGAGGGCGCCTTGCCGAAGGCATCGCCGATCTCAAGCCCGAACTCCGCGGCGATGGTCTTCATCATGGCGTTGTGGTGGATGGCGTGGTGCGTGGCGAAGGCGAGTTCGCGTGCGAGCGTCGAGGGGAGGACGGCTTCGGAGCCGTCGGCGGCGAGCATGACGCGGATCCGGACGGCGGAGGCGAGGCGGTCCTCGTCGAGCGCGTCGATCTGTGCCTGCATCGAGCGGATGGCGGCGAGGGCGGACTCGCGCTCGGTCTCCATCGGGACGTCGCGGAGACGGTGGTCGTAGTCGATGGGTTCGGACGAGGCGAGGCCCGAGAGCGCAGCGGCGAAATGGTCGAGAGAGTGGCGGACGTGCTTGCCGATCGTTCCGCCGCGGATCGTGGTCGCGTCGGCGGTGTACACCTCTTCGGGGAGCGACTGGATGAAGGCGGCGCACTGCTCGAGAAGAGCGATGGCGGCGCGACCGACGGGCCGGGAGGTGGACTTCTGCATGGGTTGATCGTAGGAGCGGGGAGACGCCGGGTGGTGCGGGGTGGCCGGCGTGTGCGGAGCGCGCGGGCGCGAGTTCGCGGCGGGCATTCGGGCGCGCGAGGGGGTCAGGCGCGAGCGGATTCGAGCACGCCGGAGACGATGTCGCGATGGTTGGCGCAGCGGGGGCACTTGTGCTGCCCGCCGAGCTTGCCCTTCGAGGCGAGCCAGGCGTGGAATGCGCCGATGGGCACGGGAGAGATGGTGGGCGCGACCATGCCGAGGTCGTCTGTGCGCTTGGTCGCGTAGTCGACGCACTGGCTCTTGAGGGCGGCGTCGAAGGCGGACGCGAACGCTCCTGCGCGGGCGGCGAAGGACGCGGCATCGACCTCGAGGACCAGTTCCAGGCCCGCGCGGCGGACGCCCTCGGGGTAGACGGGAGCGGCCGAGAACTCCCCCACCACCACGCCGGTGTCGCGTGCGGCCTGCGCGACGGCGTTCTCGATGTGCTCGACGATCAGGTTCTCGCCGAAGGCATTGATGAAGTGCCGATGGCGTCCGACGATGCGGAGTCGGCAAGGCCCCTCTCCGCCGGAGCCGTCGGGCCTGGCGGGGATCGTGTCGAACTCGACCACGTCGCCGATGACGTAGCGCCAGAGGCCGGCGCACGTGGACATGACGACGACGTAGCGCTGGCCTTTTTCGACCTCGTCGCATGTGAAGGCCCTGGCGTTGGGCGCGTCGATCTCTTCGAGCGGGACGAACTCGTAGAAGTTTCCGATGTCGGAGAGGAGCCGCAGCCCCGGGTCGCCTTTCGTGTCCTGCATGGCGATGAAGCCCTCGGACGCGGGGTAGAGCTCGAGTCGGGTGGGGATGTCGGCGGCGTCGGGAGAGCCGCCGAAGGCCTGGCGGACGCGTGGCTCGAAGGGGGCGTACTTGACGCCTCCGTGAACGAACGTGGAGAGGTTGGGCCAGATCTCTCGGATGGGCCGTCGGGGGGCGTTCCGGCGTTCGGCGTCGAGATCCATGACGCGCTCAAAGAGGACGATGGCCCACGAGGGCATGCCGCTGATCATGCGGATGTCTTGGTCGATGGTGGCGCGGGCCATGGCGTCGATCTTGCTGGGCCAGTGGCTCATGAGGGCGATCTTCTTGCCGGGCGCGTAGATCTCGGAGAGGGGCCAGCGGATGAGGGGCGTGACGATGCCGGAGAGGTCGCCGGTGCGGGAGCCGACCTGGTTGACGGCGAGGTCGCTGGAGCCGCCGAGGAAGAGGCACTTGCCGCCGAAGAGGCGGGAGACGGGTGTTCCGAAGCGGACGAGGTTGGCGAAGATGTCCATGGAGGCGCGGAAGTTTGAGCGGAGCATCTCCTTGGAGACGGGGATGAACTTGTCGCCTGCGGTGGTGCCGCTGGTCTGGGCGAAGTCCATGACGCGTCCGGGCCAGAGGACGCCGGGCTCGGCCTGCTCGCGCATGCGTGCGATGGTGTCCTTGAAGGCGTACCAGTCGGCGATGGGTCGTGCCTCGCGGTAGGCGCGGAGCATGTCCTCTCCGGGCGTGGTGCCGATCTTTGCGAAGTTGTGGGCTCGCCCGATCTCGGCCCTGGCGGCGAGGTTGAGGAGGCGCCGGAGCTGGAGTCGCTGGAGTCGCGCGGTGTTGGCGTTCCAGAACGCGGTGTCCGAGAGGAGGCGCGTTCGCCTGGAGACGTAGGTCTGGAGGCCTACGCCGATGATGGATGTCCACGACGAGCCGGACGTGGGTCGGGTCACGGGCGTTGCTCGCGCCTCTCGAGTTCGTCGAAGAAATCGCACATGGCCGAGGCGAACTCCGCCGGGCACTCGATCATGGGTGCGTGCCCGCACTGCTCGAGCCAGACGAGGCGTGAATCGGGAATTTTGGCGTGGAACTCCTCGGCGGCCTCGGGGGGCGTGACGATGTCCTGACGACCCCAGATCAGGAGTGTGGGGCAGGCGATCTGCGAGATCCTTGGCCCGAGGTGGTTGCGGCGGGCGGTGCGGGAGAGCCGGACCATGGCGCGGGCGCCGCCCCTGACCGAGAGTTCCTGGTGGGCGCGATCGAGGTCGGCCTCCCGCATCTTGGATCGGTCGTGGAAGAGCTCGCCGATCTTCTCGGCGAGCCAGTCGCGCGAGGGGCGGATCTGCACCTCGCGGACCATGGTCCGCTCGAGGAGTCCCGAGGCGCCTGCGAGGACGAGGGAGGAGACGAGGTCGGGGCGCTCGAGGGCGACGCGGAGGGCGACGTGGCCTCCGAAGGAGTTCCCGACGAGTGTGGAGGGCTCCATCGGGCGTGACTCGAGGTACTGGATGGTCATCTCGGTGACCGCGTGGATGGTGCAGTCGTCGCCTCGGAGGGAGAGGAGCGGGACCTCGAGCATCTCGCACGCGGCGCGATGGCGGATCGAGCGAACGACGTCCTCCCAATGGTCGTTGAGTCCGACAAGCCCGTGGAGGAAGACGACGCGGCGACCGTTTCCGGTCGACTCGACCTTGGCCTCGACGGGCACTCGCTCGGGTCCGGTGAGGACGCGGACACCGGACCGAAAGTCGGTGGGCGCAAGGCCGATCTGGTCGCTCGGAAGTGCCAAAGCCGTGATGATCTCCGTCGGGCGCAGTGCGCCGTGGATAGTAACCACCAAACCTGGACGGGAGAGGTCGCGGGGAGTGTCGTTCGGGACCTGCGAGGGAACGGGGACTCAGGAGTCTCGGAGGGGCCGTGAGTGCTCGGAGACGACGCGTCCGTCTTCGAGGTTGACGACACGGTCGGCGCGGGCGGCGACGCTCGGATCGTGGGTCACCATGATGACGGTCTGTCTGGTGCGTTCCCTGATGCGAGCGAGCGCGTCGAGGATGGCGTTTCCGGTCTTGCGGTCGAGGTTTCCGGTCGGCTCATCGGCGAGGAGCAGGCGCGGCTCGTTGATGAGCGCGCGGGCGATGGCGACGCGTTGGCGTTCGCCTCCTGAGAGCTGTGCGGGCCGATGCCCGAGGCGCGAGGCGAGTCCGAAGGCGTCGAGGATCTCGGCGGCGCGTGCGGGAGCGGAACGCGCGCCGGGTCCCCGCCGGACCATCGAGGCGATGAGCACGTTCTGGATGACGGTGAGTTCGGGGAGGAGGTGGTAGAACTGGAAGACGAAGCCGACGTCGCGGGCGCGGTATCGATCCAGATCGCGGGTGACCATCGCCTTGAGATCGCGTCCATCGAAGGTGATGCCGGAGGGACGCTCGGGGTCTCGATCGGGGGTGTCGAGGCCGCCGATGAGGTGGAGGAGGGTGCTCTTGCCGGAGCCGGAGGCGCCGAGGACGGCGACGAACTCGCCTTCTTCAACGGCGAGCGATGCGCCGCGGAGCACGGGCACGTCGACGCGTCCGAGGCGGTAGGTCTTTTGGAGGTTTTCGACGATGAGAAGCGGCATGGGTGGCGTCGGTCACTCGAATCGGAGGGCCTTGACGGGGCTGAGCATGGCGGCGCGTGCCGCGGGGATGAGGGCGCCGAGCACGGAGGAGACGACGCCTCCGAGCACGACGATGACGGCCTTGTCGGTCTCGACCTCGCTCGGGATGGTGACGAAGTAGTAGACGCGGGGGTCCCAGATGACGAGACCGAGCTGCTGGCCCATCCAGTCGTGGATGGGGTTGATGTTCCACACGATGGCGTAGGCGAGTGCGCCGCCCGCGATGGAGCCGATAAGCCCGATGGCCAGTCCGTAGCAGATCCAGACCATGGCGACGCCGGAGCGGCTGGCGCCGATGGAACGGAGCACGCCGATGTCCTTGGTCTTCTCGCTGACCATCGACCAGAAGATCGCGAGCACGAGGATGACGGCGGTGAGGGAGATGAAGGAGAAGATGAAGAGAACGAGGCCGGTTTCCTTCTTCACGGCGGAGATGAGGGTGCGGTTCTGGTCCTCCCACGTCGCGATGCGGATGTTCTCGGGCGGCGGCACGCCGGTGTGGGCTGCGGCGAAGTCTCGGTAGATCTCGCGGCAGCGTTCGGCGAGGGGGCGTGGATCCTCCTGCTTGCCCTTGCCCCGCACGAGCACGCTTGTGACGCGGGCGGGATCGACGGTGGTCTCCCGGGCGGGCTCGAAGGACTCGCGTCCGGTGGCGGGATCGACGACGACGCCGTGGGTGTCGGGGGCGGAGCCGGCGACGATCCGCTCGGCCTCGTCCATGTTGAGCATCTGCTGGACCAGACCGAGATCGACGAGGATGGTCTGCTTGTCGATGTCGTAGAGGCCGGACTGGAACTCGTTTGCGACGGGAACCTGGCGTGTGCTGGTCTCGACGGATCGGCCGGTGGGATCCATGGCGAGGAGGTTGAGCGTGATCGTGGACTCGAACATGAGGACGGTCTGGTCCTTCAGCGTGCCGTCGGACTGGGGCACCCGCACGACGCCCGGCGTGTACCCGCCCCAGACCTCCCGGATGTTGAATCCGGCGACCTCGATGCCGAAGACGGCGGCGGGGACCTCCTGCGCGCGCTGGGTGTCCATCTCTCGAAGGGCCATGCCGTCGGCGAGCCGCCCGGCCCAGAGCGAGTGCTGGCGGAGGCGCCAGTCGTCGCCGAACTCGTCCTTCGGTACCGGCTCGGTCAGCGGGCGCCAGTAGAGCGTCTTGTGGAACTCGGTGACGCGGTTGTAGGAGTCGCCCTCGACGCCCTTGACGACGACCAGCTCGTTCCGCCCGTCCGGGAGGTGGATCAGTCCGTAGCTCTCGATCATGGGGCATGCGGCTTCCACCATCGGGTCCGCCTGGAGTCGTCGGACGAGGTCCTGGTAGTGCGGGAAGCCGACGTTCGGGAAGGTGATGGCGACGTCACCGATCATGGTGCGTCCGCTCGCGACGAGACTCTTGAGGAAGCCGCCCATCACCGACCACGTGATGAGGACCATCGCCGTGCAGAGGACGATGGCGACCGAAGCCAGCAGGGGCATGATCTTCGACGTGAGATACTTTCGAGTGAGCAGGGTCTGGTACACGCGGCGGGAGTGTACGAGCCGGAGCGGGGGCGTGCGGCGCGTCCGGTGCGGATCGCGGGAAAGGGGACAACAATGGGGCATGTCACTCGAGTCCAAGACGGCGGCGGTGAGCGCGTACGGGGCCGGGGTCGACTTCGGGCGCGTCTCCGAGGACTATGAGCGCTTTCGGCCGGGGCCGCCGGATTCGATGTACGACGGGATTGACCGGGTGCTCGGCGGCTGGGGAGGCACGATCTCCGGTGCGAGGGCGATCGATGTCGGCGCCGGGACCGGGACGGGGGCGTTGGCGCTGGCGCGACGCGGGGCGAGCGTCGTCGCGCTCGACCCGGCGGAGAACCAGCTGGCGGCGGTCGAGCGGAGCGCATGCGCTGCGGGTCTGCGCGTCGAGACGATGCGGGGCCGGGCGGAGGAGATCCCGCTGCCGGACCACTCCGTGGATCTGTACCTTGCGCTGCAGTGCTGGCACTGGTTCGACCGGCCTCGGGCGGCGGCGGAGGCCATGCGGGTGCTCCGGCCGGGGGGCGCCGTGGTCTGTGCGTCGTTTGATTACCTCCCCCACCGTTCCGAGCTGGCGGCGGCGACGGAGGCGCTGGTGCTGAGGCACAATCCGTCGTGGCCGATGGCGGGCGGGCACGGCGTGCACATCAATCCGATGAACGACCTGCCCCGCGCGGGATTCGAGGACCTGTTCCAGTTCTCGTACGAGCACGGGCAGCCGTTCACGCATGAGGGGTGGCGCGGGCGGATGCGGACGTGCAACGGGGTCGGGGCGAGCATGGGTCCGGAGGTGGTGCGGTCGTTCGACAGGGACCTGGAGGCGTTGCTGCGCGAGCGGTTTGCGGCGGAGCCGATCGCCGTGGCGCATCGCGTGTGGGTGGTGGTGGCACGATCGCCGGCGTGAGCTCTCGCTTTGCGCGTGAGCGAATGACGATTCGACGTACAGTGTTGCAGATGATCCTCCCTCCGCATCGTTCGGTGAGACTGGTCCGTTCGGCCCCCGATGGTCTGGATCGATCGGCGTGGATCTCGGCGATCGGCGCGCGGGACTGGAGCGTCGGGGCGGAGGTGCTCAAGCGGTCGAGCGACGCCTCGGTGATTCGAGCGACGGTGCACTCGATCGACATGGTGCTCAAGTCGCGGCTGAGCGGGGGTGTCAAGGGCTCGCTGCAGCGGATGATCGGGCGGAGCCGGTCGGATCGCCAATGGCTCGGGAGCGAGTGGCTTGCGGCGCACGGCATCGCGTCGGCGCGATGTCTGGCGCTGCTGACGGGCAGGCGCGACGGGGCGGGCATCGAGACGCTGGTGCTGGAGTATGTGCCGGGTCACACGCTGCTGTGGCACATCGCGCGGGGCGCGATTGCCGAGGACCCGATGTCGCCGGCGTCGCGTGCGATCGCGTACGCGGTCGGCACGGACATGGCTCGGCTGGTGAAGGCGGGGCGATTCAACCGGGACCACAAGCCCTCGAACATCGTGGTGGTGAAGTCGGGCCCTCCGACGGCGGCTCTGGCGCTGGTGGACGCGGTCGCGATCGTGCGGTTCAAGCCGGCGAAGCGGAGCGAGGCGATGGCACGGATGATCGCGTCGCTGATGATCGAGCCGCGGGGGATCGGGCATCCCGCGCCGGAGGCGTTCATGGCGCGCGTGGTGCAGGCGCTCGGGCACGAGATGGTCGGAGCGGCGGAGGCCGAGGCGTGGTCGCGTGACATGCTGGCGTGGGCGTCGCGGATCGTCGGGTCGCACCGGGACCCTGTGCCCGCCGACGATCCGCTGATCGGGCTGCACTGACGGCCGGTCGGCCGGGCGGGGCTTAGGGGGGACGGGGCGCGATGTCCGGCACCGGAACCTAGGATGCGAGGATGCCTCGCGCGGGAGCGTGCGGCACGAGGGCGCGGGCCATGGGCGAGCGACTGGGCGTGCTGAAGACCTACAAGCTGTTCATCGGCGGGAAGTTTCCCCGCACGGAGAGCGGGCGTTCGCTTGCGGTGACGGACGGCGCGGGGGAGACGGTGGCGCATGTCTGCCGCGCGTCGAGGAAGGACCTGCGTGACGCGGTCGAGTCGGCGCGTGGCGCGTTGGCGGGATGGTCCGGAGCGACGGCGTACAACCGAGGCCAGGTGATGTACCGGGTCGCGGAGATGCTCGAGGGCCGCCGGGCGGAGTTCGTGGGTCTGCTGCGAGGCACGAGGGGTGGCGGTTCCGGGCTGGACCCTGAGCGCGAGGTGTCGCTGACGGTGGATCGGCTTGTGGCGTACGCGGGCTGGGCGGACAAGCACGCGCAGGTGCTCGGGTGCAACAACCCGGTCGCGGGGCCTTACTACAACTTCACGTCGCCGGAGCCGACGGGCGTGGTGGTGGCGATCGGCGGGGATGATCCGGCGTTGCTCTCGATGGTCTCGCTGATGGCGCCGGCGCTGTGCGCCGGGAACGCGGTGGTGGTGATCGGGCCGGAATCGAACATGCCGGTGGCGTCGGTGCTGGGCGAGGTGTGCGCGACGAGCGACGTGCCCGGCGGCGTGGTGAACATCCTGACGGGGCTGCGGGAGGAGCTGGTGCCGCACGTGGCGACGCACCGCGAGATCGACGCGGTGCACGCGTCGGGGCTTTCGGAAGCGCACCGCTCGATGCTGCGCGCGGGGAGCGCCGAGAATCTGAAGCGGGTGATGGTGCGGGATCTGTCGCCGGCGCAGTGGGCGGATGACCAGACGTGCGAGTCGCCGTGGTGGATCGAGCCGTTCGTGGAGATGAAGACGATCTGGCACCCGAGTGGGGCGTGAGGGCTGGGGTTGGGGTTGGGGTTGGGGCGCTGGGGCTGGGGCCGGGGCCGGGGCGCTGGGGCGCTGCGCTGTGGGCCGGAGCGGGAGCGAGAGAGAACAGGTGGGGTTACTTGCGCTCGATCATCTGGGGATAGATGAGCAGGCGGTCGTGGGCGGTGAGCATGAGGTCGTCCGCGCCGTCGCCGGTGAGATCGCCGACCAGCGCCGACGAGGGCTCGTACTCGCGTCCTTCTCCACGCATGAAGAGTCGCGACTCGAAGACCTTGAACTCGGTCGCGGGGACGATGCGTCTCGACGCGGAGAGCGAGAGGATCTGGCACATCTGCTCCCTGGCGTCGAGCACGACGAGGTCGAGGTACCCGTCGCGATTGAGATCGCCGACCTCGATGTCGTGCTCGAGCCGGTTCTCCTTGTCGGAGCGATAGACGGCGACCTGCTCGAGCGCGGGTCGCGCCCCCTTGAGGGCGACAAGCGCGTACCCGTCCTCCGCGGTCGCGAGGATGCCCGGCTTTCCATCGCCATCGAACGATCCGGCCCAGATCGGCCCGACGGGGAACCCGAGGACGCGGATGTTGTCCGTCACGTTCCAGGAGGGCCCGGAGCGGCCGAGGGTGAGGAGCCGGCCACCGGTCCGATCGGAGGCGATGATCGAGGCGTCCGTGCCGACGCCGAGAATCGAGACGCCGGCGAGCGACGTCGCGGCGGCGCCTGAGTCGGGGACATTGACCTGCTGGACGACGCGCCAGCCACCGGAGGCGTCGTAGGCGCAGCCCCTGACGAAGTTCTGATCGGCGATGATCAGCTCGACGCTTCCGTCGCCGTCGATGTCCATGAGGGCGGTGTTGTCGGGGCCGGCGGCCTGGACCAGCCCGAACTGCTTCATCTCGTCCTTGGTCAGGAGCTGCATCTTGTCAGCGGACTCGGCGCCGGCGGAGCGGAGCATCATGAGCGGCTCGCCGGGCGTGAGAAGCAGCAGGTCGGTCTGTCCGTCGCGGTCGGCGTCGGCGGCGAGGATAGTCTGGGGCGGCTTGGTCACGCCCTTGAGGGCGAACGAGAGCGGCGCGGCGCCGGCGGGCTGGTGGAGCTCGAGCACGTGGTCGCGCTTGTCCTTGACGACGACAGCGAGGGTGGGCCGGGATGCGGGCGCGGCGCCGAGGTCGGCGTAGCCCATCGCGACGGGCGTGGCGCCGGGCGTCTGGATCGTGATCGGCTCGGGGAACGAGAGGTCGCCGGAGGCGGGATCGAAGCGAGAGACGCCGACGGCCTTTTCATCCTCGGAGAGGACGAAGACCTCCGGCGCTCCCTTGCCGTCCCATGATCCGACGGCGACGAACTTGGGGTTCTTGAGGGTCGGGAACCGCTTGCCGGGCGTGATGCCCACGCCTGCCTGCTGCAGGTGCAGCGCGATCGAGTTGCCCTTGAAGTCGGTCGCGATCATGTCCGGGCGGCCGTCGGCGTTGAGGTCGGCGACGGCGACGGAGCGGCTCTTTGAAGCGCCGTCGACGAACCCACCGACCTCGGCCTGGAGCGGACGCTCGGACGAGGGGTCGCTCGATCCTTCGACGACGTCGGAACGGGAGACGTCGTAGAGAACGACTCGGCGCGAGGCACGCTCGATGACGGCGATGCTCGCGGCGGGACGCTTGGGGAATCGGACGGGCTGGGCCTCGATGAGGGGCGGCATCTCGAAGCGCAGCTCTGAGGGAAGAAGCCCGTGCTTGGTGCCGCGGGCGCTGGAAGGCGGGGCCGGGTCCTCGGTCTGGAGCCAGAGCCGGAGGGGCGAGGCGTCGTCCGGTGCTGCGGCGAGGAGGTCGGTCATGCCGTCGCCGTTGAAGTCTTCGGGGAAGATGGCGGCGAGCTGGCCGGAGGAGCCCATCTCGATGGGGTTGCCGATGATGCCGCCGGCGGAGAGGGGGAAGACGTTGACGCGTCCTCCGGCGATTGCGAGGACCTCGGGATCGGGGCCGGCAACGACGTCGGCGATCCTGAAGGCCTGCTGAGAGGCGGCGAGGTCCTTGACGCGTCGGCGGTTTGCGATCTCGAACTCGCCCTTGTCGGTCTGTCGGAGCACGACGATCTCTGCGGGCGAGGAGCCGGCGAAGAGGATGTCGAGCCGGCCGTCGCGATCGGCGTCGTGCGCGAGGATGGCTCCGACGCGGTTGGAGACGCTGACGTTGGCGTTGTCGTACCACGGGTTGGGCGGCAGTTCATTGACGCGGTAGGTGCGGGACATCTCTTCTGCGTTGCGTTCGGTGGCGCGGAGGAAGTGGATCTCGATGCGGCTCTTGGCGTTGTTGACGACGGCCACGTCCGGGCGGCCGTCGCGGTTGAAGTCGGCGGATATGGCCGGGCCGCAGCCGTCATTGACAACGATGATGCGGTGCGGCTCGAAGCCGAAGTAGCTGGCGATCGGCTCGGAGGTCTGAGCGGCCGCGGCGGCGCCGGCGAGGATCGGGAGGGTGTGGGCGAGGAATCGGGCGGGGCGAAGCGGACGGATCATGCGGGACTCCTCTGGGCGGGGGATCTGTGGGCGCCCCCGGGCGAACCTCACGCGGGGGCAGCGCGGTACACTGTAGATGATCGGCCCGAGGGTCGCGAGCGCGATCCGGGGGCCGCCAGGGAGTTGATCGATGCGCGGAAGCTCTGCTCTGACGGCCCGACTCGTGATCCTGATCGGCTCTGCGATGGCGGCGGGCGCGATGTGCGTCGCGCCTTGTGCGGCGCAGGAGGGATCGGCGCTGGCGGGTGACACGCTGATGCTGAACGACGGGCGTTCGATCACGGCGCCGATTCTGAAGGAGACGGCCGAGACGATCTGGCTGGACCTTGGGTACACGGTCGTGGAGGTGCCTCGGTCGAGGGTGGACTCGATCGTCCGGGCGAAGCGTGACGAGCAGGCGCTCGAGGCGAGGGCGACGGACCTGTTCCGGACGGCGGTGGACCTTCCGGAGCGTGCGCCGCGTGAGCAGGCGGAGCGGTTCGGGGACGCGGTGATCAAGGTCTCGACGCCGTCGGGGCTTGGGTCGGGCTTCATCATCAGCCCGGACGGTTACGCGATCACCAACGCGCACGTGATCCAGAAGGAGACGAAGCTCAAGTGCACGGTGTGGGAGCGGGGCGACAAGGAACTGAAGCGTCTGCTGATCGAGGACGTCGAGATCATCGCCGTGAACAACCACACGGACCTGGCGCTGATCAAGATGGAGCACCCGGAGGGCAGGCCGTTCAAGTACGTGTACGTGCAGGCGCGCGAGGACCTCGCGGCGGGGCAGCCGGTGTTTGCGATCGGCAACCCGCTGGGGCTGGAGCGGACGCTCTCGCGGGGCGTGATCTCGACGACGCAGCGGAACTTCGAGGGATTGACCTTCGTTCAGACCGACACGCAGATCAACCCCGGCAACTCGGGGGGGCCGCTGTTCAACGACAGGGGCGAGGTGATCGGGGTGACGAACATGGGGATCCCGCTGGGCGAGGGGCTGAACTTCGCGATCCCGGCGCGGTACGTGATCGACTTCATCCGGAATCGCGACGCGTTCGCGTACGACAAGGAGAACCCGAACTCCGGGTATTCCTACGGGGAGCCGCCTTCGCGCACGAGCTTCGGTCCCACGCCGGGGCTTGATGACGGGAGCGCCGGGGAGCGATGACGGCCGCTCGCTCCGGGACGACGCGTGCGTCACGGGGCGATGGACAGGAACACGCCAGCAACCGCACTCACAGACGCCGGCGAAGCACCGGCCGGGCGGGAATCGTCCCGCGATTGGAGCGACTCATGCGAGCGAAGTCACGGAACGTTCTCTCTCTGCCGCTGGCGTTGTGCGCCGGGCTTTCGGTGTCGTGGCAGGGGCTTGTCGCGAGCGCGGCGGAGCCGACGATCACCGATGCGGCGCCTGCGGAGTCGCTGCTCGTCGCGACGGTGCGAGACTGGACGACGATGAAGGCGGCGTTCGACCGCACGGGGTTCAAGGCGCTCTGGTCGAGCGCAGAGGTGCAGGCGCTGGTCGCGGAGATCGCCGAGGAGTTCGCGTCGGAGTTCGAGGACTCGCTGACGGCGGCGGGGATCGAGAAGGACGACATCGTGTATCCGACGGGCTCGATCGGCGTGGCGATGTTCCTGACTGAGCCGCTGGACACGGTCGAGTCGCGCATCGCCACGATGGAGGGAGAGATGCGGGTCGGCGTGCTGGCGATGGCCGATTTCGGCGAGAACGCGGACAAGTTCGGGGAGCTGCTGGAGAAGTTCTACGACAACCAGTCGGAGAAGTTCGGGTCCGAGATCAAGCAGACGGCGCACGGCGAGCTCACGATCACGTCGATGATCCCGAAGCCGGCGGACGGCGACGAGGTCGAGGAGGCGGAGTGGGACGCGCCGGGCACGGACCTCCTGATGCCGTTCGAGAATGATGATGAGGCGGCGTCGTTCCACATCGTGCGCACGGGGACCACGTTCATGTTCGCGGACACGATCGAGGTGCTGCACGAGTCGATCGACCGCGCGCTGGATCCGACGCGTCCCTCGGTGGCGGAGGACGCGCGGTACATCCGCAGTCTGGCGCAGCACCCGGCGGACGTCGCGGCGAGCGTGGTCTTCGGCGTGGGTCCGGTGGTGCGGCTGGCGGCGGCGGCCATGACGGCGGAGCAGCGCTCGTTCGATGAGACGGCGCCGGACATGAGCGTGGTCCTGGACGCGGCGGGCGTGATGGGGGTCGAGACGGCGAGTTTCGGCGTGCGCCTGGACACTCCGGATGCGATGCTCGAGACGACGCTGGGCGTGCTTGCTCCGGAGAAGAAGGGTCTCCTGGCGATGTTCCGGGGCGGAGCGCCGACGTTCAGGACGCCGGCGTTCGTGCCGTCGGACGCGGCGAACGTGTGGCAGCTGGTGGTCGACTTCAAGCAGGTGCCTCAGCTGGTCGCTTCGGTGATCGAGTCGCTGCCCGAGCCGGTGCGGGACCAGGCGTCGGCAGGGTACGGCCAGGCCCGACCGATCGTGCAGTCGGTGATCGATGCGCTCGGCTCGGAGATCTTTTTCGCGCAGACGATCGCCCAGCCCCTGAGCGCGACGAGCCAGAAGATGATCGTCGGCATCGGCATCACGGATGCGCTCGTGTTCGGAAACCTTGCAACGACGTACGGACCGATGGCGCAGATGACGGCCCGGGACTTCCAGGGCTCGCAGATGTTCGTGCAGGAGGACGCGGGCATCGCGATCGGCCTTGCGGCGGACTGGATGTTCGTCGGCGGGACGTCGGAGGTGGAGGATGCGCTGCGGCGTGGCGCCGCGCCGGGCGACGACCTGCTGAGCGGACAGGAGAACTTCAAGCGGGCGGTTCGGTCGCTCGAGGGTGATGCGGTCACGTACTCGTTCGCGAACATGGAGAAGTCGGTGCGATATGCGCTGTGGTCGGTGCAGAACGCCGCGCAGATCGCCGACGAGCAGATGGCGGCGTTCGGGATGGACGAGGAGTCGCGTCGCCAGATGCGCGAGGCGATGGAGGCGGATCAGCCGGACTGGATCCGGCTGCTGCCTCCGGCGGAGCTGGTGCTGCGTCACATCGGCGACACGGTCGGCGAGCTGCGCCCGACGCCGGACGGGTTCCGGGGGCGCACGCTCTTCCTTCGCCCGGCGGAGTGAGCGGCGGCGCGGATTCCGAGGGCGCCCGGGTCAGGCCACCTGCATGCGGGTCGCGGCGTGAGCGCTCGGGACGAGCGGCTCGGCGTCGAGTGGGGTATGGCTCGAGCTTGAGTCGTCGACGGACGCCCATCGGATGACCATGCGCGTGCCTCCGAGGGCGAGGATGGACTCGAGCTGGCGCTCGATGCTGCGGCGTGCCTGCTCGGCGTACTTCGTGTCGGCGGCGCGGAAGAGGCGGGCGGCCTGCTCCTGGGCCTGCTGCATGAGCGTCGACTGGCGGGCGGCGTTCATCGGAACGACATCGACCAGCCCGAAGACGCGGCCGTCCTGGATGTCGTAGGGTGTGACGTCGATGAGCCGGAGCGTGCCCTCGACAGGAGGGAGCGTGATCTCGATGGCTCCGTCCGTCCGCTCGACCACGTCCGATGGACCGACGAGCGAGAGGTCGACGCCGTACTGCTTCTCGAAGTGGAAGATCATCGCGATGCGGGCCTGGCTGAGCAGCATCGGGGGGAGCCACGAGACGCCCGCGGTTGCGGTTGCGATCTCCTTGGCGCAGACCTCAAGCCCGATCAGGCGGCCGACCGGCCTGACGCGCTCGGTGATGAGGCGGAGACTGGTCTGCCTGACGCGCTCGGTGATGAGGCGGAGACTGGTCTGCTGCAGGTCGGGGGCACGGCGCAGGTTCCTGAGTTTCACGCGAGCGACGAGGAAGAGCGTGGTGAGCACGGCCATGGCCGCGACGAGGGTGAAGATCCAGACTTCGAGCATGATGCCCGTTGTTGGGAGTCGGCCCGGGGCGATTTTGGTTCTCAGGGCGTCGGAGGATGCCGGCCGCCGCTGATGGGGCGCGGCGGACGGCGTCAGCGCCGTGTGTCCTGGGCTCCGGACTGCCCCGCGGGGACGCCCATCTGGAAGGCCGCGATGACGAGGTGGCCACCGATGCAGAAAAGCACGCCGGCGCCGATCACGAGCGTGCTGAGGATCGCCTTCCTCAGGACGTCGATGGCTCCATCCTGCTGGGTGCCGAGCCAGAGTCCGCCGGTCTTCATCCAGAACGCGGCGCCGGCGAGCACGACGACGAGCATGGCGCCGCCTGCGGCGACCTTCCGGAATGATCCGGGGTTTCGCGAGAGGACGGTGGCAGCGCCGGCGCCGGCGACGATCGCGGCGCCACCGAGTCGGGCGAGGAACCAGGGGTCGGTCAGGACCTGGGAGGGTGCCGGGAACGCCTGGATGCGGCCCATGCCGGTGCCGACGAACCAGGCCCCTGCGATGCACGCGGCGGCGATGCCCGGACCCTCGCGGAACTTGCCAAGCCCGAGCAGGACGCCGAACACGGAGGCGACGAGCATGACGAACTCGAAGCCGAACCACCCCCAGAGCGGCTCTGGGCTGGCGCGAAGCGCAGATATTGCGCCAACGACGTTGGTGCAGGCCATCGCCGCGGAGGCGACCAGGATCGGCGTGCGCCAGATCGCGGCCATGGGCGGGGGCAGGGAGTCGGCGTTGGGAGGAGTTGCTTGCATGTGTGATCCGGGCATTCGCTGGTACGCGGCGCAATGCTATCGGCCGTTGCTACGCCGGCGCTCGCCCGTGGTTCGAAGGAGGGGTGTGTTCGGCAGCGGGCGCCGGGGATAACCATGGGGTGCCGCGGGCCGATTGGCAGGGCGCGCCGAATCGGCGTGTCTGGACGGCCGATACGAAGGGGTTGGGGGGGCGAGTCCACGGCGTGAGCCGGGTGTGGAGCGTGTGGCGCGGGATGGCCGATCCTCAGGGAGTGGATCGGGGTCCGGTCGGGGGAGGGTGCGTGCGAGGATCGCGCGATCGGCGTCGACAGGAAGGAGTCGGATCATGTCCGGAATCTCGAGCGGCGTGGGCCTTGTGAGCGGCATCGACACGGCGTCGCTGATCAGCCAGATGCTGTCGATCGAGGCCCGCCCGAAGCAGCTGGCCCAGCAGCGTGTCATCTCGCTGCAGACGCAGCAGGCGGCGTACCTCGACCTGAACTCGAAGCTCAGCGCTCTGCGGGCGGCGGCGACGAAGTTCCGCACGGCCAAGACGCTGCAGACCAAGGTGGCGACCTCGAGCGACGCGGCGGTGCTGAAGGCGACGGCGTCGACGACGGCGGCGACGGGCACGTACCAGTTCCTGGTCGATCGTCTCGTGAGCTCTCAGCAGATGCTCTCGAAGGGCTTCTCGGACAAGGACTCGGCGGCGCTGGGCGCGACAACGCTGACGTTCGAATCGGCGGCCGGCGGCCTGACGCGGGACACCTCCTTGTCTGAGCTGAACGGCGGATCGGGCGTGTCTCGCGGGAAGATCGTGATCACCGACTCGCTTGGCGTTTCGCAGACGATCGACCTCTCGCGTGCGGGCACGGTGAACGAGGTGCTCGAGACGATCAACGGCGCGGCGGGGCTTTCGGTCACGGCGAGCGTGAGCGACGGCAGGTTCGTGATCAGGGACGACAACGGGGGGACGGTCTCGGTGGCGAACGCCGCGGGATCCACGGCGGCGACGAGTCTGGGCATCGTCGGCTCGGGCGCGGGATCGCTGACGGGTTCGGTGGTGTACTCGATCGGCGCCGACACGTCGCTGCTTTCGCTGAACGACGGGAACGGCGTGTACATCTCCGACACGATCGGCGCGACGCGATCGGACTTCCGGATCGTGATCGACGGCTCGACGACGGTGAGCGTGAACATCGGCGCGAAGTACGACAGCGCGAGCAAGCTGACGGAGGGCGCGGTCTCGACGGTGGGTGGGGTCATCACACGGATCAACGAGGCGCTCGCGGCGGCGGGATTCAGCGACATCGCGGCCTCGATCGGGGCGGACGGATCGCGTCTTCGGATCGTGGACTCGCAGGGAACGCGGACGATCGACGTGGCGGAGACCGGATCGGGCACAACGGCCAAGGACCTCGGGCTGCTAGCGACGGGGGCCACCGGCACGGTGACGGGCGCCCGCATCCTGGCGGGAATGAACGGGACGCTGGTGCGGAACATCAACGGGGGATCCGGGCTCGGATCGGACGGGGCGATCTCGTTCACGCTGCACGACGGCTCGACTTTCAATCTGACGCTGAGCGCGGACACGACGATCGACGGCCTGATCTCCGCGATCCAGAGCGCCTCGGGCACGGTCGGGAGCGTCCCGAAGGTCTCGGTGACGATGAACGGCTCGGGGACGGGGCTTCTGATCACGGACAACACGAGCGGCTCGACGCAGCTTGCCATCTCGGGGGCGGGCGCGACGGCGCTTGGCATCGCAACCTCGGGAACGACCTCGAGCACAGTGAAGGGAACGAACCTCCAGCACGCGTATGTCACGGGATCGACGGCGGTCGCGTCGCTCAACGGCGGGAAGGGGATCGGGACGGGAACGTTCGAGATCCGCGACTCGCTGGGCGGCACGGTCGAGATCAACGTCGGGACCGACACGAAGAACGTGGCCCAGCTGATCGGCGAGATCAACTCGACGGCATCGGGCGCCGGGCTTCGCGTGCGTGCGCGGATCAACGCTTCCGGGGACGGCATCGATCTCTTCGAGGAGGTGCCGAGCGGGCAGAACGCCGGTTCAACGAGGATCAAGGTCACGGACAAGTCGGGCTCGGTTGGCGCGGCGCTGCGGATCGCCGGCGAGGCGTCGGGCACGGGATCGGAGAACGTGCTGAAGGGGTCTTATGAACGGACGGTCGAGATCGACGCCGACGACACGCTGCAGGACCTGGTGAACAAGGTCAACTCGGCGGGCGTGCCGCTCGGTGCGTCGGTCGTGAACAATGGAACGGGCGCCAAGCCGTTCCGCGTGTCGTTCTCGTCCAAGACGAGCGGCGTGTCGGGGCGGGTGCTGTTCGACACGGGGTCGCTGGACCTTGGTCTGAGCGTGCTGGACAAGGGGAACGACGCGCGCGTCTTCTTCGGGGGGGGCGATCCGGCGTCCGGCCTGCTGCTCTCGAGCTCCTCGAACACGTTCTCGAACGTCGTGAGCGGGGTGACGATCGACGCGGTCGGCCGGAGCGAGACGCCCGTGCAGATCTCTGTGACCCAGGGCACGGACGCGATCGTGTCGGAGATCAAGGTCTTCATCGAGGCGTTCAACACGGTCGTCACGCGGATCGACGAGCAGAGCAAGTACGACCAGGAGACCAAGAGGAAGGGGCCGCTGCTGGGTGACGGCACGGCACAGAACCTGAAGCGTTCGATGCTGCTCGCGATCCAGGCGAAGGCGACGGGCGCATCCGGGGCGTACGACGATCTGGCGGACCTTGGCGTCCGAGTCGCCTCGGGCGGGAAGCTCGAGCTGAACGAGGAGCGGCTTCGGAGCGCGATCGCGACGGACGCCGCGTCGGTTGAGCAGGTGCTCGCCGGCTACGTGCAGGGCGAGGCGGCGCAGTACGAGGACCTGGGCAACGGGATCAAGGTGAAGATCAACAATCCCGAGGGCGAGTTCAGTGTGCTCGGGATCGCGGGGAAGATCGAGCGGCTCGCCACGTCGTACATCGACTCGGTCGACGGCATCCTCTCGGGTCGCAAGAAGTCCATCGACACGATGATCGAGTTCCAGAACAAGCGGATCAAGGAGATCGACACGCGGCTCGCGTCGCGGCGGCAGGTGCTCGAGACGCAGTTCGCGGCGATGGAACAGGCCATCTCTGCGCTCCAGAGCCAGCAGAGCGCCATCTCTCAGATCCGCTCCGTCGGTTGACCCTCCAGGTTTGAGCGGGGCCGAACCGGTCGCCCGACTCAACTCGAAGCCCCGCTGCACCGATAAGTTTCGCCATGGGAGCCAACACGCTGAACCAGCCCGCCCCGTCCCCGAACGCCTCCAAGGCCAATGCCTACCTGCGCACGCGCGTGATGACGGCGAGCCAGGAGGAGTTGCGCCTGCTGCTGCTCGAAGGGGCGGCGCGGTTCCTGCGACAGGGGATCGAGGGGCTTGAGGCGAGGGACTACGAGCGGTCGTACAACGGCATCTCGCAGTGCCGCGCGATCGTGACGGAGCTGCTGACGAGCGTCCGTCCGGATCTTGCGCCGGACCTTGTGGAGCAGATCAGGTCGCTCTACTCGTTCTTTTACACGGAGCTGGTGGACGCCTCGTTCCAGCGGGACGCGGCGCGACTCCGGAAGGTGCTCGATCTGCTGGAGTTCGAGCGTGAGACCTGGACGCTGGCGATGGAGAAGGCGCGTCGTGAGCGCGGCTCGTCGAGCGACACGAGGGATCGGACGCCCGTGGAAACCAGGGCCTGAGAAGCGTCGGGGCACGAGCGAGCAGAAGTTCAGCGGGTGCGCGCGACCGAACCGGTCAAGGACTGAGCCACGCGCACACTGGCGGCCTCGAGGGCGAAGAGCCCGTTCACGTTTGCATCGATCATCGACTCGACCTCGGCGATGGCCTCCACGGCCTCGGCGAGGCGCTCCGCAATGTCCGGGTGAGCGGCTTCGGTGCGCAGCCGGCGCCGGAGGTGCTCGGCGAGGAATCGCAGGATCGTGCGTGCGGCGACGCGATTGGCGGTCTCCTTGCTTGCGCTTGGGTCCTTGGCGACGCGTGCCTTGGCCCAGTCTTCGGCGAGTTGGTGCATGGTGGGTCCGAAGGCGGGGTCGAAGTGCCCGGAGACGGCGCGCGCGATCAGCGGGCCGAGCGCTTCGCGCCAGCCGGCGATGCCGGTCTGGCAGGCGTTGAGGATCTCGCCGGGTGCTCCCTCGCCGATCGCCGAGAGCCAGTCCAGGTCCGGCGCCCCAAGCCCGAGATCCGGGCGGGAATGGAGCCAACGCTGCATATCGCCGGTGCCGAGGGGCGTGAATGCGACACGCTGACAGCGGCTCCGCACCGTGGGCAGCAGCTCCTCCTCGGAGTCCGTGACGAGGATGAGCAGCGAGCCGGGCGGCGGCTCTTCCAGGGTCTTGAGCAGTTGGTTCTGACCCCGGTGGTCCATCATGTCGGCCTCGTCGACGATGAAGGCCTTGGACGCGAGGCCGCCCTCGTTGAGCGTCGGCGAGATCTCGATGGGGTCGATCAGATGCTGCTTGGTGACCGCGACGGGGATCGTCGTGAGCTTTCGGTTCCGGACGTCCGAGTCGCTGCTGAACTTTGCGAGCTCCTTGACGATGACGTGGAGGTCCGGGTGGGTGCCGACGGCGAGCAGCTTCTGGACTCGGCTGTCGGGATCCGGGGTCGGAACGCCGTTCCTGGTGATGCGCGTGGTCGGGTCGAGTGCCGCGGCGGCGAAGCCGAGCGCGGCCGTGAACTTCCCGATGCCCTTGGGTCCTGAGAAGATCCACGCGTGATGGAGGCGTCCGGAGGCGAAGGCGGCGCCGAGGGTGGCGACGGCTCGCGGATGCCCGATGAGCTCCGTGAGAGGCCTGGGACGGGGGATCGCGATCGGCGGGGGGGCGGGCTGCTGCTCACCGGACTTTTCGGCGCGTGCGCCGCGCTTGGCGCCCGCTTTGGGGGCGGCCCTGGGGCCGGGCTTTCCGGCGGCTGCGCTGGCGGCCTTTTTCGCCATGCGCTCAGCGTAGGTCGGCCCGATCGGCACGGAGAGCTGGCGGCCCCGGCGCGCGGCTCAGACGCTTTTGAGCTTGTTCAGCCCGTTCAGCGCGGCGACCTTGTAGCACTCGGCGAGCGTCGGGTAGTTGAAGACCGCGTTGACGAAGTACTCGACGGTGGCGTTGAAGGCCATGGCGGCCTGTCCGATGTGGACGAGCTCGGTCGCTCCGGTTCCGATGATGTGGACGCCCAGGATGACGTGGCTCTCCTGGTGGATGAGGAGCTTGAGCATGCCGATCTCGTCGCCGAGGAGCTGGCCCCTGGCGATCTCGCGGTACTGGGCGATGCCGCTCTCGTAGGGGATCTCCTCCTTCGTGAGCCGGTCCTCGGTCCAGCCGACCATGGAGATCTCGGGGATCGCGTAGATGCCGTAGGGGAGGAGTTCCTGCACCTGCTCGTACCTCTCGCCGAACATGTGGCATGCGGCGACGCGGCCCTGCTCCATGCTGGTCGAGGCGAGGGCGGGGAAGCCGATGACATCGCCGGCGGCGTAGATGTGCGGAACGTCGGTCTGGTAGTGCTCATTGACCTTGATTCGTCCTCGATCGTCGGCCTTCAGCCCGGCCTTCTCCAGTTGGAGGTTGTCGGTGCAGCCCTGGCGTCCGACGCAGTACATGAGACTGTCGGCGCGGAGGGTCTTGCCGCTCTCGAGCGTCGCCTCGACCATGGCCTCGTTGGTGGCCCTGGCGCCGGGCGGGGGCGGGATTTTCTTGATGCTGACGACTTTCTCGCCGAGGCGGAGGGTCATGCCGGCCTGTCGGAGGTGGTACTGGAGTGCCTCGGTGATCTCGGGATCGACGAACTCAAGCAGCCGACTGCGTCCCTCGATGAGGGTGATCTTGACGCCGAGCGCGCCGAGCATCGAGGCGTACTCGGTGCCGATCACGCCGCCGCCGACGATGATCATGGAGTGCGGGAGTACCTCCAGCTTGAGCAGGTCGTCGGAGGTGATGATGTCGGACTTGTCGAACTCAACGCCGCGCGCCTGGGTGGGCCTGGTCCCGGTCGCCACAACCACGAAGTCTGCCTCGACCTGCTCGATGGAGTGGTCCTTGGCGATCTCGATGGTGTGGGGACCGGCGAACCTCCCGACGCCTTGAAAGGAATCGATCCCGTTGCGTTCGAAGTGGCGTCGGACGATCTCGACCTCGGCGCGGATGACCTGCTGGCAGGACTGGATGAGTCGGGGAAGGGTGATCTGTCCTCCGGCGGTCCGGAAGTCGCCGAGTCCGGGGGTCGGTGTGGCGACACCAACGGCCTGGAGGATGGCTTCGCGCAGGGCCTTGGACGGGATGGTGCCGGTGTTGATGGCGACGCCGCCGAGGTCCCGGTTCTCGATGATGCATGCCTTCTTGCCGAGTTTCGCGGCCTGGATGGCCGCCTTCTGCCCGGCCGGGCCGCTTCCGATCACGCACAGGTCATAGTGACGCATCGCCTCGTCGCCCCTTGTCTCTGGTCTCTCAGCCGGGAGTCTTTGCCTGGGCGCTGCGCACGCCTCTCGATCGGACCCCGACGGGCGCGGAGACCGACCGCTCGGCGCCGGGACGCCCGTGGAGAGGTTATCGGCCAGATGGGGCGGCGAACGCAGCCAAAGCACGCGCCTTCCCACCCAATCACCTACCATCGCACCACTTCGGGCTGCGATCCGGGGCGTTCGTCTGGACGCCAGCCCCTGCGAGGTCCAAGACTCCCATGCGCGCCGCCGACGTCCGTCGAACCTTTATCGAGTTCTTCAAGTCCAAGGGTGGCCTTTCGGGCACTTCCGACGGGGGGCACCGCTTCGTGCCGTCGTCTCCGTGCGTGCCCGTGGACGATCCGACGCTGCTTTTCACCAACGCGGGGATGAACCAGTTCAAGCCGATCTTCCTCGGCAACGTGCCCGCGGGGCACCCGCTCTCCGGGCTGAAGCGTGCGGTGAACAGCCAGAAGTGCATCCGCGCCGGGGGCAAGCACAACGACCTCGACGATGTGGGCAAGGACACGTATCACCACACCTTTTTCGAGATGCTGGGCAACTGGTCGTTCGGCGACTACTTCAAGAAGGAGGCCGTCGAGTGGTCGTGGGAACTGCTGACGAAGGTCTACAAGCTCCCGCCCGAGGCGCTCTATGCGACGTACTTCGAGGGCAATCCGAAGCTCGGCCTGCCGCCGGATGAGGAGACCAGGGATCTCTGGCTGAGGTTCCTTCCGGCCGATCACGTTCTGCCGGGCAACATGGAGGACAACTTCTGGGAGATGGGCGAGACCGGTCCGTGCGGTCCGTCCACGGAGATCCACGTGGATCGTCTGACGGCGATGGGGATCGAGAAGCGGAACGCCGCGAAGTTCGTGAACTCCAGCGACCCGGACGTGATCGAGATCTGGAACAACGTGTTCATCCAGTTCGATCGCCAGCCCGACGGCTCGCTCCGGCCTTTGCCGGCGAAGCACGTCGACACGGGCATGGGGCTTGAGCGGCTTGTTTCGGTGCTTCAGAACAAGCGGTCGAACTACGACACGGACGTCTTCCACCCGATCTTCGAGGCGATCCAGCTCGCGACCAACGCTCGCCCGTATCGGGGCAAGCTCGGGGCTGCGGACGGGGACCTCGTGGACACCGCGTATCGCGTGATCGCGGACCACATCCGGACGCTGACGTTTGCGATCACGGACGGCGCGGTGCCGTCGAATGAGGGCCGGGGCTATGTGCTGCGCCGGATCCTGCGGCGCGCGGTGCGGTACGGGCGGCAGAAGCTCAATGCCAAGCCCGGCTTCTTCGCGAACCTCGTCCCGATCGTCGTCCAGCACTTCGGCGACGCGTTCCCGGAACTCAAGAAGGACCCGCGTCGCGTCCAGAGCATCATCCTCGAAGAGGAAGAGTCGTTCGGAAGGACGCTCGATCGAGGCATCAAGCTCTTCGACGAGGCGTCCACTCGATCGGTCGACATGCAGGTCTCTGCTTCCGACGCCTTCCAGCTCTACGACACCTACGGCTTCCCCATCGATCTCACGCTCCAGATGGCCGAGGAGCGCGGGCTGAAGGTCGACATCGCGGGCTATGAGAAGCTCATGGCCGAGCAGAAGGAGCGTTCGCGGGCCGGTTCGAAGGAGACGACCTCCACCGGCGTGGCGCTCGACGGAGACGCGGTCGCGCGCCTGGGCAAGATGAGCATCGCGCCGACCGATGATGCCGACAAGTTCCACGGTCGCGACGTGCGTGCCCGCGTCCTTGCGATCTGGAACGGGCACAACTTCGATCAGCACGTCTCGGCGCGCGCTTCGCTGAGCAAGCGCGTGGGCATCGTGCTGGACCGCACCTGTTTCTACTCGGAGATGGGCGGGCAGGTCGCCGACCACGGACGCATCGCGGTCTCGCGTGAGAATCGCGACAGCGCGCGGGACAGCCACGACGGGGGCGAGTTCCGCGTGGAGGACGCCAGGTCCTTCGGCGGGTACGTCCTTCACATCGGGCTGATCGTCAAGGGTGAGGTTCGCGTCGGTGACGACGTGATCGTGCACCTCGATCAGCATCGTCGAAGGGCGGTTGCATCCAACCACACGGCGACGCACCTCCTGAACTTCGGCTTGCGTGCCGCGCTCGGCGAGCACGTCGACCAGAAGGGCTCCCAGGTCGAACCGGACCGCTTCCGGTTCGACTTCTCCAACAACGGCCCCGTCGAGCCGGCGCAGATCGCCTCGGTCGAGGAGACCGTCCGGCGTCAGATTGCTCAGAACCTCACCGTGTACGCCGACATCGCGCCGCTCTTCGTGTCCAAGCAGATCAACGGGCTCCGCGCGGTCTTCGGCGAGACCTATCCCGATCCCGTGCGCGTCGTCTCCATCGGGCAGCCCGTTGCGGAGTTGCTCGAAAGCCCGACCAGTTCCGCGTGGCGCGAGCTTTCCGTCGAGTTCTGCGGCGGCACGCACGTCGGCACCACCTCCGAGATCGGCGCTTTCGCCCTCGTCTCGGAGACGGGCGTCGCGAAGGGGATTCGGCGCATCGAGGCGCTCACGGGCGTGCCGGCGGAAGCGGCGATCAAGGCGGCGGACGAGCTTGGTGCGCGGATCACGTCGGCGGCGTCCGCTTCTGATGAGGATCTGCCTCGCCTGGCGACCGAGATCGGCACCGAGATCGACCAGCTGACCATGCCGCTGAGCCGCAAGCACGAGCTGCGGGCGCGGCTTGGGGATCTCCAGGAGCGTGTGAAGGCGGCGCAGAAGCGTGCGGCGAGCGCGAGCCGTGAGAGAGCGGAGCAGGGCGCGCGTCAGGTGGCGGACGCGGCGGCATCGTCGTTGGAGGATTTCATCATCGCGACGATCGAAGCGGGGTCCGATCGCCAGGCGCTTCAGGCGGCGGTGAACGTGATTCAGCAGAAGGCGAGCCGCGTCGCGGTGCTGCTGCTCTCGCCAGACGAGGCCGAGGGGAAAGTCTCCATTGTCGCGGCAGTCCCTAAGCCGTTGATTGACAGGGGCTTGAAGGCGGGTGACTGGGTTCGTGAGACGTCTGCGGCGTGCGGCGGCAAGGGTGGCGGCAAGCCGGATTCGGCGCAGGGAGCGGGTTCTGATCTTTCAAAGATCAAGGAGGCGTCAAGAGCCGCGAGGACGTTTGCGGCGCGTGTGCTGAACGGGGGCTGAAAGGGGGAACCGATGACCGCCCCGAACGATCGGAACGACACTCTGAAGTATCGAGTAGTCAATGACTTAGAGAGTTCTTCCGATCCCGCTGAGGGGAGTGCCCAGGAGACTCCGAGCGGACCGTTTGCGCCTCCACCGATGCCTGACGTGCTCAAGGCGCGAGAGGGGAACGAGCCGCGGCGGGCGGTGATCGTGAAGCCGGTCAACACGGTGCATCTTGGTCGGGTCTTCGCGGTCGGGATGGACTTTGCGTACGCGTTCATCGGGGCAACGGCCCTGGGATGGGTCGCCGACTGGCTCTTGAAGTCATCGCCGCGGGGCGTGATCGCCGGAGCGTGCGTCGGTCTGGTGGTCGGGATGTACCGGTTTGTGACGGAGGCTCGACGGCTTCTGCGTTCGCCGGGCGGCCCGGATCGAGGTTGACGGGTTCGAGGGTGAGAGCCGCGCTGCGGAGCCGTGTTGCGCTGACGCGGAGCCGCGGATTGGGGCGGTGCTGCTCGTGGGACGGGGCGGAGGGGCGGGGGACATGGAGCAGGAACTGCACATCCTGGCCTACATCACCGAAGGGCTGACAAACCGCGAGATCGCCGAACGGGTCTTTCTCAGCGAAAAG
>JAPKGU010000082.1 GCA_026647565.1 Phycisphaerales bacterium | reverse complement strand
AGCCAGACTGCGCGTCATGGCTGGGAACGCGATTCTGTCATGAAGATGGCAGCGGCCCCGGCCCATCCACCAGCGCGGACGAGGATGCAGAAAGATGTCTCGCACGACTTGACATTTGGCCTCATAGCAGCCATGACATTCGGGAACAGGCAAGGCAAACCGGAGCGATTTCGCCGTCATTCCGCGACATGTGGGCAAGTTCGGCTCCATGTGGGCAAACGGGCGGATTCGGCCGGGAATCGCCCATCTCCGCGCGAAACAAACTCTGTTTACCCGCGCGGCTGTTCCCGTAGGCATCGCGTTCGACCCGGCTGTTTCAAAGTACCTACGCACCCCGACACGGCGTCTACGTCTACAGAATCCCCGCCAGCGGCCGCATGGTCGCGGGTTCTGTATGCGTAGACATGTAGACGGCGGGCAGATCGCTGCATTTGCTGGCGAACGCGTTTGGTGGCGGTTGGGTTCGCCGGGACGAAATCGGGATGCCGTGATCCGGAATACCATGGTGTATGGGATGCCTGGCATCGGGTGCCTCACGCCCGCTCTCGCACCTAGGAGCGTCAACATGAACCCCGTCCTCATCTGGGACTTGCCCACCCGCCTTTTCCACTGGCTGCTCTCGGCCGGATTCATTGCCGCCGCGGTCATCGCGCATGGGCGAGCACAGCCCCCTGTTCCCGTACCACGCCATCATCGGCCTGACCATCGCCCTGATGGTCGTGCTCCGCGTCGTCTGGGGCATCGTCGGCACGCGCTATGCGCGGTTCGGCTCGTTCATCTTCGGGCCCGCCGCGGTCATCGAGTACATGAAGGGCGCTCTGATCGGTGGCGGCAAGCGTCATCTCGGGCACAACCCGGGCTCGGCGGTCGCCATCTTCGCGCTGCTCGCACTCGTGCTCGCGCTGGCCGTCACCGGATTCATGATGGGTCAGGGCAATGAGGCTATCAAGGAGGTCCACGAGATCCTCGCGTGGACCACAGTGGGAGTGGTGGTCGTGCACGTGCTGGGCGTGGCGTTCCACACCATCCGCCACCGCGAGAACATCACGGCGAGCATGATCCACGGAAGGAAGCGTGCCGATGCATCGGACGCGATCTCCTCGGCCAAGCCGATCGTCGCCGTGCTGTTCCTCATCGTGGCAGGCGGGTGGGCAGTTGGTCTCTTGCGGAACTACAACCCAGCGACGCAGACCACAACACTCCCGCTCCTCGGCACGTCGCTGCAACTCGGTGAGAACGAGGGTGGTGAAGGTGGCGGCGGTGAACAGCGCCAGCGGTACGATGACGACGACTGACTCGGTGAACGCGAGTGATCGTCTTGGCCCGAGGACCGTGGACGGGGGTTGACTACAACCTCGCACCGAAAAGTGCACCGACAGCTGCGGTGAGTCCCATCGCGAGCGCACCCCAGAAGGTGACGCGCACGGCGGACTTGAGCACGGGCGAGCCGCCGGCGCGGGCGGCGATCGAGCCGAGCAGCGCCAGGAAGCCCAGCGAGGCAATCGAGACTCCCCACACGAGCCACGCTTTGGGCAAGGCCAGCACAAGCAGCAGCGGCAACGCGGCTCCGACCGTGAACGTGCCCGCCGATGCGAACGCCGCCTGCACCGGCCTCGCCGCGAGCTCCTCGGTAATGCCCAGTTCGTCGCGGGCGTGGGCCGTCAGCGCGTCCTTGGCCATGAGCTGCGTTGCGACCTCGCCCGCGAGCTTCTCGTCGAGTCCGCGCTTGACGTAGATGGCCGTGAGTTCGGCGTGCTCGCTCTCGGGATGGGTGGCCAACTCGTGTCGCTCCCGCGCCAGGTCCGCGCCCTCGGTGTCGGCCTGTGAACTGACGGAGACGTACTCCCCGGCGGCCATCGACATCGCGCCGGCCACCAGCCCCGCAAGCCCCGCGACGAGGATCCCGCTGCGCTCGGTGTCAGCGGCGGCGACGCCGACGATCAGACTCGCGGTCGAGACGATGCCGTCATTGGCCCCAAGCACGGCGGCCCGGAGCCAGCCGATGCGGTGGGATCGATGGGATTCGGAGTGCCTCATCATCTATTCAGGGTATCGCCAGCCGGGCGTGCCTGGGCCTGGACCGCCCACGTCGCGCCACGTTGGCCCGACGTGCCGCCGGTTAGCGACGTCCGGGGATCAGGGCAAGCGCCGGGTCGGAACGTCCGTGGGCGAACGTGGCGGGGCTCGCGCGAAAGCGGAAAGTCCGCCCGCGCGCGGCCTCGTGCAAGCCCGTGTGCAAGCGAACGCGGCCTACGTCGAAAGTGGCCAGAATCACGGGGCTTTCGATCGGCAGCCCGGGCATTCCCAAGCTGAATGTCGCCGGTTCGATCCCGGTCGCCCGCTTTGTCTGCCGCCGATGTCACACGATGACACCGGCGGCTTTTCGTTGTCAAACCCCGCAGAATCCGCGAGTTCCGGCGAGGCGGGCGAGAGCGGCGAGATCCCGGCCAACAGCCCGACAATGACAGGGAATGACCGAGGCGGACGCTCGCTTGTGCAAGCGCGTGTGCAAGTGGTTGTGCAAGGCGCGGCGCGGATGAGGCTGCCGATCGGCGGTCGGACCGAGTCGTCCCGACGCCGCCGTCCGGCTTCGTGGACAATCATGGTCATTATGGACCACCCGCACGCCGAAGCGTTTCCCCCTGAAGTCATCGAGCGGCTCAAGACGTACGTCTACCGCCTGATCGACCCGCGCAACGGCGAGACGTTCTATGTCGGGAAGGGCAAGGGCAACCGCGTCTTCGCTCACATCCGCGGCGAGCAGGGCATCGACGGGGACGACCTCGACAACAAGATGAAGCGCATCCGCCAGATCCGGCTGGCGGGGTTCGAGGTGGCCCATGTCATCCACCGGCACGGGATGGATGAGGCGACGGCCTTCGAGGTCGAGTCCGCACTGATGGACGCATACCCCGGACTCACCAACGAGGCGGGTGGTGTGGGCGGGAACGAGTTCGGCGCGATGCACGCTATGGAGATCATCCGCGAGTACGCTGCGGAGCCCGCGAAGTTTCACCACAACGCAGTGCTGATCAGCGTCAACCGCAGCGCCCTGGCTGAATCGTCCCTCTACGAAGCGACGCGTTACGCGTGGAAGATCAGCCCGTCGAAGGCGAAGAAGGCGGAGGTCATCCTCGCCACGGTGCAGGGCGTGATCAAGGGGGCGTTCATCGCCGACGATTGGTTGGAAGCGACTGCGGCCAACTTCCCAGGCCGACAGGATGTGCCGGGCCGCTATGGGTTCGTCGGCCGCGAGGCACCTGAGCAGATCCAGAAGATGTACGTTGGCAAGCGCGTGCCGGACGAGTTCCGCAAGAGAGGCGCGGCAAACCCCATCAAGTACGCCAGCCCGTCCGAGTAGCGGCCCGCTGCATGGATCGCAATCAGTGCGCCGCCACCGCTGGCCCACGCCCTTCGAGCGGACAGTCTCCGGCTTCATGCACAACGACGTCTCGCGGCGAGCAACGCTCCCCCTCGGGCGGGGCGCACGCGGACGAGTCCGCGCATCCAGTGAGGATCGGCGTTCAGCGGTCCCGAGCGGATCGTGCGACAGGCGCCGAGCCCGATGCGGCGATCATCTGGTCGGCAATGAGTCGAAGGGCCATGCGCCATTCAACGATGGACGGATCGTCGCTGGACGTGTGGAGTATCTCCTGCATGGACTCCACCAGCAGCGCGACGACAAGCTCATAGTGCTCCGGCCTCGCCCCATACTGGGCATGGCGGCACCCCAGGCCGGCGAGCATCGCGGCATTCTCACGGGGCCTCTCAAGGTTCTGCACCACCGAGTCGAGTGCCGCCGTCAGCTTCAATGCCTGAGACGACGGGTCGGATCGGAACATCGCCCGAAGCTGCGGCGCGGCCGCGAAGAGCTTCGCGTAGAAGCTCCGCGCGAACTCCTGGTCATGCACACGCACACGCGAGTACGTCGCCTTGAGGCGATCGACCAGTGACTCATCGACCGGGAGCCGATCCAAGGGGGTCGCTGCCAGGGAGTTGGCGACGGGATGTCGGCGGACAGGCATGCGTCATCTCCGGAAGCGCGGGACTCTGACAAGACGCGAAAGAGCCCGCCGGATCACGCCACACTCGCAAGACCGACCGGCACGGTCTCCAAGACCGACGGGAGAGGCACTGTCGCCCTCACGATCCGATCACTCCGGCGGCGCGTGCTCTCCGCCCGTCTCGGGCAGAGGGATCGACAGGGCCTCGTCCAGTCGGGCCGCCGTATCGCGGGTGTCAGGATGCGATTCGCCCAGCAACCGGCGCTGCGACTCGAGCGCTGTGCGCAGCGCGTCGATCCCCGCCGCGGCGTCGCCTCGCCTGGCGAGCACCGACCCCAGCCCGGCGAGCGAGCGGATCGTGTCCGGGTGTTCCGGACCGAGAGAGGCCAATCGACCGGCGTAGCACTCGCGCTGAAGCGACTCCGCCGCCGCGAGATCCCCGGCCTCAAGAAGCAGCGAGGCGAGCTGGGCCATCGAGGTGAGAGTCATGGAATGCGCATCGCCCAGTCGCTTGCGATCAGCGGCCAGGGACTGCTCGAGGAGCACTCTGGCCTCATCAAGCTTGCCCAGATCCTGCAGAAGCACCCCCAGGTTGCCCATCGCGCTGCGATAATCCGGGTGGTCCTCCCCGAGCAGGCGGCGACGGCGGTCGAGCAGCTCGCGCCAGAGCGATTCGGCCTCCGCGGAACGTCCCTGCATCGCGAGCGCAATGCCAAGATTGTTCAGCGTCCGCAGGGTGTCCTCGTGATCGCTCCCGAGCACCCGGCGTTGCGCCGCGAGCGTGTCACGCCAGACGCGATGGGCCGCTTCGATGTTGCCTTGGCGCCGATAGGCCCCGCCAAGACTGGTCCCGACGCGCAGGGTGAGGGGATGATCGTCGCCCAGCACATCCGCGCGCCGAGCGTGCGCCTCAACGAGCGTGACGACCGCCTCATCGATGCGCCCGAGCGTGTTGAGCAGCGAGCCGAGGGAGAAAAGCGTCTGCAGCGTGTCCGGATGGTTCTCGCCGAGGGCCTCGCGACGCAGCTCGAGCGCACGGCGGATGATGGGCTCGGCCTCGCCGTGCAGTCCGAGCTTGTTCATCGTGTCCGCCGCCTGCTGGAGCAGCCGGGCTCTCAGTCGGGGCTGGGTCGCGAACTGCGAGTCGATCGAGTCGACATGACGCGCAAGCACGCCGTCACGCAGCGAACGGACCGCGATCGACGTGAAGTTCACTCGCTCCGTCAGGGCCTCCAGCTCGCGGCGCGCACGCTCGCCCGCCGACGCGCCCTCCCCCGACCCGCCCTCCCCCGACCCGCCAGACCCGTTCGCGTCCGCCACGAGAGCCAGGAGCGACTCACGCAGGTGTTCGCCCATGGCGGGCACGTCGATCTCGCGCAGGACGGACTCCTGAAACGCCGTGACGAGCTCGAGCTCTCGCTCCCTGAGGATCGCCTCATCCCGCGCACGCGTGGCCATGATCGCGAACGCGCTCGCCACCGCCGCGCCGACGACGAGCACGAGCACCGCGATTCCCATCATCGCCGCAAGCGGCGGGTTGCGACGGCCGAACTTGCGCACCAGATCGATTGCGGTCGGAGGACGGGCCTCGACCGGCTGGAACGCCAGCCACCGGCGGACGTCGGCAACGAGCAACGCGACGCTGTTGTACCTCCTGTCCCGATCCTTCTCGAGCGCCTTGGCGATGATGGCCGAAACGTCGCCCCTGGCCTCCGGGCAGAGAGCGCCCGCCTCGGGCGCGGCATCCTCGGTGATGATCCGCACCGCCTCGGGAATCGACACCTTCGCAAGATCAAAGGGCAGCCGTCCCGTGACGAGCTCGTACAGCAGCACGCCGAGTGAGTACACGTCCGAGCGGGCATCGACGCTCTCCGGCGACGTGCACTGCTCGGGGCTCATGGAGTTCAACGTCCCGAGCAACCCGCTGCCGGCCGCGTGCGAGGTCAGCGAGGCGCCCACGCCGGCCGGGCCGGATGTCGTTCGAGCGATCCCGAAGTCGATCACCTTCGGCACCCCGTCGGCTCCAACCAGGACGTTGCCCGGCTTGATGTCCCGGTGAATCACGCCGTTCTGATGCCCGTGGAGCACCGCGTCGCACACCGACGCAAACATCACCAGTCGCTCACGAAGCGACAACGCCCTGCCGCGGGAATACTCGGTGATCGTCCGCGCATCGGGCACCAGCTCCATCGCGAAGAACGGCGAAGGTGTCGCCAGGCCGAGAGGCGCGGTGCCCGCCTCGTAGATCTGCGCGATGCCGGGGTGGCGAAGCCGCGCCAGCGTCTCCGTCTCCAGACGGAACCGGAGGAACGCGTCCGTGCTCGTCATGCTCTGGTGAAGCACCTTGAGCGCTACCCGTCGATGGGGGTTCTCCTGCACGGCCTCGTACACCGTCGCCATGCCCCCGGTCCCCAGCACGCCCACCACCACGTAACTCCCCACCGCGTCGGGCACCAGAGGAGCGGCACCCCCGTGAGCGTCCAGCGCCGGAGACTCCAGGAAGTCGCCGCTCCGCTCCGACGCCGCCAGGAGCTTCCGCACACGCGCCTCCAGCACGCCGTCCCCGGCGCACGCCTCCGCGATCAGCGCGTCGCGACGCTCGCGGGGCGCGTCCAGCGCCGCCGTCAGGATCGAGTGGGCTCGCCTTGCTCCGTCAGTGCCCGACACACCCAGTTCCTCCCGAGACGCCAGGGGCGCCGCCATCCGTGTCCGCGTCGCTCTCCGACAGCCGCACCCACAGCCACGCCTTCGCGGCTTGCCAGTCGCGATCGATCGTCCGCTTCGACACCTTGAGCAGCTCCGCGATCTCCTCCACCGTGCAGCCCCCGAAGTACCGGAGCTCCACGACCCGCGCCTGCTGCTCGTCCAGCTCGGCAAGCTCCCGCAGGGCCTCATCGAGAGCGAGCAGGTCAACGTCGCGATCCGGGGCGGCAACCTCGTTCTCGCCAAGACGGATCAGCGTGCGATCCGCGCGTCCGCCGCGCTTCTCCGCATCTCGCGCTCGCGCGTGGTCGATCAGAATCCGGCGGATGATTCTCGCGGCGATCGCGAAGAAGTGGAGCCGATCTTTCCAATCGGTCTTCCGCTGATCGACGAGTTTGACATACGCTTCGTGAACCAGAGCCGTAGGACTGAGCGTGTGGTCCCGTCGCTCTTCTCCCAGATGCACCGACGCGAGTCGGCGCATGTCCTGATAGACCGCGGACATCAACGCGTCGAGGTCGCCCCGCTTGCCGGACGCGGCGGCTTGGAGGAGCAGCGTGATGTCGGCTGGAACCTGGCTCATTTCTGTCTCTCGGCATTCTACGTCGAGCTCAAGACTGTTCATTCCGGACGCCAAGGAGCCGGCGACCCTCGCGCCGGCTCCCTGGCCGAGTGCGATCTGTCTGCACGAGGTTCACCTCGTCGGCTGGCTCGGCAGGATCGAGATGCTCTGAACACCGGTTGCTTCAATCACATGGCAACCGAGCCCCAGCTGCCTGAGGTTGTTGGCGGAGATCGGCCGACTGGAACGCAGGGTCACTTGGTCGACCTCGATCGCCAACCCGTTGGGGCCGATGAGCCGAGCGGAGCCGTGACCGGTCGTGCTCCATGAGCTCACCAAGATGTCCTGGACCTTGATCGTGCGGTACGGCTCAAGTTCGCCTTGCTGACGAGAAGGCCGGACGCTTGCCCCGATCCGATCCGGAACGCGGTCCACCCACAGCCCGCGACCATCCTCGCCAAGCGTGCCCGCTGCCACGCTTATGCCACCGCGGAAGCCTTCGAAGGCGATGGCCCCGCCCGCGGCATCGCCCAGATTGGCGGACAGTTCGTACATCTCGGCGTTGTTGGCATGCGACCAGTTCACCTTGGTGTAGTTCAGCGAGAGCTCTTCACGGGGAGAGCCGGGCAAGTCCACCCCGACCGTGAACGTCTCCGGGCGGCCGCTGAATCGCAGGGCGACTTCGGACTCCCTGACGCTCTGAACCGCCGGCAGAAGCAGCCCGATCCGTACCGCTCCAGCGTGGCTCTCGGCTGTGATGATCTGCCCATCCACGATGACGTCATCACAGCAGGTGTGAGCTCGGGTGCCGGGGCCTGGCGCCGCGAGCCACTTCCCAACCTTCAGCGGGTTGACCAGGATCCAGTCGCTGTCTCCCTTGACGTTGCCCGCAATCCACGACGATGTCAGCCGGCTCGGGTACAGCGCGATCGCTGATGGATCCGCAGTGATCTCGATGAGCGCAGGATCGCGGGTCGTGGGAGTGAAGACGCCTCGCCAGACGCGGTACGGGTTGGCGGGGTTGGCGAAGACGCCGGCTTGCGGCGAGTGACTCTGCCAGACGTTCATCCCGAGCACGCTGGGCCCCGCGATCAGCCCCGAAGAAGCGAAGGACCACGCCGGGGTCGTTGCGTGGACGTTGAACTGAGTGGATGCAAAGGCGTAGATGTTCGACGGAAAGTGGGCGAGCGCGTCGACGCTGGCGCTCTGTCCGGCGTAGAGCACGTTCGGCGTGGCCCGAACGCTCATCGTGGAATCCTGGGCCAAGGCCTGGCCGGACGCGGAGGCAAGCCCGAGGGCGGTGCTCATGGCAAGCAGCGTCTGGATCGACGTGCAACGGCGAGAAGGACGAGCCGGGCGAAGCAGCGACATCATGTGAGTCTCCTTTGAGCCCGACAGTGCAGAGCGGGCTTGATCATGACGCGGCAGGGGGCGCCAAATCACGCCAGGTCGCATGTCGATCGCGAGAAGTCACTCCGGCCGCGGAGTCATCGAAGTTGGAGGCTGGTGTCCAACCAGTCTGCGAGCGCATCGAGCACGGCCGGGTCGATCGGTCCATGTCTCCCGTCGCGCTCCGGGCCGAGTTGGTGTCCAAGCCCGTCAAACACCCTGATCTCGATGGAGGGATGCTGGGGCGAGCTCCGGAGCGACAGGAGCGTGTCACGATTCACCGCTCGCGATTGGTCGAGGGATCCCAAGAGAATCAGGCATGGGAGTGGTCGTTCCAGAAGCACCTCTGCGCCGTGCTTCAGCCCGGAGTCGGTGAACGTGCGCGGCGTAGAGTCGGTACCGACGAAGTACGCTGGCGCGAGCAGCACGAGCGCCCGGATACCGGCGTCCTCGCTTGCGAGCGTGCAGGCACGGGCCGCGCCGAGACTGTGACCGATGAGAATGATGCGATCATGGTCGACCAGCCCGCTGTTGCGCAGCGAGGCCAGGGCGCTTCGGGCCTGCGACAACAGCTCCGTCGGCGTTCGCGGCGTGGCCCGCACTGGCCACTGATCGGCGAGCGGATCGCCACGAGCGATGGTGCTCCAGCGGAGAACCGTGAAGCCTCGTTGCGTCAACGCCTTGCTCAGAGTCGGGGCGTCGGCATGTCCTTCGCCTGAGATCGAGATTTTCGTTCGCCGCCCCTCGATGTCGATGACGCCAGGCGTGGACCAGTCCAGGTCGTTTCCCACGCCGCCGCCGATGAGCAGCACACCCCACTGGTTCGCGGACGCCTCAGTCGGCACATCAATGACGGCGTCGAATGTAGACCCATCAGATTGGAAACTGATCTCCCGTCGCGTCTCAGGCGCACTCCCATCACCGTTCGTCAAGCACCTCTCGTGTGGACGAGTCGGCTCTGCCTGCGGAGGTGGAGCGCAGCCGGTGACCGCCACGAGTGCGACAGCCACGCTCCAGACCGCGTGCAGGCGTGCGGGGTGAACGAGGGACGCATCGGTCTTCATCGGGCACATTCCACGGAGAAAGCCCGCGACGACGCGGGCTGGAGGACACGAGGATGCGACGAGGGGGCAGGTATCTTCCGTTGATCTGTGGGCGATCGGTGCCCTGAGGTCGGCTCGTGTGGGTGATGCATTGTGCTATGCCCGCCGCCGGCGTGCCGCGATGAGGCCGCACAGTCCGAGCAGGGCAACGCTGCCGGGAGCCGGAACGATGCTGTCCAGGCGCAGAGAGACGTACTGGGGGCTGTAGATCACGGACCACTCGTAGGTCAGTCCGCCCGCGTGCGTGACCGGGTCGTTGGTGAACGTGCCTATGCTCCCGCCTTGCAGCGAACGGAGGATCCGGAACTCGTCGCCGATCTGCGGCGTGAAGCCCGTGCCCAGGTCAAGCAGTGACACCAACAGCACTCCACCGAGCGATGCTCCGCCCATACCCGTCACGGTCAGGAGATCGTTCTGGCCCGCTGCATAGCCACCGATGCCCACTTCCCACACCGAGTCGGCGGCGAAGCTGACGCGGTCCATGCCCGCCACCCCCGGGCCATCGCCTCCGACGCTCAGTACGCCGCTGTTGAGCAAGCCAACGCCCGACAACGCCGTGCCCGTCTCAAGCACCATCGTCCCGTCGATCCCGTTATGGAGAGTGCCGGTGCCAAAGAAGTCTGTTTCAGCTTCGACCCTGGTCACTCCCCGCATACGGAGTGTGCCGCCGGCGTTGATGTTGACGTCCGCCCCTCGCAGCACGGTGTCCGCGGTGATCTGCGCGATCCCCGCCCCCATGTTCAGGTCTCCCGTCACGATCATCCGCGAACCGGCCACGCGCGTGGTCGTCAGCACCCCAAAGCCCGCAAGGTTCATCGCCCCGTTCATCGTCCACGACGCGTCGGGGTCGGCGAGATTGAGCGTCAGCCGCCCGACCGCCCCCGCGTTCATGTTGAACGTTCCGTCGAACTGCTGTGAACCAAGCTCGATCGCCTGCGTGTTCACAGTCAGTGCGTGATTGATCGTCCACGCGACGTTGTTGCTTCCGTCCATGTCGAGGACGGTGGCGTTGATGGTGGTGGGGGTGCTCACGGTGGCATCGCCGAGCTGACGGGCGAACCCGTTGATCGTGGTGATGCCGCTCCAGATCGTGCCGCCGTTGAAGTTCACGACTCCCTGAGCGGGCGTGCTGCCCACGAGGTTGAACGTGCCGCCGCCGATCTGCGTCGAGCCGTCGAAGTCGATCCGCCCGCCGATGGAGACGTTGTACAGCCCGCCCTGGACCGTCGTGTTGCCGTCGAACTCCAGCCGATCCGATGTTCCAAGGAAGACATCGGCGGCGGCGACAATGGTCGTGTCCGCGAGCACCCGCAGGTGGCCCTGCGAGCCGCCGATGTTCAGGTCGCCCGCAAAGGTGAAGTGCCCGCCATCGATCTGCGCGGCCGCCCCGGCCATGTTGCTGGAGACGTTGAACGTGCTGCCGCCGTCGGCAGTCCAGCCGTCCGCCATGTTCATGGTGAGCAGCGAGCCGGTTCCCATCGTGACGGTCCCGCTGAAGAAGTCGGCGAGCTGATCGCCCAAGAAGGTCAGTTCACTGAAGGGGGTCGCCAAGAGGAGCTGCCCCGTCGGCGGCTGGCCGTCAAGGTCAAGCCCGTCGAGGTCGAGACGGCCCGCAGGTCCGCTCTGGAAGATGAGACCGCCGTTGGTCCCTCCGGCGATGGTGCCGTCGTTCTGAAGCGAAAGACCGAGGCCGTTGCCGCCCATGTACATGGTGCCGCGTCCCGAGATGACGCCGGAGGATGTGATGTACCCGGCCTGCACACCGGCATCGTCGGCGAGGGTGAGGTGCGTGCCCGCGCCGAGCACAAACTCCCCGACGTTGACATCAAAGGGATTGATTCCGGTGCTCGGCCGGGCGATGACGCGGGTGTTCGCACCTGTGAGTGTGGTGGTTCCAGAGAGTGACCCCATCTCGCGCCCGTTGGTGTCGAGCGTCACGCCATTGCTCAGGGTCATGTTGCCGTAGGACATCGCGCCCAGGCCCGTCGGGAAGTCGAGCAGAACTGTCGCGTTGTGGGCAACCGGGAGGTTCCCGATCCGGATGTTCTGGCCGAAGGGGGCGCTCAGATTCGGCACGCTGTTGGGAAGCCAGTTCGCGGGGTTGCTCCATCCTCCGCTCCCGGCGTTCCACCACCATTCCGCGCCGGACGCTGGTGTTGCCAGGCCCGCGAACGCGATCAATGCGACCGCCGCGCGTTGAGAAGTGACGCCGACCCTCGGACGGTCGAAACGTGTGGTGATGAGACTCATGATGACCTCCAGCTCTGTGGCGCCGCCCAACCGGAGCGGCATCGTGCCGGATCGCCATTCCGCCCGGCAGACAAGACGCGGAGTCCGCCGTCGGTTCACGCCAGGGGCTGCACACCGAGCGAAAAACCGCCCTGATCAGGGTGCTTCGTGCCGGTCCCGCCTCTCGCCCCGCAACAAGCCGGAGTCTCTTCTTGCGAGTCCTTCGGGGGTCTGCTAACTTGATTCGAAGAGAGACCCTTGGCAGGGCGACATCCCGCGCTCGGTCGTTGTTACCGACCCGTGGGTGCCGACCCGAGGAGAGAGACATGTCGTTCAAGCCGTTTCTGTTCGTGGCCGCTTGCGCCCTCCCTGTCCACGCGACCCCGACGTTCCTTCCGTCGACATACGACGCGCGGATCCTCGCCGGCTCCGGGATGGGCGGGATGTCCGTGATCATGTCGTCTACGGACTACACCACGCCCCTGGGTGGTTTCGTCGGTCCGGCCTTCGCGACGGTCGCGTACAACACATCCACGAACGACATCCTCACGCTCGAAGTCAGCGCGCTCTTCCCGGGCTCGACGCCGGGGAATCGGGGCGCGTACGTGTCGATGGTCTTCACCCCAAGCAGCAACGCAACGCTCACACTCGGCAACTCCATCGGATTCCCCGGCAGTCTCTTCGCCAGCTCCGAGTCGTGGGTCTTCGAGGGCTCGTCCCTCTTGCTCAACCATCAGCACTCCGCCGGGCCGACCGCCTCGCTGCAGGTCCTCGCCGGCCACGAGTACCGGATCCAGATGAGCGCCTCCGTCTTCGCAAGCACCCAGGGCTCGTACGCCTTCGCCAAGCTGAGTGATCCCGTGCCCGCGCCCGCCGGCGTGCTCATCCTTACCGCATCCGGTCTCTTCGTGTCGTCGCGCCGGCGTAGGGCCTGACCACGCCCGATTCGCGTGCGACCCGCTGGCTCATGCCGGGTTCGCCCGCGACGCGGACATCTCTCCGATCGGTCGAACGCCGACCCGGCGGGACGCGCATCTCGCCCCGTCTACAGCGATCGCTCGATCGTCGCGTCGGCCATACGTCCAAGCACACGCCGCGCGTGCGTGTCCGGTAGCGACGCGATCGCATCGTGCGCATCGGCCACCAGGCCAGACGCGATCGACCTCGCACGCTCCACCGCCGGCCCCAGACGCGAAGCCAGCGTCTCCCGCGCCCGCTCCCCTTCAGCAGACGCGCCCGCCGCTCGCCGCACAAGCTCGATCACCTCGGACCGCTCGGCCGGACTCGCCTCACCAAGGTGCAGGATCAGGGGCAGCGTCAGCTTCCCCTTCTCGATGTCCTTGTTCACGGACTTGCCAACCGTCTGCTCCCGCCCGAGCAGGTCCAGCAGATCGTCCTGGATCTGGAACGCCACGCCCAGCCGACGCCCGTATGTTGACAGCGCCCTCACATGATCCGCCGAACCCCCCGAGATGATCGCCCCGCGCTCGCACGCCGCCGCGATCAGCGCCGCCGTCTTCCGCTCCAGGATCTGGAAGTACGTCGTCTCGTCCAGCGACCAGTCCTCGCGATGCTCGATCTGCAGGAGCTCGCCCCCGCACAGCACGCGGCTCACGTGCCCGATCGCCAGCGCATGCTCCGGTGAAGAGAGCGTCGAGCACAGGTGATACGCGCTCGCGATCAGGTAATCGCCCAGCATCACCGCCGCCTCGTTCCCCCGCAGCGCGTTCAGCGTCGGCCCGCGCCGACGCACCGCCGCCTCGTCCAGCACATCGTCGTGCACCAGCGTCGCCATGTGCACCATCTCGCACACCGCCGCCATCGTGACGTGCTCATCCGTCAGGATCTCATCCGCGGTCCGCGAGGCCGCGAGAGGGTGCGCCGCCACCCCCGACAGCAGCACCAGCAGCGGCCGAAGCATCTTGCCCCGGTAACGCTCCACGTGCCCGCACAGCTCGTTCACCACCGCAACGTCGCACCGAAGGTGGTCGGTGAACCGGCGCTCGACATCCGAGAGACGCAGACCCAGCGTCTCCGTGATGCCCGTCAGTTCCGCCGGCAGATCGATCACGCCTCGCATGGACCCGTCGCTCCACACCCCGCGACGGAGCGACCCCGCCCCGACGCGAAGTTTCAAAGATTCCTGAAAGGATAGGCGCTCGGCACCACCCGGATCACTTCTCCGCCACGATGTAGGCCAGCCACGCCGGGCAGTTCTCCCCGACCTCCGCCGGCGCGAACACCCCGTTCCCGCCACCCTTCCCATCGTCCCCCTCAAGGTACACGATCGAACGGGTGAAACCCGCCTCGGACAGCAGCTCACGGATCTCCGGAAGCGTCCACAGACGCCAGTGATACGTGAACGCGTTCCGTATCCGCGACCCGTCCGGGAACGAGAAGTGGATGTGGCAGACATAGTCGCCCGTGAGAGCGTCGTACTGCGCCTGGTCCCAGATGTACGTGAACCCGCGCAGCGGCCGACGCTCCCGCGTGATCCTCAGACTGTCCGGCCCCGAGTAAAAATCCAGGAAGAACAACCCGTCCTTGGCCAGCGAACGGCGGACCGCCCCGAAATACGCCCGGAGCTGCTCGCGGGTCCTGAAGACCCAGTACGAAAAGTTCATCGCCAGCGCCGCGTCCACCCCGCGACCCGCAGGGCCGGGGTCCAGAACGTTCCGATTCAGCAGCGTGACCCGCTCGCGCTCGCTCGGCCGCAGCCTTGAAAGGTTGTTCGCCACGCCCCACGCCAGCGTCGCAGAGCACAGATCCACCCCGACCGCGCGATTCCCCCGACGACGACGCACCCACTCGCACGACGTGTTCGCCGTCCCGCAGAAGTCCTCGCGCAGCAGCGACGCCCTCCGCTTCCGGATCCTCGAGAACTCCCGGTCCACGAAGTCGATCTCCGCATCCACCTCCTGCACCGCACGCTGGTACAGGTCGTGGATGTCCGCTCGCTCCGCCTGCGTTCTCTTCCTCTTGATCGGTGGTGAACCTGCCATGGGCGGGGAGTGTACGGAGGGGCACGCCCCGGTGCGATCCCGATGGAACGGACCTAGAGTCAACGCCGTCGGCCAGGTGCGTCGGCGGCAACGCCATGGATGAGGTGCTCGATGCGGCTGACAATGGTCGGAACCGGCTACGTGGGTCTCGTGACGGGTGTCTGTTTCGCCAACACAGGCAACGACGTGACCTGCCTCGACATCGACGAGCAGAAGATCGAGAAACTCCGCCGGGGCGAGTGTCCCATCTACGAGCCGGGCCTCACCGAACTGATGGAGAAGAACATCGCCGCCGGGCGGCTGCACTTCACCACCAGCCGCCAGGACGCGTACCGCGACGCCGAAGCCATCTTCATCTGCGTCGGCACCCCCAGCGACGAACGAGGCCACACCGACCTCAAATACATCCACGCCGCCTCCGACGACATCGCCGCCACGCTCAAGGCCCTCGGACCCGCCGCACCGAGCAAAACCATCGTCGTCAAGAGCACCGTCCCCGTCGGCACTTCCCTCGCCGTCCGAGACCGCATCCGCGCCGGCGCACCCGGCGTGAAGTTCCACATCGCCAACAACCCCGAGTTCCTCAAGGAAGGCGCCGCCATCAACGACTTCGTCAAGCCCGACCGCGTCGTCTGCGGCGTCGAGGACAACGAGGCCGGCGAGTTCTTCCGAACCCTCTACGACCCCTTCGTCAGGAACGGCCACCCCATCTACATCATGGACATCCTCTCCTCGGAGATGGTCAAGTACGCCTCCAACAACTTCCTCGCCACAAAGATCTCCTTCATCAACGAGATGGCCGCCCTCTGCGAGGCCTACGGCGCCGACATCGGACGCGTCCGTGAGGGCATGTGCGCCGACAAACGCATCGGCTCCGCATTCCTCTACCCCGGCCTCGGCTACGGCGGCTCCTGCTTCCCCAAGGACACACTCGCCTGCATCATGATGGGCGACAAGTCCGGCGTCCCCACCCAGCTCTCAAAGGCCGTCCACGAGGTCAACCAGCGCCAGCGCGACCGCTTCTTCGCCAAGATCGAGAAGCAGTTCGAGACCCAGGGCGGACTCAGGGGCAAGACCCTCGCCTTCTGGGGCATCGCCTTCAAGCCACAGACCGACGACATCCGCGAGGCCCCCGCCCTCACCCTGATCCGCAAGGCGCTCTCCGCCGGCGCGTCCGTCCGCGCCTTCGACCCCGTCGCAAACGACAACGCACGCCACGAACTCCGAGAGTTCAACGCCAAGGGGCTTGAGATCGTCGACGAGATGTACGACGCCGCCAAGGGCGCAGACGCACTCGTTGTCTCCACCGACTGGGACGACTTCAAAAGCCCCGACCTCACACGCCTCTCGGGCGTGATGCGGCATCGCACCATCTTCGACGGCCGGAACCTTTACCGCCCCGGACAGATGGCCCGCGCCGGCTTCACCTACCACTCCGTCGGTCGCGCCAGCGTCAAACCGGCCTGAGCACCCGCATCCTCCTTCTCTGCGCCGAGAGACGCCATGCCCAGACGACTCTTCCATCTCTACCAGCGCAGCCGCATCTTCAACATCAACTTCAACGTCGTCGCCGCCGGATTGCTCGCCATCCTCATCGCCAAAATGCCCGTCGCCTACGTCAGCGACTGGATCGGGCACGAGCACAAACTCTGGATCACGCTCGCCGCCGCGGCAATCGACATGGTCGTCGACGTGCTTATCTACTACGGCCTCCACTGGCTCGCCAACCACTGGCGCCCCCCGTCAAGACGCCCGAAGATCAGAAAGAGCAATCGCGCCTTCTTCAAGGATGCCACCCTCATCCAGTTCGAGCGGGCCATCCTCTCGCCGCTCTATTACATCGTGGCCGGCGGCCTCATGTACATCCTCCAGCACCAGGGGATCAAGCCCTCATGGGCATTCGTCTGGGCCTTCGCCTCCGGCATCTTCGTGACCCGCATCGTGCACACGATCTGGGGGCTCCGCACCGGACGCTTCAGGAACGATTCGCACGACGACGACCCGCACCACGCCGAAACCCTGGACGCCTCCCACCAGCGCGAGCCGTCCCAGCACGCCGCCCGGTCGTAAGAGTGGCGTGAGGGGCAGCACGCTGACGACCACCCCGCGCCCCCGCCCGTTCCCCCGGTTCACTGACAACTGTCTGTCAGTCACTGACAGACGTCTGTCAGTGGAACGCCGCCCCTCCGCTTGAATCTCCGCCGCCCGCCCGTATCTTCCGGGCATGATCGCCTCACACGACATCTCACGCGATTCCGAACGCACCACCGCTGACGAGGCGCCCGACGCTTCGATCGCAACCGCGAACGTATGCCAGCGGACCTCGTGTCCCCGTGGCGCCGCCGTGGAGGGCCACAACGGTGATTCCCCGTGCCCCGCCGCGCCCAGCGACATCTCCCCGCGCCAGCGCTGGGCACACCTGATCGTCCTCAACATCATCAACGCCAACCTGCCGCTCGATCGTCTCGCCGACCACCTCAAGATCCCCTTCCTCACGCTCATCGACTACATCAACACACCCGAGGTCCGGGCCGAGATCGACGCCTACGACCAACTCCTCACCATCCGCGCCCGCCTCCTCGGCCAGACCGCGCGTCCCATCTCACTCCGCAGACTCCTCGACGTGCTCGAATCCCCGGCGCCCGGGCCGGTCGGCCGCGACCCCGAGTCCGATCAGCGTGCCCTCCATCGCCACGCCGAACTCATCCGCCGCACCGCGACCACCATCGCACGCGAATCGCGAGCTTTCGCCCCCAAACCCGCCCCCAAACCCGCCCCCAAGC
>JAPKGU010000081.1 GCA_026647565.1 Phycisphaerales bacterium | reverse complement strand
CCAAAGCGTGTCAACTCAGATCAGATCAAGAGTCGGGTCAGGTCGTGCCGGGCCGCCGATTCGCCCGTCCCCGGGCCCTGCGTCGCTCGGCCCGGCGCGACATCGCCCGCTTGAAACGGCTCGCGGCACGATCGACGGCGCCGTACAGGTCGTCCGCGCGTTCGGTGATGACCACCGGCTCGCCGCTTTGAGCCATCCCGCCCTCGATGCGGCACGCGATGTCGACGCCGCCCTTGGGGCCGTTCACATCCTCGATGACGACCGTGATGGAGGAGAGCCGACGGGCAAATCGCTGTGCGGCACCGAGCACGCGCCGCGAGACATGCTCCCGGATGGCATCGGTGACTGAGAGATTCGTCGCGCGGATCGTGAGGTGCATCGTGCCTCCTTGGCCCTTGGCCGATCGTGGCGTCGGCTCCGCAATCGACGCCCTTGGTTGTACGTCGAAGTCCCTGTTCTGTTCATCCCCGGCGCTCGAACAGTTCTCGAATCGATCAGCCATTGAAGCGAGGAGCCGGCACTCTGCAATACCCCCGAACTCGGTGCGTTCTTCTGCTGTCGCGACACCGTGGCCGCAAGGCCGATCCGCTGCAACCTATTTGGTTGTGGCGGAATCTGTTCAACACCACCATTGTGGAGTCGCTTCATGCGTCACAAGAGACTGAAAGTCGCTCTCGCTTCCCTCGGCCTCCTTGCGCTTGGCGTCGCTGTCACGCCGGCCATCGGCGATCCGGTGCGGCCTGCGGCCGTCATCGGGCGCGTCGTGGACGCCGAGAACAGACCCGTCGAAGGCGCCCGCGTGGCCCTGATGTCCGCTCCGGGCGAGGTTGTTCGCTCGACGATGTCGAACGCGCAGGGCCAGTACGAGTTCAAGCCGATCCGTCCGGGGCGTTATGCCGTTGGCGCCGCCAAGCAGGATGTGGGCCAGGGTCGCACCCCGCCGTTCTTCGCCAAGCCCGGCGAGATCACGCGAACGCCCGTCAAGATTGACTGAGTGAATGGACCCGGTCGTGGGCATCCGCCCTCCACCGCTTCCGCCTGCCCGAGCGCCACGCACGGTCGGCGCTCGAATCTCCGCGGCCGCCCGATCATCTGGTCGGGCGGCTATTTTCGTTGCTGGAGCGGCGCGTCTGCGCACGAAAAAGCCCGGTCGGTGGTGGCTCGACCGGGCTCTGCGCGAGCAACTGCTGGGTCCCTTCGGACGAGCCGCACGAGTGTTGCGCCGAGGGCCTTCCGTCCTTGGAAGGCGCGTGTCTGCGCTTCGTGTCGGCCGGGCGTCGATTCCCTTCGCCGTCCGCTGCTCGCGGCGTCAACCTGTCCGAGGCGGGCCGGAGTCCCGACGCCGCCCCAGGTGATGTTCACTTGCAAACCCGCGCTCCATCCTTTCGGATGAGGCCGGGTCGGGCGTTCCTTCACCCAACCTGCTCCGGAGCCGGAGCACACTCGAGCGCCCGTCCATGGCGCTCGCACAGAGTCCTCGTCAATCGTCCTTCCTCGTCTCGATCTTCGCGACCAGGGACGGCAACCTCGCGAACCGCTGTGAGAGCGTCTGCTGCCACGCGGCACGCTCGCGGATCTCGAGCCGATTGCGTGCGCCGATCACCACGACCTCCGTTCCACTCGCGCCCGAACCGCCCAGCCCAGCCAGTTCCAGATGCTGACGAGGGAGCGCGATCCGTCCTGCCGAATCCGGCTCGATCCGCTCGGCGAGCGAGAAGAAGTCCGCTTCGAGATCCGCTTCGTCCTGGTCCGGCGTCAGGGTGGGAGAGCCGCCTGCCGCGCCCCGCGAGGCGAGCCCTTCGAAGCAGGCCTCCGTGTACAGACGGAGTATCCCGCCCGGCCAGGGGACGCAATACCACGCCTTCCCATCGCGCGCCTCGTCCCAGGCATTCCGGTACTTGGCCGGAATCTGGAGACGCTGCTTGGCGTCGATCGTCAGCTCGGAATGTCCGGTGAAGAGCATGACGCGTGGCTCCCGTCCTCATGGCACGGGATTCTGCCCCACTTCGCCACACTTTGCAACACAACGCGACACTTCTTTCAAGAAATGTGGAGAAGATGTGCGTCGGCGGAGCGAAGTTTACGAACTCTCATGCGTATGTTCACTCTTTGAACGGATCATGATCGGAAGAAGGGCGGATTCGGATTTCACGAGGCATTGACTGGGCCTGTAGACTCCGCACTCGATCGGCTCCGAACGCACATGGCCTCCAACGACCCCATCGCGAACGCCCTCTCGATGCTCCCGGCAGGGAGCTTTCTGATGACATCCGCGTACGACGGGAAGCGGGCCGGACAGGTCGTCCGATCGGTGCAGGTCTGCTCCGAGGTCCCGACGCTGATCTGCGTCGCCGCTCGTAAGGGGCACTCGATCTCGCCGCTCATTCGCGATAGCCACGCCTTCGTGATCTGTGTCCTCTCACCCGAGGACGCGGGCATGCTGCGCCGTTTCGATCGCGAGTGGGCCCCGGACGAGATCGGCGATGCGTTTGATGCACTCCCGGTGGAAGTGCTCGCTTCCGGCGCTCCGGCCCTCAAACGGGCGATGGCATCCATCGACTGCCAGGTGGTGCGGCATTTCGACCTCGAAGCGGACCACGAACTGTACATCGGACAGCCGATCAAAGCTCGAACACGGGCATCCTGATGTCCGATCGGTGGTCGCAACCTGCCGGACGGCCAGCATCGCTGGCGCGGTCCGGGATGGGTTCACTCGCACGTTTCTCGGACATTGTGCAGCGCGTGACCTCGCGTGAAGAGCGATCACCAGGCGACGCGGCCATTCCGCTTGCATCCAGGCTATTCTGTGGTAAGTCTCTATTTTGCAATGCTTTAGATCGAGTTTCCACATTATGCAAAATCCCTTGACAAATGGCTTGCATTCTGTCAGAATCGCATTTCGGTTGGGAGAGGAGCGTCGGGTCGGTCGCTCGGTGCCGGTCCAACGCTCTTGATGACGATGGCTCAACAACTCCCGTGCGTGTGCTCGGGAAATCATGGGTTCAGAGAGACATTGGCTTCATCTAGGAGAGACAGACATGAAGACTGCGTTGAAGATCACTGGTTTGCTTGCGCTCGCTGCTGGCACGGCGTCGGCGGACATCGCCCTGCCGCTGCCCTCGAATCACGTCATGCTGCCGGCCAGCGCCGTTGTCGCCCGGCCGCTTGACTCGACCGACGCGACCCGCGGCGCTCCGATGTACTCCAGCATCCCGGGTCCGTACTCCGCATTCACCGCGGGGGCGTTCGCCCACCGTGACGACTATCAGTCCGTTCACCCCGCGACCGGCTCTGGCAACTTTCAGATGGATGCGATGAGGTTTGTCGGTGGCGTGACCGCTGTCGGCGGCATCCTCGACTTCTTCTTCCTTGACGCGACAGGCACGACGGTCATCTCGTCGTTCGGCGTCACCTTCCCCTCGGCTGGCGACTTCATCTGGACGATCACCATGACTGGTGGCCCCCTCCCCGTCGGCGTCAACGGCCAGCTCCAGATCCAGAGCCGTACAGGGACGAGCGGCCGCTGGTTCATGACCACCACGGCGGCGGCGCCCGGCACGAACAGCCTGACCTTCGGTCACGGCAGCACGCTCGCTCCGCAGCGCTACGGTGCGTTCGAGATCCAGGCCATCCCCGCCCCCGGTGCGGCGGCTCTCCTCGGTCTCGGCGGTCTCATGGCGACCCGTCGTCGTCGCTGATCCGCTCTGCATCACCGTGACACGTCGTCACTGACGCGTGTCACCACACGACTCGGAACAGGCCCGGCTCGATGCCGGGCCTGTTCGCTTTTTCCTCCGCAGCAGCGCCCCACGCGGCCCGCATCACCGGAGCGGGTGCAGCCCCGCGTCGGCCCGCGCCCGATTCACGCGCGCCAGGGCCGGCGGATGATCCTTGATGAGCTTGGTCAACTGGCTGGCGGTGCACGAGAGGCGGAGCGAGGCACGCTTCACGTCCTGCCCGATCTTTCCCCCCCGAACCCGCGAGCGCCAGAGGTCCGAACCTATCTCGCCGAGCGGCACCGCAACGCGATGCTCCGTCGCGAGCAGCAGGCGCAGCCGACGCAGCGCGACGGCCTTGTTCTCGCCGGCGCTGCGCCGCTCACCCGCATGGGCTTCCAGGCCGGTTGGCTCGTGGGTGATCTCGACCAGCGTCTCGACCTTGTTGCGATGCTGGCCCCCCGGCCCGCTCGAACGCCCCTTGCCGAGCCGGCACTGGGCGAGCAACGCGTGCTCCGGCCATGCGGCCGGATGGGCGTATGGCACCAACGCCTCTGCGATGTCGTGCTCGAAAGGCCGCTTCGTCATCGCTCGCCTTCTGGGGCGACGTCGGGTGCGGATTCGGGGCGGCGGCCCGGCGTTCCCCACACACGCTCGACGAGCGCGGCACCCTGGGGATCGATGCGGAGAAGGTCCTCGCGCGTGAACGGGTAGTAGTCGTTGCGTCCGAACCAGGCCTCGGAGATCTCGGCGAAGTACTCGACGTGGTTGTTCATCGCGTAGGCGCGTCGGCTCTGGCCGGGTGTGAGCGCGAAAGGGACTTGCTCGTACGCGCCGCCGTCTTTGGCCGCCTCGTACGCCGCGCGGATCTCGGGGGGATCGCCCAACTCGTGCTGGAGGGCGTGGGCCATCTCGTGGAGGATGCACAGGGGCTGCTCGGCCCTCCAGAGCAGATACTCCCGGACGTTGCACACCTCGACGGCGCCGGCACGATCCGCGCCGTACCCCGCGTTCACGAGCCAGTCCCGGCTTGGATGGTGGCACAGCCCGCGCGCGTTCCAGCCGCCGGCAGATGGAAGCTCCGGCGTGATCCAGATTGGCGTCGTCCTCCGCAGCATCTCGACTGCGTGCGGCGGCACACGCTCAGCGAGCACCTCGAGGTCCCAGGTCAGGGCCGCGAGCACACGAGGGCCATCGACGCTTCCCGGCTCCAGGAGCGACCGGTGCACGAGAACAGTGAATCCCGCGGCCTCGCGTTGTTCGTACGCGTCGATCTGGGGGATGTCGGGGCGGCCGACGCCTTGGGGCGGGGGCTGGTTCTGCGACGGCGCGTGCGCGACGGGGATCGACAGCAACAGACCGACGAGGGCGAGGTGGGTCAGCATGACGTGGTGGGCACCGGTTCGAGGGTGAGATCGTGCGTGAGGCCGGACTCGTGGAGGTGATGCCCGAGGCCGGCGATCATCGCGCCGTTGTCGACGCAGAATCGGATCGGGGGCAGGCGCAGATCGAGACCGTGCGTCCGCGCGAACGAGACGAGTTCGCTGCGCATGCGCGAGTTGGCGGAGACGCCGCCCCCGACCAGGAGCGATCTCGCATCGGGGTGCCGCTCGTGCGCCCTCGCGAGCTTCAGAATGACGGCCTGGACCGCGGCACGCTGGAACGAAGCTGCGATGTCGCGCCGCTGCGAGGCGGAGAGCTCGCTCGCCGCTCTCGGGGCGGCGCCCCCCTGCGGATCGCCCCGCACGGCGAGCATCGTGGCGGTCTTCAGGCCGCTGAAGGAGAAGTCGAGTGATCGCGGATCGATCCGCGAGATCGGGAACTCGAAGGCACGATCGTTCGCCCCGTCTTCCGACGCGAGCCGGTCGAGGTTCGGCCCGCCGGGGAACGGAAGGCCAAGGAGCGTCGCGGCCTTGTCGAACGCTTCGCCGATCGCGTCGTCGATTGTGGCGCCGAGGCGATCGACGCGAACTGGCGCTTCGACGCGGTAGATCGAGGTGTGGCCGCCGCTGACGACGAGGCCGAGGGCCGGAAACGCGGGTCGATCCGGCGCGGGCACTTCGAGGAGCGGAGCGTACAAGTGGGCGTGGACGTGATCGACGCCCACGAGGGGAAGCCCGGTGGCCAGGGCCAGCGCCTTGGCAGCGGTCAGCCCGACGAGCAGGCACCCGATCAGGCCGGGCCTGTGGCCGACGGCGATCAGGCCAAGATCGGCGATCGTGACGCCGGCCTCGCGCAGCGCACTGCGGACGACGGGGAGGATCTTCTCGACGTGCTCCCGTCCCGCCAACTCGGGGACCACGCCCCGGTACTCGGCGTGGAGATCGACCTGCGAAGCGACAACGCTGGAGCGGACGCGCCACCCGTCCTCGATCACCGCCGCGGCGGTCTCGTCGCACGACGACTCGATGCCGAGCGTCAGCACTTCCGCACCCGCTCGCTCATTCCTTGTTTCCTTCGGCGTTGCCTTGCGTCTTGCTCGACACGTCGGCGCTCTGCAAGGCCCGCTCCAGGTTCGGTCCGGTGACGTCGAGCTCGGCGATGGGCTTGCCGTTCTTGTCGTAAACCAGGACGCGACCGCCGACGAGTTCCGCGTCGTCCGCCCAGAGGTCGGGGAGGTCGGCGGGCTTGCCGCTGGCGGTCTGGAGTGACTCGATGCGCTGGTCCATTCGGATGAGTTCGCGCTCGACGCGCTCGCGGGTGCGGAGGAGTCGGGCGAGCTCTTCCCCGGCCTGAGCGCCGCGTTCGGGCAGGGGCTGGCCGGTCTTGGCCCATTCGCCGGAATCCACCTTGGCCTGCATTGCCTGGAGAGCGGCGGCGAGCTGGCGATCCTTGAGCTTCGCGATGATCGCGTCGGCGTCGGCCCACTCGGACTCGGAAGCCGCGGCGGCGCGCCTCAGGACGTCCTCCTCGCGTCGGACGCGGAAGATCTCGATGACCTCCTCGTCGGTGATCGGCAGATAGAACCCGTCGGTGGGATCGACGCCCCACTCGGCGGAGTCGCCCTTTCGATGCAGACTTCTGCCCGACGGGAGGTAGTACCCCTGCTCGGTGATCTTGAGCTGCGCGCCGCCGGAGTTCGGGAGCGTTCGAACGACCTGCACGAGACCCTTGCCGAAGGTGCGGGTGCCGACGACGATCGCTCGGCCGTTCTCGGAGAGCGCCCCGGCGAGCACCTCGGACGCAGACGCTGACTGGGCGTTGACCAGCACGGCGATCGGGAAGTCGGGAAGGGTTCCCGGCTCGGATGCGCGCGCGATCTCTTCGGCGTGCGCGCGGCCCTTGGTTGAGACGATCACGCCGTCCTTGAGGAACATGTCCGCGATTGCGATCGCGTCCTGGAGCACGCCGCCGCCGTTCCAGCGGAGGTCGAGGATGAGCCCCTTGACGTCGCCCTTGTCGGCGCCGGCCTGGCGGAGGGCCTCGGCGACTTCGGCGGAGCAGTTGGGCGTGAACTGCGTCAGGCGCAGGTAGACGATTTTCCTTGCGGGATCGATGTAGGACTGCCAGCGCTGGGTGTCGCTCGGATCGCGATGGAATCCCTTGACGGACCGGGTCTTGATCGGCTCACGCTCGATCGTCTGCTCGAACTGCTCTCCCTTGCGCTCGATCGTGAGCGTCACCTTTGTGCCCGGCTCGCCGGTCAGCCGCTCGACGCACTGGTCGTCGGTCAGCCCGAAGGTGGACTCTCCGTCGATCTTCACGACGCGATCGTCGGCCATCAGCCCCACACGAAACGCGGGCGAATCCTCGAGCGGAGACGCGATCGTGAGCCAGCCGTCACGCATCTGGATCTGTGCCCCGATGCCGACGTACTCGCCGGTCAGCTCCTTCTCGAACTCCCGCTTGACCTGGGGCGGCACGTACACCGTGTAGGGATCGTTCAGCGTCTCGATCATGCCCTGGATCGCGCCGTCGCGAAGCGCCGCCTCGTCGGGCTGATCGATGTAGAACCGATCGAGCGTGGTCTTGACGTCGATCAGGGGGTCGAAGAACGCGAAGTCGTCGCGCTGGGCGATCGCCATCGTCGACCCCACCACCGCCACGGCGAGCGTCGAGAAAAGAACGGTCTTCGTCACGAGTCGTGCTGATCTCACGGGATGCTCCGGGTGTGTCCGCACTGGTGGTACAAGCGTAGGTTCGCCGGGTGTCAGGCCCGGGTTCGCCCCGAACCCAGTTTCGACGGCTTTCCTGCCCCTTGGGTAGCATCTCCGAGCATGCGGCGCCGATCCATCCTGATCTGGTTCGCGGCTGCATTCGCCGGCGCCGTCATTGCATTGATCTTGCTCCCGAGCAACCCGAAGGGCGCTCTCGCGGCGGCGCAGATCGCGGCTCTGCTCGTGATGACCATTTCTGCCACGGGTATCGTGGTCGTCGGGCGGAACGCCATCCGCGACCGCATCCTCGGCAGATCGCGAGCCGGGCTCTTTCCGCCGGACCGCTGCCACGCCTGTGGCTATGACACATCGGCCCTCGTTCGCGGCATCTTCGCCTGCCCGGAGTGCGGCGTCATTCTCGCCTCTTCCCCTCGGACCGAGCGGCCGGGCCCCGACCAAGGCTGAGGGCGGTTCGGGCGTACAGTTCGGCGGAGGTCTTTCGCACTTCTCCATGACTTCAAACAAAGAACGCACGACAATCAAGGTTCAGTCCGAGCGCGCGGTCCTGGCCGCCGTCCGGCTCCCGGAGTCCAACTACGACGTGGCCAACCCCTTCGGCGAGCTCCGCGCGCTGGCGGAGCAGGCGGGCGCGCTCGTCGTCGGCGAACTGGAGCAGCGGCGCGACCGTCCGGAAGCGGCGATGCTCATGGGCCGGGGCAAGGTCGATGAGCTCCGAGGGCTGTGCGATGCGGTCGACGCTCGCACGATCATCTTCGACCACGACCTCTCGCCGCGCCAGATCAGCAATATCGAGGAGGTCACCAAGCGAAAGGTGATCGACCGGAGCGAACTGATCCTCGACATCTTTGCCGGGCGTGCGACGACGCACGAGGCGAAGCTGCAGGTCGAGCTCGCCCAGCTCGAGTACACCTATCCGCGTCTGAAGTCGATGTGGTCGCACCTCGAGCGTCTGGGCGGCGGCGGGATCGGGACGCGAGGCCCGGGCGAGCAACAGCTCGAGATCGACCGGCGGCTCGTGCAGGCGCGCAAGATCGATCTCCAGCGTGAACTGGCGGAGATCCAGGGGCGCAAGCGGCGCGAGGTCCGCAAGCGGAAGGCCGATCACGTCACGGTCGGGCTCGTCGGGTACACGAACGCGGGCAAGAGCACGCTCTTCAACACGCTCACGTCCGGTGGGGCGTACGCGGACGATCGCGTCTTCGCGACGCTGGTGACGAGGACGCGCGAGTGGGACCTCGGGGGCGGGCTGAACGTGATGCTCTCGGACACAGTCGGCTTTGTGCGGGATCTGCCCCACAACCTGATCGCGTCGTTCCGCGCGACGCTGGAAGAGGCCACGCACGCGGACCTGTTGCTGATCGTGCTCGACGCGTCCGATCCGGCCTCCGAACTGCAGCACCGAACGGTCATGTCGACGCTCGACGATCTCTTCGCGGAGACGGCCAGGTTCGAGAAGGAGGCGGGCGAGTCGTGGAGGGAGCCGCGCCGGGTTCTGCTGCTGAACAAGGCCGACCGGCTGAGGGACAACGCCGCGCTGCTGGAGTGGCAGGGTCGTTGCCCCGGCGCGATTGCGGTCAGCGCCATCCCCGGCATTGACGGACGCATGGTCGCGGGACAGGACGCGCTCGAGGCGATCGTGCGTGAGGAGGCCCGGGGGCAGGTCCGGGAAGTCCGCGTGCGGCTGGCCCTTTCCGAGGCAAAGGCGATCCATGTCATCGAGAACCGCGGCGAGGTGCTGGATCGCGCGTACGACACAACGCACGTCGTGTTGCACGCCAGGATCGGCGATCGCCAGCTGGACCAGTTGCGGGCGGCGGGGGCCAGGATGGAAGTCCTGCCCGTTGCCCCGTAAGCAGCCCGGGCGGGCCGGGGGGCGAAACCGAGTCCCCGGCAACAATCGTCACCCTCCAGGGCGCCCGGAGTGGACCGGGCGGCTCATCCCGGCGATACTTGGTGTCCCGCCGGAGGCCGTTCGGCCCGGTGCGATTGCCACCTTAGCTCAGCGGTAGAGCGATGCTTTCGTAAAGCATAGGTCCAGGGTTCAAATCCCTGAGGTGGCTCTTTGCGCGCTTCTGTGGGTCCCGCCGGAGCTTTCGGCCATCAGCCGGAGCAGCCAGCACCCCCGAACTGGTCCGAGAAGGCCTCGATGAAATCGAGGAAATCGAGAATGTCGACGAGCGTGTCGCCGTTGAAATCGGCGTTCCCAAGGTCGCCGCACGGACCCGGCTCCTGCTCGCAGTCGGCAAAGTCGCTGATGAAGTCGAGGAAGTCGAGGATGTCAACGAGCGTGTCGCCGGTGTAGTCCGCGGTGCAGAGCGCTCGCACCTGCACAATCTCGATGCCGTCCGGGATCGGGAGCGACACGATCGCCTGGCCGAAGCGTTCGGAGAACGCCAGATCCGCCGGCGAGCTCGTGAGCGCGACGGAGCGATCCAGAGCGGTTGCGGGGCCGGCGGCGTTCAGCACCCAAAGCCGCCCGCCGTTGTTGTCGGCCCCTGCGACATACAGCTTGCCGTCCTGGGCCGAGAGGTGCGTCGCTCGCACGGTGCCGTTCAGGGCGAAGAGCACGGTCTTCACCACGGTGTTTGTGTTGGTATCGATCACGCGGATGCCCCCGGTGCCGAAGCCGACGGTCCCGACGTACAGGTAGTTGCCGGAGGCGTCCAGGTCAAAGGTCAGCGGCGCGGGGATGCCGCTGATGGTGGAGATCACGGACGAGCCCGCCCCTGCGATGTTGACGACCTGCACGACGTTCCCGAAGTTCACGCCAACGTAGGCGCGGGTGCCCGACGCGTTGAACGTGGAGCGAAGCGGGAAGTCCGTGCCGGTCGTTGGGTTGACAGGCACGTCGGCGATGACAGACATCGACCCCGCGTCGATCAGGCGCAGAAGATCGTCGAACGAGCGGCAGACCGCGAGCGTCGAACCATCGGGCGAGATCGAGAGCCCGCTGAACTCGGAGAATCCGTACCCCACGGCGCCGGTCTGGCCCGCGATCTGCGTCGCCACCACGCTCGACGAGGCCCCGTTAAGGGCGATCTTGTGGACACGATCCGTGCCCGCCATCGTCAGCACGTAGGCGAAGGCGGAGTCCGGCGAGATGACCACACGGGCCGGGCGGTCGAAGACCGAGAGATTCACAAGCAATGAACGCGTCTGCGCGTCGATGATCGAGACCGATTGTCCGTCGGCATTGGTCACGACCGCGTGCCGGCCGTCGGGCGAGACCGCGGCGTCAAGCGTCCGGAAGCCGGTGGAGATCAAGGGTGACATCGCGTTGGAGCCGAGGTCCAGAAAGCCGGTGCTCCAGCTCGTGCAGTTCCCGAAGAGAACGGACCGTCCGTCGGGCATGATCGCCAGCTCCCTCGTCGAGTCGCTCTCCATGCCCGGTCCGGTGAAGGAACGCCCGAGGAAGGAGGACGAGGCCCCGTTCACGCTGTAGAACTGGGCGTCCTCGGCGAAGCGGTTGTTCAAGGTCACGACGACGTTCGAGGTCGGGCTTGCGGCGGCGTCCGCGCACGCGGCGTACGTGACCGAGGCGACCTGGGCGCGTGTCGCGAGACTGATGACCCGGCTGTTGAAGTTCGAAACGAACGCATAAAGCCCGTCCGCCGAGAACTCGATGTCTCCGGGCGAGCCGGTCGAGAGGCGCGTGAGGGCGCCGGTCGTGAGATGGACGAACTCGACCTCATTCAGTTGCCCGACGATGGCGTACTGCCCGTCGGGCGTCACCTTCGCGAGCTGCCAGGTGAGATCCGCGGTCGTCGGGAAGGAGGACGCGATCGAGTTGGTCGCCAGATCGACCTTGACCACTCGGCGCGAGGCACCCTCGCACGACACCACGGCGAAGTTGCCGACAGGAGAGACGTCGACGGCGCCGGGCTGATCGGATGTTGCAAGGGCGGCAAGCTCGGCGCCGCTCGCGATGTCGTAGATCATGATCCGGTCGCCCCCCCGATCGGCGAGGACGATCTTCGAGCTGTCAACCGAGACGTCGAAGCTGGTGAACGCATCGCCGAAGATGCCGTATTCGGGGGTGAAGTATCCGCCGATGACTCCCTGCGACGCGGAGTCGATCACCCCGGTCTCGGAGAGCGTGTCGAGATCGATCACGGAGAAGCTGCTGTTCACGGCGTCGTTGATGACACCCACGATCGCCCGCGATCCGTCGGGCGTTACGACGATGCGATACGGCTGATCGCCTGACACCGGAACGCGCGCGACCTCGGCGTGGGTCGCGATGTCGACGACCGAGACGCTGTTCGCGAAGACGCAGGCCGCGAGCGCGTAGCGCCCGTCGGGCGTCACGGCGACGTCGACCGGGTACTCTCCCACCTCGACCGCGTGCGTCACGGTCCGCGTCGCGATGTTGATGAACGTCATCGTGTTGGTCTGGGCGCTGATGACCACCGCCTGGCTGCCGTCCGGCGTGATCACGAGCTGGCGCGACGAGTCGCCGTCCGAGTCCTGCTCGGCGGACATGTACGTGGTCTCGTCGATCCGCGACGTTGGGTGATCGACCTTGCGAACCAGGGAGACCGGCCGGTCGAGCACCCACGTCTCAGGGCAGACACCCTCGCGCAGGGCCGAGCCCTCGGCCGACGTCCAGGGATGATCCGCGGCCAGCGCAGAGGTGCAGGCCGACAGGCCGGAGCACACGAACAGGGCAAGGGTCGATCGCATGACTCTCTCCATCCAGGGCGCTGACTCGGGGGCAGCGCGATCCACACGGCTTCTTCACGCGTGGGGAGCGTACCAGAAACCTGTTGCCCGATTCAACGCTGATTCCGGCGCATTCGGTCGGAGATTCTTCAAGTTCGCTTAGCGCCTCCTTCGCCAGATCCACACTCGATCCGCGAGGGACTCATGTAGTGTCCTGCCCTTCCTTCATCGGAGAGCAGGATGCCCGCACGAGTGGTTCGTCCGCCAGCACGAGGGTTCAAGGAGCTGCGGGACGCCGGAGCCGCGGCGTTCACATTGATCGAACTCCTGGTCGTCATCGCGGTCATTGCCCTGCTCGTGGGCATCCTCCTGCCCTCCCTGGGCGCGGCCCGCGAATCGGCTCGCACCGTCGCGTGCTCGAACAACCTGCGGCAGATCGGTCTCGGACTGGTCGGCTATGCCAACGACCAGCGCGGGTACTACGGCGGCGGCCCGTTCGACAATCGCGTGAAGTACTCGTGGGGCCCGATCGACGAGGCTTCGTGGGTCGCCTCGCTCGCGAACGCCGACATCGCCTACCCCGGGAAGCTTCTCTGTCCGAGCAGTCCGGCGCGCTTCAATCAGAACCTGATTCTCAACCGCATCTCCGACGGGAGCAAGACATGGTCGAATCCGAGCGAGGCGGATCGCGACCAGATGATCGCGCGCGGACTGAACACCAACTACACGACCTGCTGGTATCTCGCGTTCACCGAGATGAAGCGACCCAGCGACCCGTTCGGCGACCCCGGCAGCAAGAACGACACGGTCGGGCCCCTCTCGGACAAGTACCTCGCGGCGGTCTCGCCTACTTACGTGCCGCTCCTGGGTGACGGGCGCACCGAGATTCTCGATGGTGGCGAGCAGATCACGTACCAGGGGGAGCGGCTCCCCACGGTCAAGGCCATGTCCGATGGGCCCATCAAGCGAGATCCCGCATCTGGCGCCTTCGCGTGGCAGGACTACGACGACCTTGGCCCGGGGCACGGGGGCCGGAAGGGCGCTTCGCGCGGCTCGAAGAAGGGCCACACGCGCACGATCGGCAACTTCGCCTTTGCGGACGGCCACGTCGGCTCGTTCCGCGACCTGAACAACGACCAGGAATGGAGCGGCACCTACGTCGGCGACAAGTTCGTGTACGACGACCTGCAGGGAAAGGTCTTCGGAGGGATCTTGTCGTCCGGCAAGCACTGGTAGTGCGTCGCTCATCGGCCCGGCATCGATCATTCATTCATACCCCGCCTTGTTCACGGAGAGAGATCACATGAACCCCCGCACCCTTGCCGCTCTTTGCGCCCTGACATCCGTCGCATTCGCCTCACCTGCGCAGGTCGTGATCAATGAGGTCCACGAGAACCCGCCGGGAAGCGGCACCGACCCCGCGTGGGAGTACATCGAGCTGTACGGGCGTCCGGGCATGTCGCTGACCGGATACGCGGTCGCGCTGATCAAGGGCGGCAACGAGTTCGGCGCTCCCGCCGAGGTGGACGAGGCGTTCCACCTGGACGGGCTTGTCATCGGCACCAATGGCCTGCTCGTGCTCTACAACAACACGGGTGGCTCGAGCTTCATCCCAGCGCGTGTGGCGCCGGGGACGACGCTCGCGACCTTCAGCGCTCAGCACATCCCGACGACCGATACGCCGGGAAACCTCGCGAACGATGATTCCTCGACGTATGTCCTGATGCGTCGCAGGCCGCTGCACTCTGTTTCCGGCTCGACAAGCGTGTACGCTCCCGGCTACGCGTGGCGCAAGGACATCAACCCGGACATCGACTGGAACAGCCGGGTCGATCTGCCGGACCACCCCGCGGGCGGTCTGACGCTCGAGGGCTACCAGATGGTGGACGACGCCTCATGGTCCCACCAGGGCGGCAAGGAGTACACCCGCGACAACCAGCAGGAGATCTCGACGACCGCCGGCTTCAATCCCGACGCGATCGCGCGGGTGCGCTATTACGGAAGCAACCCGAAGCGCGGCCATCGCTTCAATAGCGAGGGGCAGGTCGTCTTCAGCCGCATGGCGGACGAGGAGTTCATCTACGGCGATCTGCTCTCCGTTCCCGGGCTTGGCTTCGATCCTGCGCGCTCCGACGGCCCCACCGATCCGGCAGGCCCGAGATACGACGGCTCGTGCGATCCGGACACTTCAGGTGTCTGCGCGCCCAACCCCTCCGGCACGTACCTCTTCAAGCCGGTCAACCTGAGCGGCTTTGCGCTCACGCCCGGCAACTTCAACGACGGTGGCGTCTCCGCCATCACGCAGTTCCGCTGGGTGACCGGCGACTTCAACTTCGATGGCGTGGCTGACGTCGAGGATCTCCACCTGATCAATCAGCGGCTGGGGGCATCGCTCGATGACACCCAGATCATCAGCGACGACAACAACACGCCCGACGATGCCGGCGACGACTTCACGTACACCGGGTACAAGTGGCAGGGTCGTGAGTTCAACGCCCTGCTGGCCATGATGAACATGGCGCCGACCGACGGTCCCGGGGGCGCGAACGCCCCCACTGTCACCGGAGCAGACATCACGGCCCACATGAACCTGATCCGCACGGGCGAGTACCTCGACATGGTGAATGGGCGACGCTGACGTCGTGTCGATCGCCGACGCGCACGTTCGCCTGCCCGACGACCATGCTCGACACGGGCGCACGCTCTGGATGCGCGCGGCTCTGTGCGAGCTGATGGGCTACTCGCCTCTCGTGCGGCGGAGTTCGTAGACCACCATCGTGCCCGAGGTCTCGTAGCAGACGGCAAGGAGCGTGCGTCCGTCGGATCTGTCGATCAGGCACATTCCTTCGGGGCCAAGATCGCCGTCCCAGGCACTTGGGTAGATCCAATCGAGCTTCGGCGCTTCCGGTTTCTCGATGTCGATTGCCGCGATGGCCCCGGGACGCTCGATTGAAGCCAATACGAGGTTTCGCCCGCCGATCTCGGTGACGATAACGCCCTCCGGCTCGGGGCCTCGGTCATCGCTCCGGGAGTCGTCGGAGAAGAGCGAGAGCGTCGCGATCTCGATCGACGAGCCGGTGTCGCCGACGCGTTCCAGGGTCTCCAGGCTGTAGAGGCCGATCGAGCGTGTTCCGGGCATCACGAGCCCGTCGCCGCGGACCGCCTCGTCGATCAGCACGTGCAGTCTGCCGAGCCGATCGGCGCTCTCGGCGCCGGGCACGAGCAGTCCCGGGTCGATCTCGCCCCAAGCCAGAAGGTCGCCGATGCGTCCGATGTCCTGGGTTCCCCGGAGACCCTTCTCCCGAACGGCCGCGCGATCGTCGCCCTCCTCGGCGGCGATGAGGTAGCGAGCGCCCCCGACGGACGCGACAGCGATCTGGTCCGGCATCGGCGCACCCGTGACCTCCCACCGCGGCGCCTTGGTGCCGTCGCGATCAGAGGGATCGATCTCGCGCCGCACCAGCCCCAGTCCCACGATCGCATCAACGCGGGGGGGATCGAGTGCGATCTTCGCGATCGCGTTGTTCTCCTGGAGCGAGACGTACGCCCATTGGTTGCTGGGCGCCACGGCGTACTCCGGCTCCAGATCGAGCGTCGGAGACTCGGATTGACGCGCCGCGATTCGCGGGGGCCGATCAGATCCCAGCGCCGCATCGAGCACGCCGCCGGAAAGCACCAGCGTCGTCGCGGCGCTCTCGCCGAGCGCCGAGAGATCCGCCGCCGAGCGCACACGCCTGAGATCGATCACCGTGACGGACCCCGGAGGGTCGATGATCTCGCCGCTCGGCAGCGTCTGCGGCTGGCCCTCGTTCGCCACGACCAGGAACTCGCCACCCGGAGAGAACGCGCACGAGTCCGGATTGTGGCCGGTTGCCACCCGGCCGACCTCCCGCAGCGTCAGCGGGTTGAGGAAGACCACGTGCCCGTGTCGCGACGCGAACTGCTCCGGGACGACGCACGCTGCGACGAACCCTCGACCCGCAGGATCGATCGCGACGTGCGTCACGTCGTCACCAATCTCACCGAGGCGAGCAAACCCCAAGCCCCGCGGCACGCCGCCCGCGTCCAGATCGAAGGCGTGCACGTCCGATGCAGAGGTCACGAAAAGCCGACCGCTTACGCGATCGAACGCGGGAATCTCGGCCCCCGGCATCGGCAAGCGAGCCAGAGGCACGAGGGTCAGCGGCACGAGTGAAATCATGTTCATGCGTCAATCACCTTCGGGACTCTTCGGCCGAAGAAACAACACAACCCGCGCGAAGCGGGTTGTGCCGTGATCATACTTGCATTCGAGAGGAGAGGTTCGGCTTAGGCCGCGTCGCGGCAGAGGCCGATGCCGCCATTGAAGGGCGTGCCGCCGACAGGAATGGGCGTCCCGGCGATGGGCCCGTAGCCAAACGGGGTGCCGTAGTTGAACGGAGTCCCGTAGTTGAACGGAGTCCCGTAGTTGAACGGGGTCCCGTAGTTGAACGGGGTGCCGTAGTTGAACGGGGTCCCGTAGTTGAACGGAGTGCCGTAGTTGAACGGGGTGCCGTAGTTGAACGGGGTGTTGGTGTTCGAGGTGTTGAAGGTCGACGGCGTGAATCCACCGAACCCAAAGCCGGTCGGGTTGATGCCGTTCCAGTTGCTCCACTGGCCGGAGAAGTTCCAGGGGGTGAAGCCGTTCCAGGGCGTCGTCCCGAAGAAGGGCGTGTTCCAGTTCTGCCAGTTGCCGAATGAGTTACCGGAGAAGTTGGTGGGCCAGAAGCCGGGCGCGTAGTTGGACCCGAAGTTGGACCATGCGTTCTGGAACTGGCCGAACGTGGGATACTGGGGGATGCCCTGGAAAGAGGAGAAGGTCGGGAAGAACGAGGGGGTGTAGCCACCGAAGAAGGGCGTGCCGAAGGTCGGGGTGGCGCCAAAGGTCGGGTTGAACTGGGTCTGGGTGCCGGTGTAGCCATTGCCCGTGAAGGGCGTGCCGCCGCACCCGTTGCCGTTGATCGTCGTGCCGTTGAACGTGGTGTTGGGGGTGGACGGGAAGGTGGTGGTCATGTCTGCTCCTTGCTTCGAACCAAACTGAGAGTGTGCGTCGCGGCCGCCGACACGGGGCCTCTCGGCACACGATGTGTCCTGGAGTTGTTCCGCACCCTCACGAACCCGCGCGCCGGCTGGCGCGAGGCGGAGCTGGGTGTGCTGGAGATGGGGATTCGTGCTGCCCAAGTAGGGGGATCTATCGGGCGAACCCGGACCTGACCTTCGGCTCTCTCGCAATTCCGGGAACGCCGATTGAATCAAGCGTTTCTTGCGCGATTCGGCGCCTGTCTCGTCGACTCAACTCGATCCGGTCGAACTGGGATGGGGTCGATACCCGTTTGTGCGGCAACAGCCGTTCGCCACGCAACTCTCGCATTGACCGGGACGAATCGCTACACTGAACGTGCGGGCGGCGGGAATCTTCGGGCCTTTGCTTGGATCTGGTTCCGAACGCCAAGGAGATGGTCAATGTTCCGATCACTGGTCGCGGCGCCAATCGTTTGGGCTTTGACAGGGTCGCTTGCCATGCCATGCGGGGTGGTCGCAGCTCAGAGCGCCGCACGGACGGAAATCCAGTCCAAGCGGGAGACGATCTCGAAAATGCTCCGCCCGGTCTCGATCAAGTTCGAGGCCAACCGGCTCGAGGACGTCATGTCCTTCATCCAGCAACTGACCGGCGCCGACATGGACATCATGTGGCTGGAGGGCAACGCCAGCGACGGTCTCGATAAGGAGACGCCGATCACGATCGAGGTCAAGAACGTCACGGCGCTCCTGCTTCTGGAGAAGGTCATTGCCAAGGCGCAGGCCGACTCGCTGGCGGGTGCGAACGGGTGGCAGATGGCCGACACGGGCGAGATCCAGGTGGGACCGAAATCGCGTCTGAACGCCTTCAGACGCGTCGAGATCTACGACATCAACGATCTGCTTCTCGAGATCCCCGACTACGACAACGCTCCGGAGTTCGATCTCTCGCAGGTTTTGCAGCAGTCCGGAGGCGGGGGTGGTGGCGGGGGCGGCCAAAGCCCGTTCCAGAACCAGGAGAACAACAACGACGAGGACAGGGTCCCCCGGAGCGAACGCGCCGAGGAGTTGAAGTCCCTCATCACGGAGCTTGTTGAGTTCGATCAGTGGGTCGACAATGGAGGCGATGCCGCGAGCATCAGGTATTGGCAGGGCTCCTTCATCGTCAACGCCCCCGACTATGTGCATCGCCAGCTCGGCGGCTACGCGTGGTGGCCGGCTCAGAGGTCCGCGGCGGCGAGCGCTCGCGTCGACCGGCGCTACGTAACGCTCGACGCGTCGTACGACCATGCCACGATCGACGGCTTCGTCCCCTATGCCGTCCCCGGTGTTGTTGGTGGCGGAGGCGGCAACACGCCACCTCCCGGCGGCGGCGGCTGAGTTCCATTCTCGATTGCAGTCCCGGCATTTCGCCCTCGACCCCTCTCCCCAGAGGGGTCGTTGTGTGTTGGCAGGACGTGGGCTTGCATCGAGAGCCAACCAGCCGCAGCCGTAGTTGATTACGTACAAGAAGATCCTATTATCTTCATGTCGCCGTACACGACGCCTCGGCGCCGCGTACGGGGTCATTCAGACGCTCGCACCACGGGGCTTCGGTCGTGTCGGCCGAGGCCCCGTCCATTTCCAGAGGTCGAACGCTCACGAGTTCCACGAGCCGGCGTCTGAAGTCATCGGCGGGCATGAGCAGATCAGGTTGCGATCGCCAAACGGGTTGTCGATCCGACCGACGGCGGGCCAGAACTTGTGGTCGCGTGTCCACGGCGCGGGGAACGCGCCCTGCTCGCGCGGGTACTTGTGGTTCCAGGTGGTGGCGGTGACGGCGTGCATCGTGTGCGGTGCGTGCTTGAGGGCGTTGTCCTCGCGGTCCGCACGCCCCTCCTCGATGGCGCGGATCTCCTCGCGGATCGCGATCATCGCGTCGCAGAACCGATCCAACTCCGGTCGCGGCTCGCTCTCCGTGGGCTCGATCATCAGCGTCCCCGGCACCGGGAACGACATCGTCGGCGCGTGGAACCCGAAGTCCATCAGGCGCTTGGCGATGTCATCGACCTTGATCCCCGCGCTCTTGTCAAAGTCGCGGCAGTCCAGGATGAACTCGTGCGCGCACGTCCCGCTCTTGCCCGTGTACAGGATCTTGTAGTGCTTCTCCAGGCGCTTGGCCATGTAGTTGGCGTTGAGGATCGCCACCTCCGTCGCGTGCTTCAGGCCCTTTGCGCCCATCAGCGCGATGTAGACCCACGAAATCAGCAGGATCGTCGCCGAGCCGAACGGCGCCGCGGAGACCGGGCCAGCCGCCCGCGAGCCGGCGCTCGTCGGATTGCCCTGCTCGCGATCCTTCCACGGGCTGAGCACAGGGTGACCGGAGAGGAACGGAGCCAGATGCGGCGCGACGCCGATCGGGCCCATGCCCGGGCCGCCGCCGCCGTGCGGGATGCAGAAGGTCTTGTGCAGGTTGAGGTGGCACACATCGGCGCCGATCATGCCTGGGCTGGTCAGCCCGACCTGCGCGTTCATGTTGGCGCCGTCCATGTACACCTGCCCGCCGTGATCATGCACGATCTTGCAGATGTCCTTGATCGACTCCTCGAAGACGCCATGGGTTGAGGGATAGGTGACCATCAACGCCGAGAGCGTTTCCTTGTGCTCGGCCGCTCGCTTCTTCAGGTCATCGACATCGATGTTGCCGCGCGAGTCGCACGCGACGGGCACAACCTTCATTCCCGCGATCACGGCCGAAGCCGGGTTCGTCCCGTGCGCACTCGTCGGGATCAGGCAGACGTTGCGGTGATGATCACCCCGCGACTTGTGGTACGCGCGGATCGCGAGCAGCCCGGCGTACTCGCCCTGGCTTCCGGCGTTGGGCTGGAGCGACACGGCGGCGAAGCCCGTGATCTCCGCCAGCCACGCCTCGAGATCGCGGAAGACCTGGGCGTACCCCTTCCACTGGGCCGCGGGTGCGAAGGGATGGATCTTGCCGAACTCCGGCCACGTGACCGGGATCATCTCCACCGTCGCGTTGAGCTTCATCGTGCACGAGCCCAGCGGGATCATGCTGTGCGCCAGCGAGAGGTCGCGTCCCTGCAGCTTGAAGATGTAGCGGAGCATCTCATGCTCCGAGTGGTACGCGTTGAAGATGGGGTGGGTCAGATAGGCGCTCGTCCGAGCCAGCGACGCGGGCACGCCCGTCTCACTCACCGCCTTGAACGTGGCCCCAAAGACCTTCGCAATGGTGGTCGCGTCCTCGGTTGTCGTGGTCTCGTCGAGCGACACGCCGAGCGTGCCGTCCCCAAAGTCGCGAAGATTGATGCCCGCCGCCTCAGCCGCGACGAGCACGGCGTGTGCGCCCTTCGCGGGCTTGACGCGGATCGTGTCGAACGAGCCCGCCGTCAGCACCTGGTGTCCGGCCGACGCGAGCGAACGGGAGAGCGAGTTCGCCATCGTCGAGACGCGCGTCGCGATCCGCTTCAGGCCCTGCGGCCCGTGATAGCACGCGTACATCCCCGCCATGATCGCCAGGAGCGCCTGGGCCGTGCAGATGTTGCTGGTCGCCTTCTCGCGACGGATGTGCTGCTCGCGCGTCTGGATCGCCATCCGGTACGCCGTGTTCCCGTGCGCATCCTTCGACACGCCGATGATGCGCCCCGGCAGCTTGCGGACGTACTTGTCGCTCGTTGAAATGAACGCCGCGTGAGGCCCGCCGAATCCCATCG
>JAPKGU010000080.1 GCA_026647565.1 Phycisphaerales bacterium | reverse complement strand
CGTGCTGCCGATTGGCGCTCGGCAATACCTTGCTCGTGCCAGTAACTATGCGTCCATCTCCGCTTATGCCGGCGACATTGGCGTCAGCACCGCCGAGAGTGCCGATGTCTGTTGCGCCCGAAGCTTGCGTCCAGATGATCGCTCTACGGACCGATCCCACTCGGTAGCCGCCAGCAATGGTGTTCCCGTCCGCACTAACAGCGGCTGCAAATGGGTACATTGAAGGAGGCATCAGGTCTATGTACTCGATGGTCGGCGGCTCGCCACCGCGCGAAGTGGCGACGGGTCCAGCTAGGAATAGCACAGGTAGCAACCAAACCCGATCTGCCGTTGCCCGCCAACTCGAACAATGCATGTTCATACTCTTCTCCGCCGCAAGGAGAGGGACTGTTCGCATTGTAGTCGGTTCGATGCGACGGACTCGCCGGTTCCCTAGGCCTCCGAGAAGTCGTGCTGCGCGGTGTAGAGTCCGCGTGCTTCCTTGACGAGTTGGCGGAGGATGTCGTTGAGGAGCGTGGAGGCACCGAAGCGGAAGAGGTCGGCGGTGAGCCACTCGTCGCCGAGGGTTTCTTTGACCATGACGAGGTAGTGGAGGGCTTGTTTGGCGGTGCGGATGCCGCCGGCGGGCTTCATGCCGATCTTCTCATCGGTGGCGAGATAGTGGTCGCGGATGGCTTCGAGCATCACGAGGGTGACGGGCATGGTTGCCGCGGGCTGGACCTTGCCGGTGGAGGTCTTGATGAAGGCGTGGGGCGCGTTCGCGGCAGCGAGGGCGGAGATCGCGATGTCGCTGGCCCAGCGAACGTTGTCGTAGGTCTCGAGTTCGCCGGTCTCGAGGATGACCTTGAGGTGGGCGGTGTGATGCCTGCCGACGCAGGCGTGGGCGGTCTCATAGATCTCGCGCCAGACGTCCTTGTATTTGCCGGCGAGGAAGAGCCCTCGCGAGATGACCATGTCGATCTCGTCGGCGCCGTCGGCGACGGCGGCACGCACATCCGCGAGGCGGACCTTGAGCGGATACTGGCCCGAAGGGAAGCCGGTGGCGACGGAGGCGACGTTGACGCCGGTTCCGGCGAGGAGTTCCTTGGCTGTGGGCACGAGGGCGGGGTAGACGCAGACGGCGGCGACGCTGGGGAGGCGCTCGCCGAAGAGTTCTTCGTCGCGCTCGTAGGGGCGCACGGCCTTGCGGCAGAGGCCGCGGACCTTCTCGATGGAGTCCTTGCCTTCGAGCGTCGTCAGGTCGAGCATGGAGAGGGCGAGCTTGAGGCCGGAGACCTTGGTTGAAGTCTTGATGGATCGCTTGGTGAAGGTGGCGGCGCGTTGATCGGCCATGACGCGGTCGACGGTCATGCGGGGGGGAAGGGTGGGTGAGGGGGAGAGCGTGGCCATGGCGAAGTGTAAGGGGAAGAGGGAGCAGAGGGGCGGAGGGACAAAGGGGCAGAGGGAAGAGGTTGAACGCGAAGATCGCGAGGGATTCCGGAGGACGAGAAGAGACCGCAGAGATCGCAGAAAGTCCGGAGTGACGCAGAGGGAAGAGGAGGAGGGTTGGAAAGAGGAGTCGAGGAACTGGACGTTGAAGGGGAAATGTGGGGGTTCAGGAAACGGAGCGGATGAAGGATCCGATTGCGTCGGTGGCGATGGCGCGGGCCTCGGCGCGAGCGGGATCGAGCCAGAGGTCGAAGTGGGTCGCGCCGGGGAGGGGGACGAGTGTGCCTCGTGAGGGCGATGTGCCGTCCTCGCCGGTTCCGGCGGCACGCGCGATCGCGGCGCCGTCCTCGGGCGGGCTTATCTCGTCGGCATCGCCGTGGATGACGAGAATCGGGCACCGAGCATCGCGCACGAGGGAGGCGCGATCGAAGCCGGTCCAGCGGGGGCCGCGCGAACGAGTCATGCCGAGCAGGAACATCGCCGGGCCGATCGTGGCCCGCCATGGAAGCCGCTTGAGGATGAGCATGTTGCGTGCCGGCGTTGGCGCAAGGCAGTAGGGAGATTCGGCGATCACTGCGCTGACGCGATTCGCACGATTCGCGACCAGATCGATCGCGATTCCAGCGCCGAGGGAGTAGCCCCACACGACGACCTTGGGTGCGCCGGGCTTCGGTCGCATGTCGAAGTGGGCGTCCCAGTCGGCCTCATCCTCGAGTGTTGCTTCAAGCTCCGCTGCCTCGCGTTCGCGGGCGTCGAGGTCCTCGCCCTGCGCGAGTTCCACAAGGTCCTCGAGGATCATCCACTCGCTCGTGCCCAGAGGCGTTGGCCCTTTCGGCGCCTCGCCGTGGCCCGGCATGTCCCAGGAGATGATGCGCGAGCAGTGGGGGAGCACGGCGCCGAGGCGTGCCAGAATGTCCATCTTCGACTCGCCCCAGCCGTGGCAGAAAATGACGACCGGACCCCCGGGGTCGTCACCCGGGATCATCCACACCGGCCCCGACTCAATCGCGTTGTGCCTGATGTCGACTGTCTCGAATGCACGGGGCGACTCGAGCTCCGATGGATCGGAAGGCCGCTTCTTCGATACCGCCCATGTGTACCCTCGGCGGGGCGGACGCGCGAGCGAACGCGCCGTGACAACGACCATCCACGCCCATCCGAGCACCAGCCCCAGAAGCAGAAGCCCGAGCATGCCCATGGTCGGATCTCGCAGCGAACCGCTTCAGAAGAGGCCGCGGATGTCGTTGAACGTCACGATCAGGAACATGCAGCCGATGAGGGCAAGCCCGGCGAGCGTGGCAGCGTTCTGGACCCCCATCGGGACCGGCTTCCCCTTGATCTGCTCGTAAAGGATGAAGATGAACTGTCCCCCGTCAACGATCGGCAGCGGAAGGAAGTTCACGACCGCGAGGTTCACGCTGACAAGCCCCAGAAAGAACATGAGCTTGAGCGTCCCCTGGCTCGCGACCAGGGTGCCCAGATGGGCGATGCCGACGGGCCCCTTGAGGTGCTCGACCTTCACCGTGCCCTGGAACAGCCGCACAAAGGTCGCGTAGGTCATCATCATCCAGCGGTGCGTCTCCGCAACGCCCATCGTGACCGCGTCGAGCGGACCGTCCGCCTTGAGCGTGGTCTGCTCCAACTCAAAGAAGTACCCGATCGCGAACGGCGGTTCCCACGAAAGCGCCGCGATGCGATCTGCCTCGGGCCGAGACAGCCGCAGCAAGGATGTTTCACGGATCGAACCATCGCCGATTGTCGGCGTGGTGGTGAGGACGACTTCGACCGATCCATCCGACGCTCGCGCGCCGCGGCACGCGCGCACGATGGCCCATCGCACGTCCTCAAAGTTCTCCACCGGCTCGCCCGCAACAGCAAGAACGCGTGTCCCGGGCCGCGAGATCGCGCCCACCGCGGCGGGGGTGACCCGCTCGACGTTCTCTCCCATGAGAGGGCCTATCGCGTCCGGAGGCATCGCGACGAGCGATGAATCAGCGCCGGTGTCGCCGACGGTGAAACCGATCCGGCCTTTGCGATCGACAGAGGGGGTCATGGAGACCAGCTCGGTGTTTCCAGCAGCGTCTCGGCGTTCGACGACCACCGGAATCTGACGGCCCTTGTGCGCACGGATCTCCATGATCCCGCGTGCTGTTGAGGGGTACTCCAGCGCGCCAAGCCGGACAAACGTGTCACCGGGCAACAGCCCGTGCCTCGGCGCACCGGGGGGCACGTCATCGACTCTCATCACCGGCGACAGGCCCGCGATGTGCGAGAACAACGTCAGGACCTTCGGATCGGCGTCGAGATCGGCTTCCTCGAGCTCGCCCCGCGGCACAACCGTCGCGTAGTTCAGGTGACGCATGCCGGTATCGGAGAACGCCAGGGTGATCGGCTCGCCATCTGCGGCGCGGAGTGCCGTGACGATGTCCTGGGCCGACTTGGCCGGCGTCCAAACGCCCGTCTCCCGCGCATCGCGAGCACCAATGGATGCAAGACGCATGCCCGGCATGACCCCGTCCAATCCCGCTCGCGAAGTGTCATCTCTCCAGCGGCTCTCATCCTCGGGCGTGAGTTTCAGGGGCTGCACACGCGTCGAGGAAGCGGGGCCGATGCCGATCTCGAGCATCCCCGAGAACGGGCTGGTATCCGGCGTGATCTCGAACTGAAGCGGCTCGGCGACTCCGTCACGCTCAACAGTCAGTTCGATCGCGCGTCCCGGTCGCGCCATGGCCGAGGCGAGCACCAGATCCTGGAAAGAGACCGCTCGCTTGCCGCCGACCGTCAGAACGCGATCGCCCGGCTTCAGCCCTCGATCGGTCACGCCGAGTGCCGCCGCGTTGACCGCGACCGCTCGCGACGCCGCCGAACCCGGAGCGATCGAGCCGACCTTGGCCGGCTCGGCGGGCAGGCCGATCGAGAAAACCACGATGAACAGCAGCGCGGCGATGATGAGGTTCGCGATGACACCCGCGCTGATCACGATCATCCGCTTCCAGGGCTTGCAGGACTGGTAGGAGTCGCTGGCGGCGGACACCCTTGTCGGGTCCACGTCATCCTGGCCGAGCATCTTCACGTAGCCGCCGAAGGGGAGGTAGTTGAGCCGGTACTCCGTGGGGCTGACCCTCGCGCCCGGCTCCATGGCGACGCGCTGGTCATACTCGCGCTGCGACGAGCCCCGCCGCCAACCGATGCCCTTGCGCCACGAGATCGCCGCAGGGCCAAAGCCCAGAGCGAACGCCAGCACGCGAATCCCTGCCCATCGCGCGGCCAGGAAGTGGCCGAGTTCATGGAAGAAGATGATCAGCCCGAAAGCGACGATCACGAGCGCAAGGTCAAGCAACGTGGTGATCAAGGTGTGGTTCCGTGCTCCATTGTGTGCCGATTCATCGGCCGCGACGGACAGATCAGGAATACATCAGAGGACAGATCGTAGTGTCGGCATGGCCGGACGACGCACTCGTGAAGAACGGCGTGTGACCCGAAAAAAGAGGCCGGCCCGGCGCGTGGCCGAGCCGACCCGAAGTCTGTCTGGTCACACGGGACCGATCAGTCGGCGTACTTCACGGAGCAGCCCTGCGGCTTCTTCGTCGTGACCTTCAGCGTCTCGCCGGCCTTGACCGCGGCGATCGCGTCCGCGACGTAGTTCGGCTCGCCGATCTTGTCCTTGGCGCCGTCGTCGATCGCACCCGCGTAAGCAAGCGTGCCGTCGGCGGCGATGACGAACATGTGCGGGGTTACCTTGGCGCCGAACGCCTTGCCGACCGTCCCGGACTCGTCCAGCAGGATCGGGTACCCGATGTTCCACTTCTTCTTCATCTCGGCGTTGAGTTCCTTGCCGTGCCCCTGCTTTCCCGCAGCGCCGGAGTTGATCGCGAGCCACACGACCGAGTCCTTGTTCGCCTCGGCCGTCTTGGTCATCACGTCGGACTTCTCGTGCACGCGAACGACCCACGGGCAGCCCGGGTTGAACCACTCAAGGACGACGATCTTGCCCTGCTTGGTGTACTCGCTCAGGGTGTGGGTCTTCCCCTCCGTGTCCGTGAGAGTGAAGTCCGGCGCCTTGTCGCCGATGTTGATCGCCGATTCCTTCTGCGGCTCGGTCATTGCGCTGCCGCCGGAGGACGTGAACGCCACGCCGGCCGCGCCGACGAGCATCAAGCCGGACGCGAGAGCGGCAACGAGAGCGGACGCTTTACGATTCTTCATGCTGTAATCTCCTTCGTGAGAGCGATGTCTTCGGAGCTTCGCGGCGAGGGATGGTTCACCAAGCCCGGCCGCCATTTCCCATCCAGTTGTATTGTTGACACCCGATCGTGGTGGCGTCATGGCCACGCCATTTGTTCGGATTATGGACGATTACCGCTTTCCTTTGGCTGTCGAGCCCTGATCCACGTGGTACGGATTGTCGAGCCACCAGCGGCCGAGTGAGACTCCCTCGGCATCCCAGGCCTCGACCACGCCTCGCACGGGTTTGTCGGGGTCCCGATCAACAGGGATCGCGGCGAGGAACTCGCGAGGCGCCTCGCACGTGTCCAGAGGATTGCTCACTTTCGCACCTGACTCGTGGGGATAGAACGCGACCCGGGCGACCGTCCGACCCGGGGGCGGCACGACGCCAATCGTCACGTTTCGTGCTGATTCCCAGTCCGTTACCACAGCTCCCTCGGATCGCTTCGGAATCTGGGCATGCCCCCTCTCGATTGCCGCGGCGTCGTCCGAGGGCACGGCTGCATCGGCCACTGCCAGCGTGATGGTGACATCCCTTTCTCTCTGCACGCACCCCTCTTCACACTCCAACCACTCGACGTGTGCCGAGATCCTCACGACATCTCCCGGTTTGGCACTCTCGATGATGATCGGAGTCAGCAGGAGAACTTCGCCTTCCAAGGTGTGATCCAGGATTCGGCCGGGGAGGACGTATCGCTTCGGAGCGGGCCAGAGCATCTCCCCGGCCAGCACTCCCTCGGGCAGTGACCACTCGATGTTGGGGGCGTAACCGGAGTCGTTCTGGCCAGGCCAGTAGATGTGCCACTTCTCGTCGATCTTGAACTCGACCGCAAGCCACACCGTCTGGCTCGGCGTGACGGTCGAGTGGTCAGCGATGAGGCGGACCTTGGCCGCCGGCTCATCGGTCCCGCCCGACTGCGCGGACACGGCGAGCGCCGCAACAGCGAAGGGGATCAACAGTGGGGCGACTCGAATGAGTTCGTGTGCCATCCGTGCTTCCTGAGCGGACACGCCAAGGGTCCGCGTAGAACTCCTACCCTGGCGTCTGGTGTATCCGGAATCGCGAGGCGGCCCCTTCGGTCTCCAAGTTGGGTGGGCCTACCAAACAAACGCCTGGCACATGGACGTTGTGATGCAAATTGATACGCTCTTCCGAAGTACGTGACGGAACCGACTCGGGGTTCGCAAAGGGTGAGACGCATGAGAAGCGGGTTTGTTTCGGCGTCCATGGCGGCCTTCATCTCGATCTGCTCGATCGGCGCCCTCCTTGGCGGGTGCACGGTCAAGGTTTCGGACAAGGACATCAAGTACATCACGTCCGGAGACCTCAAGCAGATGCTGGAGGTCCGCGCCTCGAAGCCGGACCACGTGCTCCTCATCGATCCTCGCGCGGCTCGCGAGTTCGCTGAAGGACACATCGCCGGCGCCGAGCACATCACGATCGACCGCGTCTCCGAAGAGAAGTCGCCTCGCAATCCGCCCTTTGGGCGCTACACCCACATCGTGGTCTACGGCAACGATCCGGCATCCCCTCCGGCCAAGGGCATGGCCAAACGCATCATGGGTCTCGGGTTCAAGAAGAACACTCGGATGTACCAGGGCGGCATGCAGGACTGGGCAAGCACGTACCCGTCGCTGGTGGAGAGGGCCGAGGATGCGCCGAAGTGATCGGGAAGTCCCCGACCGGCGAGACCGTCAGGCCGAACCGGTTGCTCAGAGCTCCGGCGCAAAGCCGCGGCGCATGGTGTTCTCGCAGCAGGCGCGGGGCTCGACGAACTGGAAGAGGTAGTCCTTGCCGCCGGCCTTGGAGCCGACGCCGGACATGCCGAAGCCTCCGAAGGGCTGACGCCCGACGAGGGCGCCGGTGTTCCCGCGGTTGATGTAGAGATTGCCCACGCGGAACTCACGCTTGGCCTGCTCCAAGTGCTCGGGCTTGCGGCTGAAGACGCCGCCGGTGAGCTTGTACGGCGAGTCGTTCGCGATGGCGAGGGCTTCGTTGAAGTCCTTCGCGTGCATGATCGCGACGACGGGGCCGAAGATCTCTTCCTGGGCGATGGTGTGCTCGGGCTTCACGCGTGAGAAGACAGTGGGGCCGACGTAGTGGCGCCCGGTCTTCTGTTCGAGGCCCGGCGGGACCTCGAGCGTGAGCTCGTGGCGCGACTGCTGCTTGCCGACGGCGATGTAGTGCTCGATCTTCTGCTTGGCTTCGGCGTCGATGACGGGGCCGATGTCGGTTCCTCCGTCGGCGGGGTCGCCGACGACGAGGGCGCGGGTCGCTTCGGTGAAGCGGCGGAGGAATGTCTGCATGTGCGGGCCGTCCTCGCCCTCGGCATCGACGACGATGATGCGGGAGCAGGCGGAGCACTTCTGTCCCTGGAAGCCGAAGGCGGAGTGGCGGATGCCGATGACGGCCTCGTCGAGGTCGGCGGAGGTGTCGACGATGATGGCGTTCTTGCCGCCCATCTCGCAGATGACCTTCTTGACGTGGGCGGGCGCGACGAAGGAGCCGCGCGGGGCGGCGAAGGGGGAGCCGGGGGCGGCGGCGGTGAGGATGTCAAGGCCGACGTCGCGTGAGCCGGTGAAGGCGATGAGCGAGACCTTCGGGTCGCGGACGAGCGCGGCGCCGGTCGTCTCGCCGGGGGCGGGGCAGAAGTGGAGTACATCCGAGGGAGCGCCAACCTCGCGGAGGGCGTCCTGGATGATGTCGAACATGATCTTGGCGATGCCGGGGGTCTGCTCGGCGGGCTTGACGATGGTGGGGTTGCCGGTGACGAGTGCGGCGACGGTCATGCCCGTGCAGATTGCGAGCGGGAAGTTCCAGGGGCTGATGACGACGGCGACGCCGCGGGGCTGGTACCACTGCTCGTCGAGCTCGCCGATGAACTTTCCGAGGCGTTCGCGCTCGAACATGGGGACGGCGAGTCGTGCGTAGTACTCGCAGAAGTCGATCGCCTCGCAGACGTCGGCATCGGCCTCGCGCCAGGTCTTGCCGCTCTCCTTGATCATAACGCCCGCAAGCCCGTCGCGCTGCTGGCGCATCCGGCGGGCGACACTGACGAGGACGGCGGCGCGGGTGCGGGGATCGGTGTCGCGCCACTGGGCGAAGGCGGCCTGCGCCTTGCCGACCATGCGCTTGGCGTCGTCGGGGGTCTTGTCGTTGGCGATCTTCGGGACGGTGGCGCCGGAGACGGCGCGGGCGAAGGCCTCGCGCTGGGAGGACTTCGAGAAGTCGCGCATCGGCTCGGTGTAGAAGGGGCGCTCGTCGGAGACGCCCTTGACGGCGGGCGTGAGCTGGTGACGCTCGGGCGCGACGGAGGCGAGGTCGGGCTTGGGCGTGTGCGACGCGGGGTTCAGCGGGCCCGGCTTCCGGAGCAGCACACGCGAGTCGGCGTTGTCGAGGAAGCCGGCCTTGAGCCACGACTCGTTGGAGGTGTTCTCGAGCAAGCGGCGAACGAGGTAGGCCATGCCGGGGATCATCTCGCCGACGGGGACGTACTCGCGAATGCGGAGGCCCATGTCGGCGGCGGCGTACTTGAGCTGGTCGGCCATGCCATGGAGCATCTGGAGCTCGATGGCGTTGCGGGGGAGACCGCGCCTTTCGAGTGCCGTGAGCGTGGCGGCGATCGAGCGGACGTTGTGCGAACCGAGGGCGAGTTTCACGCCGCCCTCGTTGATCGTGCGGGGGCAGTGGTCGAGGAAGACCTCGGCCATGCGTTCGAAGCAGGCGTCGGTCTGCCATTTCTCCGCCCAGACCGGGCAGGGCCAGCCGTGCTGCTCGGCGAGGATGGTCTCCGCGTCCCAGTACGCGCCCTTGACGAGGCGGACGGAGACGATGCGTCCCGTGCGCTTGGCCCATTCGCAGATGCGGCGTGCGTCTTCCACGCCGGACTTGAGATAGGCCTGCATCGCGAGTCCGGCCTGGAAGGGGACCTTCTCACAGCAGCGCATGAAGAGCTCAAGGGTCATGTCCTTGAACTTCTCCTGCTCCATGTCGAAGTTGACGAAGACGCCCCGGGAGTGGGCGGCCTCGAGGAGCGGGATGAGGCGCTTCATGAGACCGTTGATCGAGCCCTCGGTGTCGATGGGGTCGACGCGCGAGGAGAGCGACGAGACCTTGATCGAGACGTTGACGCGCGGGATGGCGCCGAGGTGGTCCTTCTCGAGGCGTTCCTGCGGCTTCCAGCCCGCGACGGTGCCGGGGAGCGACGTGATGAGGTCGAGGTACTTCTTGGCGTACTCGTCGGCCTCGTGCTCGGAGACGCACGCCTCGCCAAGCAGGTCAACGCTGAAGGCGATGCCGTCGTCCCAGAGCGTGCGCAGGCCGGGGAGGGCGCTGGCGGCGTCGGTGCCGGCGATGAACTTGGAGGCCATGCCCTTGATCTGCGAAGAGATGGTGGAGGACATGAGCCCTTTGGCGATGCCGCCGGCCTTGAGGCCGATGTCGAAGCCGGGGGGGAGCTTGACGCCGGGCTGCGTGAGGTAGTCGGTGAGGTGGTCGTGGATCATGTCCGGCGTTGTGAGGGCCGGGAAGCAGTCCACGAAGCGGAACATTTGGACCTTGAAGTTCGGGTCGCTCATCGACCAGTTCATGAGCTTGTCGCTGTAGAACTTGGCGGAGAGGATGCCGGACTTGTGGGTGCGGGCGTTGGTGAGCATCTCCTCGCCGAGGGCGAGGATGCGGGCCTCGTCGGCGTCGGAGTTCGTGGAAACCGGGGCGGCGGGCGTGGCCGGAACGCGAGAGGGCGCGGGTCCGCTCGCGGTCGTGTGGGCGGCGGGGCCGGGCTTTGACTTCTTCGAGAAAAGACCCATCGGGGATTCCTTCCGAGCGGGGAGCGTGAAGCGTCGCCGAGCGTGCGCTCGGGTGCCGGGAGGGAAGTGTAGATGAGTCTGGCGGGCGTGCCCGTCGACGGCTCCCGATCCGTGTGGGCGGCCCACGTGGTGCTCCTTCTATACTGCGTGCGCCGGTGATCGATCGCCGTCGCATGTTCGAGGAGCACGCCGATGCCCCATGTCTATCCGTTCCGTCCGCTCCAGTATTCGCGTGGCATGGGAGACGTTTCGACGCTCATCGCGCCGCCCTACGACGTGCTGGACGCCGAGGGGAAGGCGCGGCTCGTCGCAAAGGATCCGCGGAACATCGTGGGCGCTGACCTGCCGCACGTGCCGGCGAAGCATCTCGGGCCGCCGGAGGCGTACGCGAAGGCCGCGGCGCTGGTGGGCGGCTGGGTGTCGGAAGGAACGCTCTCCAGGACGGAGCGTCCGACGATCTTTGCGTATCGGCAGACGTTCGACTGGAACGGGAAGAAGACGGATCGCTGCGGGATGATCTGCACGCTGGACGTGCACCCGTTCGGCAAGCGGCCAGGGGGGGGGATCCTGCCCCACGAGCAGACGTTCAGCGGCCCGAAGGAGGACCGGCTGGCGCTGATGAAGGCGACGAAGTGCCAGTTGTCGCCGATCTTCGGATTGCACGCGGACGAGGCGGGGAGGGCATCCGGGCTGGTGCGGCGCGTGATGGCGTCTCGCAAGGCCGACATGCACGCCAAGAGCGACGATGGCGTGACGCACGAGGTCTGGCGGATCGAGGACGAGCCGACAATCGCCGAGTATCGGCGGGCGCTCGAGGGTGAGGACGTCTTCATCGCGGATGGGCACCACAGGTACAACACGGCGCTGAACTACGTCGCGTGGCTGGAATCGCAGGGCGCGGTTCCGGCGGATCACCCGGCGCGGAGGTGCATGTTCGTGATGGTCGGCATGTCCGACCCGGGGCTGGTGATCGGTCCCACGCACCGCGTGCTCGGCGGCATGAAGGATTACACCTTCGACGCGTTCATCGGCGCAGCGGGCCAGCACCTGCGATTCGAGCCGATTGCCGGCGATCTCGCGGCGCTGGAGCGTGCGGTCCACGACGTAAAGGGAATGGGCGAGAACCGTGTGGGTTTGTACGACATGGCGACGAAGCGGTGCATGATCGCGGTGCCCGCGAAGGCTGACCCGCTCGCGGCGACGTTCGCAGATAAGCCCCGGGCCTGGCGGACGCTGGACGTCGCGCTCATCCAGCACCTGATCGTCGAACAGATCTGCCAGCCGAAGCTGAACGGCGGCCAGCCGGTCACGTGGGCGTTCCCGCACACCATCGCCGAAGTGCTTGAGATTGCCAAGGGGAAGGAGACCGGCTCCGGGGGCGGCGCGGGGTTCGCGCAGCTCGCGGTGATCGTCCGTCCGACGCCGCTCCAGGCGGTGAAGGAGATCTGCCTCGCGGGCGAGCTGATGCCTCAGAAGTCGACGTTTTTCCTGCCGAAGCTGGCGACGGGACTCGTCTTGAATCCGCTCGCCTGACTCTCACCCCCCGGCCGCGAGGCCGCGCTCCAGCCACGTCCTGAGAGCGCCGGCCGAGACATTCCCTTGATGGCTTGCCACGATCTCGCCGCCTGAGAGCAGGAACAGCGAGGGTATCGGGCCGACGCCGAGTCGAGTCGCGACTCCGATCGTGGCCTCGTCCGGCGCAGTCAGGTCAAGGTACACGGGGATGGTGCGCTCAACGATCAGGTCTCGAACGCTGCCGTCGGAGAGGGCGCCGCGTTTCATCGCCTGGCACGGACCGCACCAATCGGCGGTGGCGAAGACGAGAACCGGTCGCCCGGTGCTGGCGCTCTTGGCCGTCGCCGCAGAAAGGGAGAAGCCGCTCGCGAAGACCTCGGGGCGGGGCGAGACGCCGCCTCCGCGCGAGCCGATCGTCACGATCGCGCCGAGCGCGATGATCGCGAGAACAACCGGGAAGAACGTCCGGCCCTTTGATCCGCACATGCGATTACTCCGCGCCGATCACTCGACCCACAAGTGGTTCGACAAGGTCCCGTACCGTGACAACTCCGACCGGCTTCCCCTGACGCTCAACGATCGCGAGCGTCTCCGACGCCGCCTGGAGCACACGCAGTGCCTCGACCACACGCGTCTCCTCGCGCACGAACACCGGGTTGTGCCGGTGCTCCGACAGGGCCAGGCCATGGTTCAGCAGCACGTCCAGCGCACGGATGGTCCCCCGGATGCGACCGGCCCTGTCCACCAGCGGCAGGCACGCGTGCTTCGACCCGATGACCGCCGACACGATTTGTTCGCGTGGCGTCTCCAGCGAAATCGTCTGCACACGGGCCCAGGGAATCATCTCCTGCCCCACGGTGGTTCGGGTGAACGCCGCGGCGCGATCGATCAGCGTCGACTGTGTGTCGGAGATCGCCCCCGATGCGCTCCCCTCCTTCAGCAGCAACGCGACGCGCTCCCGAGAGTCAACCAGTTCGGCGCTCGAACCAAGCCCGACAAGACGACCGACCGTCCTTCCGAGCGCGACGACGAGCGGGACGATCCCGAGCGACCTGAACAACCGCGAGAACACCGAGAGCGCCAGCGCGAATCGATACGTGACAGTGTCCGAGGCGCGCCGGAAGACCTCCTTCGGCAGCGATTCGCAGAAGATCAGCACCAGGGGAGTCAGCACCAGGGTGTTGATCATCACCACCTCGGCGGTGCCATAGCCGATGGACCCCAGGAACGCCGTCGCCCCCAATGCGCCCATGTAGTTCGAGATGTTGTTCCCGACGAGCAGCGTTGCAAGAAGCGGCTCCGGTCGATCCAGCGAGCGCTTGAGCGCGACCGCCGATCGGTCACCCCGCGAGGCCCGAACGTTCAGCCGCACGCGATTCAGGGTGTAGCACCCCGTCTCCACGCCGCTCCAGAGCGATGAGGAGGCCATGCCGACGCCCGCCAGGGCGAGCCAGAGAATCTGCTCGGTGGTGGTCATGGTTTCTCTGGCGCGTCCGCCGCCTCCATGAGCGTCACGACCACGCGCTCCACCGCCCGCCCCATCATCGACTCGACGCGCAGGGTCAGTCGACCGAGCCGCACCTCGTCACCCGCGACCGGCAGACGACCGAGCGCCGCCATCACCAGCCCGCCCACGGTGCTCGCGCGCCGATCCAGCGAGGACGCCGTCGTGCCGGCGCCGAACAGATCGGCCCAGTCGTGCACCGGCAGCCGGCCCGAGACCGCCCAGCGATTCGGCCCGAGCCGCTCCACACGCTCGTGCTCTCGCGATCCGCCCTCGATCGGGGCGAGGCCCAGCGCCCGAACGACATCATCCAGCCCCACCATCCCCGTGATGCTCCCGGTCTCGTCGACGCACACGGCGGTGTCGACACCCCGCTCGCTGAACAGGGCCAGAAGGCGGTCGAGCCGCGATCGGTCCGGAACGAAGGGAACGGGCGACGCCGCATCGCGCAGGTCGGCGCGCCGCGACGGGTCCGCGCCGTCCCGGGCGATTGGGGCGAGCACCTCTCGAACCTTGACAATCCCGACCACCCCGTCGTCGGGCGTGCCCTCGCACACCAGCAGGGAAGCAAGGCCGTGGGATCGCGCCGCCTCGACCAGCTCGGCATTGGTCGATTCCGCGGCGATCCACGCCATGCGGCCGCGCGGCGTCATGGCGTCGCGCACCCGCAACTGGTTCAGAGCGACAACGTCCGCGAGCAGCCGGTGGTCATCACGCTCGATCAACCCCTCGGCGCTGCACGCCTCGAGGAGCGACTCGAGTTCGTCCGTTCGAAGCGCCGGCGGACGCTCGCTCGGAACAATGACACGGGCCAGTGGGCCGACGATCACGGAGTCGAGCAGCACGCGCAGCGGTCCCAGCGTCCGCGACGCGATCAACACGAGCGGCGCGAGAACCACCGTGAACGCCACACGATGCGCGTTTGCGAGAAGCTTGGGCAAGACCTCGCCCAGCACGATCACTGCCAGGAGCGATCCGATGCCGATCGCCGCGCCGATCGCGGCCGAGTCGCTTCGTGCCGAGAGGACCGAGGACAGCACGAAGAACGTCACGTTGACCGCTGTGTTCAGCACAAGGATCGTGATCAGCGTTCCGCGCGGCCGAGCCATCGCGCTGAGGGCCGCCCGCGACGCGCGCGGATGATGCAGCGCGAGCGAGGACCGGTCCGCATGCGACAGCCCGAACAGCGCCGTCTCCGTGGCCGAGCACGCCCCGGAAACGGCGAGAAGCACGGCCATGCACGCGAAGAGGATGGCTTCAACCACGTCCACCTCCGGGCCGGATCCACTCCGCTCCGTTGGTTCCAACGGCGATCATGGCTTGAAGTCCGCGGTGCCGGGGTCGTAGGAAGGGTCGAGCTGCTCGATCAGCCGCTCGACGTATCGCCACGCGTTCAGTTCCATGCGGATCGCTCTCAGAGTCGCCTCGCTCGGGCTCGAGATCGCTGAGCGGAACAGGTCCGACACCCGTCGAACGTGTCCCGCTCGCAGTTCGATCGCCTCCGCCTGAACCCGCTCGCGCGAGCCGGACTCGTCGGTTGCCAGCGCCTCCTCGATACGCTCACGCATCTCCAAGGTGCCGGCGAGGAAGCCATCGGGGAGCGACTTGTCCCCCTCCTTGCTCGGACCGCCCAGTCGCGAAAGGAGCAGGTTTGCTCGACGCTCCGGATCCTCAAGAACCTGCTTGGCCAGGTTCAGCTCCGCCGTGGAGCGGAGATCGTCGCCGCGCGCGGCGTCCGGATGGACCATCGCGACGCGTGCCAGGTACGCGCGCCGGATCACTCCCGATTCCAGATCGAATCGCGGCTCAAGCCCGAGCATGTCAAAGGGGTCTGCCATCGCGAGCGCGATTGTACGAGCGAGGCGTCGACTCGGATCGGGCGGCCGATGCCGGCCTCCCGGTCTCTTCTTTCTTCATGATGAACAGGTAGTTGAACCCGCGCAGAAAGAAGTTGCCCTCCTCCGCGGCCTTGTGCCAGTTGCCCCGCCCGAGCTTCTGATTCTGCCGGGCCACGCAGATGATGTCCACCGGCCGGAAACGCGATCGTAACAGCCCGAAGAGCTCGAACCCGATCGGCATGAATGCGCCGCCGGCCTGCCCCTTCTTCTTCCGAAACGAGTCCGAGACGTACAGCGCCATGTACCTGCGATCCTTTATCACGCGATGGATCTCTCCGATCACGCGACTCATCGCCTCGTAGTAGGCCCGCCCGCCATCCTCGCCCGAGGCGTCGAGTCGGCCGATGCACGCCGGGTCATCCGAGTACTCGACGTGCGTCGAATACGGCGGATCCACAAAGACGAAGTCGGCAACCCCGTCCTCCATCGGGATCCGTCGCGCGTCGGCACGCTCGATCTCGGGACGAGACGGCGCGAGATCAAACCCCCGCACCCTCCGCGACAGATCGGTGCACACATCAATCGTCGTGCCGCTCCCGCACATCGGGTCGACCACGAGGTCGTTCTCGCGCGTGTACCTCTGGAGCAACTGCCAGATCACCCAGGACGGGGTTGCGCCGACGTACGACTTGTCGCCCTGCATCGTGGAGCCGCTCGCGCCGTCGTAGTGCTGGCTCGGATACTCCCACAGCGTGCTGGTCATGATGCGGAGAGGCGGACGCTGCCCCGGGCGCACGCGTGCGACGTCCCGCCCGTGTCGCCCGCGCTCACCACCGCCCCTGCCTCTCGATGGGCCGCCCGTGGGTGTCATGTGAGCAGCGCCTCCAGCACACGGCTCCTCGTCTGCTCGAGCGTCAGGGACATTCTGGCACCCGAGGCCCGAGCGTGCCCCCCGCCCCCAAGTCGCCCGCAGATCTCGTTCACGTCGATCGCACCGACGCCCTCCTTGCTCCGCATGGAGATCTTCGTCAGAGGCGGCGCTCCTTGCTTCACGTGCTGCTCGGTGAGCACCGCACTGACGCGCACGCTCTGGATCACGAGCGCCATGTCCGCCAGCCCGCCCGTGTCGCCCTGCGACGCACCCGCCTGCTCAAAGTCCGCGTGCGAGAGCGACATGATCGCGATGCGGTCGTTGCCGAACAGCTCGAGCGAGCCCAGGGCCTTGGCGATCAGCCGCAGACGGCCGACCGTGTCCGACTGCTCAACCGTCGCATAGATCCTGGAGTGGTTTGCGCCCGCGCCGATCAGATCAGCGGCCAGACGCAGCGTCTCGGGCCTTGTGTTTGAGTGCCTGAACCACCCCGTGTCGGTCGCCAGACCGAGGAAAAGCGGCTCGGCGATATCGACGGGCAGCTCCGAAGCGGATCCCAGCCCAAGGAGCACGCGGCACAGCTCCGCCGCCGGCTGCGCGGCCGCCGACGCGTTCTTCGCGATGAATCGCCGGTCCCCGATCTCCGGGTCGCCCTGCAGGTGGTGATCGACGATCACGACCGCACCCGATCGGCCGGTGAGCGCCGGCGTCAGTTGCTCGAGCTGAGACCACGAGCCGGTGTCCATCACCAGCCACGCCGATACTTCCGGATCGGGCAGCCCGTCTTCCTCAAACGTGTGCCGTTCGCTCCGCGGCGCGAAATCGTCCAGCCAGCGCGGCGGACCGCCCATGTATATCAGGTGAACGTCCTTGCCGACCCGACGCAGCGCACGCGCCGTGGCGAGCGTCGAACCGATCGCGTCGCCATCCGGCTTCATGTGGGTGCCGATGCCGATCTTCCCCGAGGTCCCTCGCAGGAACGAGGCGATCTGCTCGATCGACGCGGTTGTGTCGTATCGATCCACACGGTCCGCGCTCATGCCACCACCTCCGCACGGTCCACACGCTCGATTGCCCGAAGCATCGCTCTGATCTTCTCGCAATCTCGGGCCATCTGCTCCAGAAGCGACCCGAGCGTGTGGAACTTGACCTGCTCCCGCACCCATCCGACAACGTCCAGAGAAAGCTC
>JAPKGU010000008.1 GCA_026647565.1 Phycisphaerales bacterium | reverse complement strand
TGATGGAGGATGACGCGGGCATCCGGGACACCCTCGGCAAGATGCTTGAGCGACTGGGCTACGAGTGCGTTTCCACCCGCGATGGCGAGGAGGCGATCCGTGACGGACGATTTTGGGCTGAATTGGTATGAATACGGTTGGAGATCATACGATGCACAGCTGGGTCGATGGATGAAAATTGATCCTCTAGATGAGTTTCATTCGCCGTACTGCTACGTTGGGAATGACCCCGTCAATTGGATTGATCCCGATGGCGCCGATGGTGACCCTTGGCAAGTAGATAACAACAATACCGTTACAAATGCAGAGTTTGTAATGCCCGAAGTAACGGTGTATGCTGAACGACCTTCAATTGTTAAAGACGTTGGGCGGTCGGTTGCAAATTTCATGGTTGACATGGGCTTTCACCATATTTTTGCGGCGATGTTCGATCCAAGTCGTCATGGTGTGGACGCTCTTAAGGTTGCCGCTCCGATCGTGTTTGAGCCTGCAGATTATTTTTATACCGCTCAAGATATCGCCCAAAACGGATTAAAACTGTCTCATGCTGCTGCTTTAATACCATTTGTATCTGGGACAGCCGCATCAAACACTTTAAAGGCTGTGTCGAAGTATGATGTCGGTCCGGCAAACGTTTTGCGTGCCGTATCAGTAACAGGTGATCAACTGCAGATTCATCATGTTGTGCAATCACATCCTGCATTACAAGCAATTCCTGGTTATAATGGGAAGATTGCTCCAGCAATCGCGATTTCAAATCGAGAACATCAAATGATACCCACTATTCGAGGAAATTTTGCTGGCACAGCTCGTCAATTATTGGCGAAAGATATTTGGGATTTAAGAAACAATACAGCGGCTCCAAATAGCGCTCTTAAACAACTCATTAACATGAATAATGAGATGTTCCCTTCAGCTTTTTCAAAATAGGAGTGAAGCAATGACTAAGGAAGACTTTGTTAAGAACATTAAAACTGTTGTGCGCGATTCATCAATCAATGGGACATTTGATGTCTTACAGAATCCACCAGGAATCAAGCCAGCGCAAAATCTCATCGAAATATCTAGATGGTACAATAAGCTAGGGGATTCGGATAAACAGATGCTTAGGCGGATTGTTGAATTTGCCATAGATGGTAGTATTTTTGATTTTTTTTGTGTACTTGATGGCGTTGCTGCAATAGAGGACACAGAAGAGAAGGGCACATTGGAGCTCTATTTTGTGACAGATTATCAGCGAGAATTGTTGAATGATGATAACACAGAATTCCTGCACGATTTATACAGGTACGAAACCCAGTAACGTAGAATTTTAGATAAGAATTCTATTCGAGCCCGCGCCGCCCTTCGTGCGAGTGCGGGATTTTTTTAATGTGTCGTGGATCCAGATGTCGGCGTCGGGAGGAGGAGCCACACCGTTGGCGTCGGGCGTGACGGGTTCGACGTGGGCGTAGAGCACGTAGCGGCCGTCGGGTGACCACGTGCATTCGGCGTCGTAGCCGGGGCGATTGAAGAGGGCGACAGGCGCGTTCCAATCTGCGGGTGCGTCCTCGCCGGGCCAGCCCTTGTTCGCGTCGATCCAGCGCACCGGGATCGTGCGCGTGCAGACTTCCATCTCCTCAGGGAACGCCCAGACGTAGCGCCCGGAGCCGGGCTTGTAGCCCGGGGCGTCGTCTGACTTGAGGGGCGTGATGGTTGAGCCGAGCATCACGCGGGCCGGATCGGTCGGGTGGAACCAACCGCAGGTGTTGGCGGAGCCCGGGGGAGAGATGAGGATCGGCTCTCCGATGCCGACGGGCCGGGCGCCATCGAAGGTCAGGGGGGCGACGAACATGGAGTAGGGCGCGTTGGCGGGCTGGCCGGTCTCGACGGCCTGGAAGATGATCCACGCGCCGTCGGGGCTGAAGTACGCCTCGCCGGCCTTGGAGAAGCGATCGGGCGAGGTCAGGCGTGTGTGCTGGGTCAGGATCGGGGCTTCGCCCCAATCCGCCGCGATGTCGGGCGAGGGAGCGGGGGCGGTCGGCTGGACCGCGCCGGGGCGCACGCCGAGCAGGACGAGAAGGCCTGCGGCAAGGAGCGAGGGGGTCATGCGGGAGTTCCTGGGCCGACGGCGAGGTGTCCGAAGCGGCTTCCGGATGGGGCTGCAACTGGCGTTCGGGGCCGCGCCCGCGTAGATTGGGCGTGCCGCGGGAGTAGGTTAGCGCCGGATCGTGCCCTCGGCAGACTTTTGGATCGCGCCACATGCCGACGATCGACGGTGAACTGAAGGTCGTGCTGGTCTCGAAGCGGTTCCTTGTCGTGGACAAGCCGTCGGGGTTGTTGTCCGTGCCGGGGAAGGGAGAGCAGAATCAGGATTGCGTGGCGAGGCGGGCGAAGGTGCTGGTGCCGCAGGCGACGGGGCCGTTCGTGGTGCACCGGCTGGACATGGAGACGAGCGGGCTGATGGTGCTTGCGCGGGACGCGGACGCGCACCGGCATTTGTCGAGGCAGTTCGAGGCGAGGGCGGTGACGAAGGTGTACGAGGCGGTGCTGCTCGGCGAGGTGCAGGGCGCGAGCGGGACGATCTCGCTGCCGATCCGGCCGGACATCGATCGGCGTCCGTACCAGATCGTTGACTGGGAGAACGGGCGCGAGGCGGTGACGCGATGGCGGGTGCTGAAGCGTGAGCCCGCGGCGGATGGGAGTCCGGCGCGGACGCGCGTGCAGTTCGAGCCGATCACGGGGCGGACGCACCAGTTGCGGGTGCACGCGGCGTATCCGCGCGCGGGCGGGGGGAGCGGCAAGGGGGGGCTGGGCTGCCCGATCGTCGGCGACACGCTCTACGGCGATGGCGCGGCCTCGGGACCGCGTCTGCTTCTGCACGCGAAGCTGCTCGGGTTCATCGACCCGGAGAATCGGAGACCGGAGCGGTGCGAGAGCGTCGTGCCGTTCTGAGCGAAGGCCCGTGACGGACGATCATGGGATGTTCGACGGGCGCAGGCGCGGGTCCCTTGAGAGTGCGGTGTAGAGATCCCGGCGGCGGTCGATCTCTTCTTCGCTGATGGGCGGGGGATCGAGACGCAGCATCTCGTCGAAGATGAGTCGTCGGCCCATGACGGCGTAGCCGTAGACGGTCGGGTCCTTGACGTCGTGGGCGCTCTCCATCACGCCGGCGAGGAGTTCGTCGGCGGCGAGGAGCACGTGGGACTCCGAGCTGTGGCCGGATGCTCTGGCCAGAGGCGCCAGTCGTGGCACGCTCGCCAACAGGGCCCTCATTCCGGTCGGATCGCCCGGAGCGCCAAGAACGATCTTTGCCCCGCGAAGTTCCATGGCCACGACTGGCGAGAAGTCCTCGGAGGAGTAGCCGGTCCGGCGGAAGTGCTGCGGATCGAACGATGCGAGGACCGCGACACCGGTGCTTCGGACCGAATCGTCCGTGCCGCAGAGCGCGAGCCACGCGCTTGTGACATCATCTCCGGAGGGCATTCGAGTGTCGTACGCGGCCAGTGAATACTGGCCCTCGGCGGAAACTTCTCGCGTCAGATCCTGCGACGGCTCGGGGCGGGCGCAGGATACCAGGACGATCGCGAGCGCCGAGCCGAGAAAGAAGCGTGCATTTCGTGCAGTCGTGATGCGCATTGAGTGCTCCATCTTCATCCGGCACTTGGCCCGCACTTTGTGATGCAGCGAGCGCACTGCGGCGCGGCTGCGGCAATATCGGCCAGACAGGTCTGGATGTTCGTGATTCTGCCTTCCCAGCACTCGATCTCCGCCCAGATGTCGCCGCAGGCATCTTCCAGGCAGTTATTGAGCCACTCGTTGGCGCCATCGACGCAGTCGGCGGCGTCGGCGAGGGCTTTGCCACACTTGAGAACGCACCAAAGGCAGCCGATCAGCCCGAGTTCATCGATGGGCGTTCCGATGGTGCCGCTGAAGTTCTGGTCCATGTACAGCGGCGGATCGACCGAGAGACTGGACATGAGATCAAGAACGGAATCGGGAACCTGCACAATCCCAACTTCCTCGACGATCTCCACGAGGTCGAGCTCATCGATGACGCCGTCAAGATTCACGTCAGCGGTGGGAAGCGGATCGGTGGGCGGATCGAAGATGACCTCCGCGACGAGGAGCACGTCCTCGAAATCGACGACGCCGCTGCCGTTGACATCCGTGATCTGGCGAACGGTGAGCTGCGCCTGGGCGCCTGGCGCGGCATCGTTGGCCACGATCCAATGGAATCGCCCGGTCTGGACGCTGGCGACCAGGATCATGCCGCGCACGTCGTTGGGTCCGAATGGGCGAAGCAGGCCGATGGCGACGTCTTCCAGGCCGTCCCCCGTCGCGTCTTCGAGCGGCAGCACCGAGATACCGAACGCGATGTCTGATGGCCCGGAATGGAAGATCCTGATCGGGTTCCCGGTGACTCCGGAGAGGATCGCAACGTCGCCTGTGAGGCCGTGCGCGAAGGGTGCGGCGGCTATTAGTTCGGCGATGCCGTCGCTGTTCTGATCGCCCAGCGGGTAACTGATGACCGGATCGGTCGGAACTGATCCGGGGCAGCAAGTGCACCCGGCGGCCTGAGCCATTGCGTCAGCATTGAAGATGAGAAGTGAAGAGATCGATATCGCGAGCGCACGGCTCGTCAGCAATCGTCGCAGCATGTCGAGCACCTCCCGAGCAATGGGTCATGAACGCACTTCACTCTTCCTCGCGCCACGACTCAACAGGATCGCGGCATGTGAAATCCGTCCATGGCATGCAAGCGACGTCGATGGTAACGAAACACAAGTCCTGTGTATATGTTTTCCACAATTTCTTAAGTCACTGTAGCGAAACATGTTAGAGAGCTGTTGGGCGATCGGCCGCTCGGGCGATGAGGTGATCGCGGGCGAGATCGAGTATTCAGAGCCACAGCGTCGGCCCCGCGAGGTTCGCCGTCAGCCCTGTGCGGAGCAGGATCGCGCCCATGTGGTCGATGTCGTGCGGGGTGAAGGCGTTGAAGTCGTAGGAGTCGGCGTCGAGCACGGCGTCGCACGAGCCGTCGGGGGCGAGGAGCGGCACGACGGCCTCGGACATGTCGCGCGGGTCGCAGGCGATGTAGTTGGCGCCGAGCGTGCGGACGTCGTTGACGAGGATCGGCTTTTTCTCGAGCATGCACCTGCCGCACATGCCCTGGAGTCCGATGGGTGAGCACGCGGGCTTGTTGCGGGAAGGGCCAAGGACCATCTCGTCCTTTCCCGGCACACGCAGGTAGAAGCCGATCCAGGAGACGCCGCGAGGACTGGCGGCGTTCCAGAGCGCATCGATGACTTCGCGCATGACGCGTTCGCGCTCCGTGGCGTCGGCGAGATAGGGGCGCGCGGCAACGACCACGCCGTGGTAGGGACGCGGATCGGCGATGGTGCGTGGAGCGGCCATCGGAGCGTTGGGGACTCAGCGAGGGGTCAGAGCGTCGCCGAGGTGTACGGCAGCAGGCCCATGAAGCGGGCGCGCTTGACGGCCTGCGCGACCATCTTCTGCTCGCGGGCGCTGGTGGAGAGGCGCTTGCGGCCGTAGATCTTGCCGTTGGGGCTCATCATGCGGCGGAGGTTCTCGATGTCCTTCCAATCGACAAACATCTCGCCGGAGGCGCTCTTGCGGGTGATCTTGATCTTCGGGGTCTGCGTGAAGCGGTTGAAACGGCTCATCAATGGCTCCGTCGTGGGCTTTCGGCCTTCGGCGCTTGCCGAGGGCGACGGGAATGGCTGGACACCTGTCCGACCGGGTGAGGAGGATAGGCGGGCGTCCGGTTCGCAGCCACCGACGATCGAGCTCGAGCGCCGACGCGGCGTCGTTTGTCAGGGGGAGATTCGGTATGGAGTGTGAGCGTAGTACTTGGGGCGGTCGTCCAGCCGGGCGTGGAGCCATGGGACGCCGGCGCCCGCGGTGCTGAGCCAGACGCACTGGCGTCCGACTCGCGCGTGCATGGCGTCGCCGACCGCCTTCCAGAAACTGTCGCGTTGCGAGACCGGTGCGGATCGGACGAACGCGCCGAGGTGGGCGTACGCGTCGCGCGGGCCGATCTCGCGCGGCACGATCAGGCGGGCGTCGCCGCTCAGGTTCGCGAACGAGACGACATCGGATTTCGCGCGAGAGAAGTGTTCCTTGAATGCCGTCGGATCCGCACGGGCTGCCAGCTCTGGCGACGGAACGAGAACGCACTCGAACGGCTTCTCGAGTGTGTGCTTCGTCACGCCGGGAGTCTCCCAGCGGAACTCACGCGGTCCATTGGCAGCGAGCGAGTCGCTGAATCCCGCGCGGAACGCGGCATCGTCACGCCACGCGCGGATCACTTCCTCGACGCTCGCGGGTCTGGCGTCTCGGTGTGCGAGAAGCTGCACGAAGCTCGCGGTGTTTGACGGCTTGACGGGAAAGGACCACACGCAACGTCTCCGTCTCAGATATGAGGTTCGCGGCTTACGTCTTTCGGCGGCACATCCCGTCGAGCGAGATGGAGCCCGGGCCGAACGCGACCAAGAGGAGTGAGGTTGTGAGGAGCGTCAGGTTCTCGGCCAGCTTGCACGCGCCGATCGGGCCTTCGCATCCGAAGGGGCCTTTGAGTTTGCCGAAGCAGCCGCAGGTGATGCTGAGGTCGCGTGCGATGACGCTCCAGACGGCGTAGACGAAGAAGGCCATGAGCCCGGTGGCGACGAGTGCGGATGCGCGTCCCCAGAGACCGATCACCAGCAACGCGCCGGCGATGAGCTCCACCCACGGAACGATGAATGTGCCGAGCGTCACGAGGTGCAGGGCATCATCGGGGATGATCCGGTACGCGCGGATGGCGAAGGCAAACTGTTGGGGGTCCTGGAGCTTGACCGCCGCGGCGTAGAGGAAGACGCCGCCGATGAAGGTGCGGAGCGCGAGGAGCGCGACGGCACCGATGCCGATCGCGGGGCACGCTCTTTGGCCGGTCGCGCAGCAGGAGCCGTTGGTCATCAGCCGTTCCCCTCGGGCTCGTCGGCGGAGCTGGCTTCGACTTCATAGCCCGCCTCGACCCACATGGGGAAGCCCGCTTCCATGATGTGGATGGAGGTGAAGCCGGCCTGCTGGAGGAGGATGGCGACGTTCTCGGAGGCGTGGCACTCGCCGCCGCCGCAGTAGATCACGACGCGACGAGCGGGATCGAGGAACTCGAGTGCCTCGGGTGTCTTGCCCCCGAGGAAGTCGGCCTGAGTCAGGTTGTAAGCGCCGGGGATGTGGCCGGGCTGGAACTCGTGGGGTTCGCGGGCGTCGATGAAGTCCGCATCGCCGGAGTCATAGAGCCGGCGGGCCTGGTCGAGCGTGATGCGCACGCCGAGGGTTTCCTCGCGCGGGGAGGCGGGGTCGGACTGTCCGGGACCGGTCGGGGCGGGCGCGATCGACGGTTCGGGAGCGGCGCCCTTGAGTTCGAGTCGGATGGGAGTGCGGAGCGAGTGCGCGGTGCCGATCAGCCCGGCGATGCCGAGGATCGCCAGGGCGCGGATCGGGGTTCGAGTCCATTCGCACGCCACGCACGCCATCGGGCATCCTCCGTATCAGCGAGGGCCGCCTCGCACCGTGGCGTAGAACGGCACCTCGATCTTGGGCTGTTCCTTGCTGTCGGTGGTGATCTCGACCTTGCCCCGGATGGGCTGAACGGTGGCCGGCGCGTTGCCGCTGAGCGTGATCTTGATCTCGGGCGCGCCTCCCTCGGGGACCTGCTCGACGACGGCGTCGATCTGAAGTCCGGTGGTGGCGACGGCCTTTGCGGAGAGGATTCTGAAGGGCTTTCCTCCGCGGCTGGTGATCTTGAACTCGCTCTTGAGTGGGTCGCCGGGGCGGACGACGCCGAGGGAGACGCGATTTGGCGCGGGGACGAGATCGCCGACGACCTCGGCGATGATCTGCTGGTTGAGGACGGGCTTCTTGGGATCGTTGGTGCGGATCTGGAGTGTCTCGGTGTGGTTGCCGAGGGGCACGGTCGGCGAGAGTCCGATCGTGACGGTGACCTTCCGGATCTTCTCGCCTTCGGAGTCGCCGGGGACCTCGGTCGGCTCGGAGACGGACGCGCGGAAGACGACCTCGTTGGTGACGGTGACGCCCTCGACCTTGAAGTTCGGGACGCGGGAGAAGACATCGATCGTCAGGGTGCGGGTGTCGCCCTTCTCGATCCGTGAGAAGTGGGCGACCACGGGATCGGCCCAGGTCATGGGGCGTACGTTGGCGTTGATCGTGAGCGAGACCTGGGGCTGATCGGGCGAGTTTGTGAGGAGCGTGACGGTCTGGTTCTGCACGCCGCGCTTGTGCGCGGGGTGGAAGACAACCTTGATGGTCGCGGACTCGCCGGGAAGGAGCGAGCGCTTGGAGATCTCGGGGACCGTGCAGCCGCAGGTTGCCTTGTGGTCGACGATCTCGAGCGTGGTGTCGCCGGTGTTTGAGAAGGTGAAGGTGGTCTCGACGTTGGCCTCGTCGAGGATGTTCCCGAAGTCGTGCGCCTGGCGATCGAAGGTGATGACCGGCGTGCCCAGGAGCGGGGTGTTGCTCGGCGCCGGGGCCGGGTCAAGGAACTGTGCGGATGCGACGCCGGCGCAGGAAAGTCCTGCGGCAACGAACGCGGCGGCAAGCGAGCGAGCGGCGGGACGGATCGTCATCGGTTTCTCCCTTGCATTCCTCGGAGACTGGACCACATCGCCGGGCGGCTCTGCGGCGTGGGTGCGGATCGGCGACCCCGGTCCGCGACTTGGCGCCGATGGCCAAACCCGGCATTGAATCATATACGCCGGACCGATCCGACCAGAACCGATTCCGTACCGGGAATGTCACAACGGGGTTGCGACCAGCGGTGGGGATGGCCCGCACCCGTGCGGACTTCGATCAGGGGCAACCGTCCGAGAACGCCTCGATGAAGTCGAGGAAGTCGAGGATGTCGACGAAGCCGTCCGTGTTCACGTCGGTGTCGAGGAGCGGCGAGGGACAGGGCGCTGGGTTCTGCTCGCAGGAACTGAAGCCGTCGATGAAGTCCAGGAAGTCGAGGATGTCGGAGACTCCGTCGAGGTTGATGTCCGCGAGGCAGAGCAGGGGCCCTGTGGCGCGGGCGTCGATCGCTCCGGCGATCGTGATGTCGATGCGTTGGAACTCCAGGGTGAGGAGCACCTTCGCCGGGTTGTTGGGGTCGAGCGTGGGCAGGTCGAGGGGCTGGTTCTCGATCGCGGGGAAGGGGCCTGGGATCTCCGAGGTGTTGGAGATGTCAATGCTGAGCGTGAGGGTCGCGCCGCTCTCGGATGGGGTGAGTGTGCCGCCGATCGGCGCGATCACGGGGAAGGTTCCACCCTGGGCCGGCTGATCGAGGACGGATGCCTCGAAGGAGACATCCAGGGACGCGGCGCCCGCGAGCGCGAATGACCCGTCGCCATTGGGAGTGAGGGTGCCGACGGAGCCGCCCGCGCCGAGAGTCGCGGAGAGAACGGTGATTCGTGCGGTGCCGAGAGGGATGGTGATGGGAATGCCGCCGAAATAGAAGAACGAGGGGCTCAGGGTGCGGAAGGTCGAGTACGAGATGGTGGCGCTGATGGGGGCTTCGATGATGGTTTCGTTGAGCAGGTCGAGCCAGAGATCGGCGATGGCGAAGGTTCCGGCGGCGGGGTTTGCGACGATCGTGAGCGCGCCCGCGGGCGAGGTCTGGCTCTCTTCCCCGACGTTGACGTTCAGCGAGATGGGGATCGGGTTGTTGCCACTCCCTCCGAAGGGGCCGGGGAGCGTGCGCGTGCCGGTGGGGTTGGTGGTGGCGTCGTAGTTCCCGATGAGCGTGCCGGTGGAGGGGGCGAAGATCGAGTTGTCCACGACCACCGTTGAGGACGGCTGGAGCGAGAGCCGGTAGGGGTCCGAGGCCATGGACGCCGTGGTGAAGAGCGGAACGAGGGCCAGCGAAGCTGTGCGGGCGATCGGGGGCATGTTGGACTCCTGCGCACGGGCGTCTTGGGGGCCGCGGACCTGCAATATACACGTGCGCTGAGCGGGAACCAGGGGATTTTCGCGCGGTTATTCGGTCCCTGCGCCGTGCATGGACTCGGCATCCTGAAAGTAGGTGCGGAGTTCGCCACGGCGGTAGGCGTCGAGGGCGGCGTGGACCTGTTCCGGGCGGGTCGCGAGCCGGATGGCCTCCTTGAAGGGCTTGACGCCGCGCCGGGTGCCGTCCGGCTCGACGCCGAGCCGCTTGGCGAACCACGAGATCCGGCGCGAGATCTGGAACATGGCGTAGCGATCGTCGCGCTGCGACTGCATGAGCGTGAAGAAGCGGCGGATCATCGCGATGATCTCTTCCTCCGTCGGCGCTGCCGGCGTCGAGCCCGTCGTGAGCAGCGACCAGGTGTCGCGGAAGATCCATGGCGTGGAGAGCGCGCCGCGCCCGATCATGACGCCGGCGCACCCGGTGAAGGCGAGCATGCGGCGTGCGTCCTCGGGCTCGCGCACGTCGCCATTGCCGATGATGGGGATCGCGCCGTTGACGGCTTCGACGACGCGTGCGATGCCTTCGAGGCGGACGCTGCCGGCGAACTTGTCCTCGGTGGTGCGCCCGTGAACGGTGACGGCGCTCACGCCGACATCGGCAAGCATGCGGGCCAGGTGCGGTGAGCATGCCCCGCCGGATTCATAGTCGGAGGTGTGCCAGCAGAGGCGCATCTTGCAGGTCAAAGGGACAGAAAGAGAAGAGAACGCAGAGGACGCGGAGGATGCAGAGTTTCGCAGAGAAGAATGGGAAAGAGATTCACTCCAAAGGGACACAGAGGACCCCGAAGAAGACGAAACGGGCGAATCGCCATGCGGCCCCACTGTGAGGGTGGGCCGCCGCGATTCACCCATCCGCCTTTCCCATTGCCCATTGCCTACTGCCCATTGCCCGGTCGGCAGAGACGCGTCCCCCAGCCGCTTCGACCACTCCGCCGCCGAAAGCGGGATCGTGTCGAGTTCCTTTCGCACGCGTTCGGCAATAGCGACGGCCCGGGAGAGATCGGTGAGGAGTTTGGAGCCGCCGTCTTTCTTGGTCACCTTGTCGACGGGGCAGCCCATGTTGATGTCGACGACGGTTGCGCCGTGCTCGACGGCCCAGCGGGCGCCCTGGGCCATGATCTCCGGATCGCTGCCGTAGAGCTGCATCCCGACCGGCTTGTCGAAGTCGTTGGTCTTGGCCAGGTCGAGGGAGGTCGCGGTGCCGCGGAGAAGGCCCTGAGGCGAGAGCAGGTCGGTGCAGGCCAGCCCCAGCCCGCCAAACTCGCGGCAGACCGTCCTGAACGCCAGATCGCAGTAGCCGGCGATCGGGGCGAGCAGCAGGTTGGTCGAGAGCCGCAGGGGGCCGATGTGGAGGGGCGGGAGGGGCACGAAGGATCGTATGTTGAGGAGTTGGTTGGTGAGGAGTGAGCGGGCGTGCTTTACTTTGGACAATGCCCCTCCCCCTCTCCGTCGCCATCGTGTGCAAGAACAACGCTTCGACCATCGGTCGGACGCTGGATTCCGTCAAAGGGCTGGCGGCAGAGATCGTGGCCATCGATTCGGGCTCGACGGATGACACGATCGCGATGCTCGAAGCCGCCGGGGCCCGCGTCATCCGCTCGGCATGGCTCGGGCACGTGAAGACGAAGCAGATGGCGCTCGAGCAGTGCACGCAGCCGTGGGTGCTGTGCCTCGATTCGGATGAGAGCGTCGAGCCCGATCTGGCGCGCGAGATCGTGCGCGTCGTCGGGGCCGGATCAGGTCCAACCGGTGAGGCGCAATCCATCGACGGCTACGAGGTCAACCGCAAGATCTTCTACGCGGGGAGGTTCCTGAACCACACCTACCAGCCGGAGTGGCGCCTGCGTCTGGTCCGCAAGGGAGCGGCGGCGTGGGGCGGGCTGGACCCGCACGACAAGCTCTCGCTGACTTCCGGCGCACGCGTCGCGAGACTCTCCGGAGATCTCCGTCACGACTCATGGACGACCATCGCGGACCACCTCGCCAAGCAGGTCGGGCACGCGCGCACCTCCGCGGAGAGTCTGCTGAGGGAGGGCCGTCGCACCAATGGGGCGCGGCTCGTTGTCTCCACGGTCGGGGCGTTGTTCAAGCAGGTCGTGCTGCGCTCGGCGTGGAGGGATGGGTGGCGAGGGCTTGCCGCGGCGGGATCGGCGGCGGCGGGAACGCTGATGAAGCACGTGATCCTGCTTGAGAAGCAGTCGGAACGGAAGGAGTAGGGGCGTCGGATACGCTCCTGCATGGCGACCTACCTCCTGAAGACCGAGCCGGGGACGTACTCATTCGATGACCTGGAGCGCGACGGGAAGGCGACGTGGGACGGCGTGACGAACGCGGCGGCGCTGATCTCGCTTCGAGCGATGAAGAGGGGCGACGAGGCGTTCATCTATCACACGGGTGATGAGCGGGCGATCGTGGGGCTAGCGCTCGTCACGAAGGGCGGCTATGAGGACCCGCAGCGTCCGGGATTGAATGACAGGGGCGAGCCGAGGTTTGCGGTGGTGGACATCAAGCCCGGCAAGCGAGCCAGGACGCCTCTGACGCTGGACGCCATGAAGGCGGACGGGCGTTTCGGGGCGTTCAAGCTTGTGACCATCGGGCGGCTCAGCGTGATGCCGGTGCCGCCGGATCTTGATCGGATCATCCGTCAGAACGCGGGCTTGTGAGGCGGTCGCGATCGGTTTCGGGCGTGAGCGGGACGATCCTGATGTTCCGCCATCGCACTTCCAAGGGGTCGGACCGAGATCCGACGCCGTGGACCTGGAGCGCGATGAAGCCGGAGCGGGTGGTGTCGTCGCGCAGGTCGGCGCACGGAACATCGTTGATCCATGTCCGGATGCGATCGCCGACGGCCTCGACGCGCATCGAGTTCCACTCGCCGGGCTTGAAGGCGGCGCGGGCCTCGGCATTGGTGGAGAGATCGGCGATCCAGCCGCGTCGCCCTTCGTCGTAGATGCCTCCGGTCCACGCCCGATCGGAGGGATCGATCTCGACCTGGTAGCCGTGGACTCGACCGTTCTGGTGCTCGGGCGTGCTGTTGCTCCGGATCTGAACGCCGGAGTTGAGCTCGTTGTCGACCTTGAACTCGAGCAGCAGGACGAAATCCGTGTATGCCTGGTTGGTGCAGAGAAACGAGTTGGGCTGGTCGGGCGCGGTGTGTCCGACGATGCACCCATCCTGGACCGAGTATGCCGCCTTGCCGCCCCGCTGCGTCCAGCCGGTGAGGTCTGTGCCGTTGAAGAGGTCGATCGCCGGAGCGCCGCTGTACCCGTCTGGGCGCGGTGGTGTGCCGCGGCATCCGCCAAGGCCAAACGCTGCGGCCGTTGAGACGAGAGCCGTTGCAGTCCAGCGCGACGTCGCACTCATGGCTTCCCTTCCAGTTCTTCGATCCGCCAGGGTTTGTTGCGGCCCTTGGTCGCCTCGCGAGTGGCGGCGAAGTCCGAGGGCGCCACCGGCTCGGCGTTGTTGCCCCACGCGCGCCGGATGTAGGTGAGGACTGCGGCGAGTTCCTCGTCGGCTTTGAACGGCGCGGCGGGCATGCTGCTGTTGAACCGCAGACCGTCGGATTCGAGCGGTCCTTCCAGCCCGTGGAGCAGGATGCGGATGGTGGTGTCGGTGGAGCCGCGCACGCGGGAGGAGCCGGCGAGCGCCGGCGCGTGACCGGGTGCGCCGGTGCCCGCCTTTCCGTGGCAACCGGCGCAGGTGGTGTCGAAGAGCGCGCGTCCGGCGTCGAAGCGAGCGATCTCCGCGGGCGTGAGGACGCGTCCGGTTGCGGTCACGACCGAGCCGTGCCCCGGCCACACGAGCCATTGATCGGTGTCACGTGCGGCGAAGGAGAGGGGAGAGTCGGACGCGGTGAGGGAGGTCCACATCCGGGGCGGGGCGGCGAGCTCGATGGGACGGGGTTGCTCGGTGTGGAGTCGCTGGGCGGCTTGGACGCGGCCGAGGAGGTATGCCGCGAGCTCGGGCCTTTCGTCGGCGAGTGCGGCGACGAAGTCGACGGCGCGGGCGCGAGCGCCCATGTCCGGTCCGTTGAGGTCCGCGTCGAAGGCGTCGCGTGCAAACCAGAGGCGTCCTCCCCGGAACGGCTTTCCGTCCGTCGCGAGCGCGAGGATCGCGAGCGGGGCGCGTCCGTACAACCCGCTGATGGCGATGGCGCGGGTTGATTCCGAATCGGGGCTTGAGCGAACGGCGTTGACGAGGGCCGACACGGCACGGGCGTCGGCGCTCGCGCCGAGCGAGAGGAGCGCCTGAGATCGCGTGCGTACGTCGCTGCTCGACGCAAGCTCGAGAAGAGCCGTCACGAGCGCGTCGGATGGGTCCGATGCGGAGGTGGCGCCGGCCTGGTCCGACGCGAGCCAGCGTTCGGCGATGCGCATGCCCCCGATGGCGACGTCGGTGTCCGGATCCAGCATCGCACGGAGGGCGTCCCCGGCGGTGGCCAGGCCGAGTCCGTCGAGCGTCCAGAGCGCGTGCAGCCTTGCGATCGGGTCCTTGTGGCCGATCGCCATGCGGCGCAGCGGGACCTGCTGATCCGTCGCGCGACGCTCGATGAGGAGGCGCTGCGCCGTGGAGCGTCGCCACTGATCGGCGTGCGCCAGCTGCTCGACGAGCCGAGCGCCCGAGAGGGATCCGAGGCGAGCGGGTGCGGGAACGACCGCGCGATCCGGCACGACCCGGTAGATGCGGCCCATGTCGAGCGGATGCTCAAGCCCTCGATCCTTCACCTGCGACTTCAGATAGTCGGTGAGATAGGTCTTGTGCTGGATGACGCCTCTGTGCATGTCGACGACATACAGCGCTCCCTCCGGTCCGACGGCGCATTGCACGGGCCTGAAGCGCTCGTTGGTCGATGCCAGGAAGTCGCGATCGGGGTACGCGCTCGTCGCCCTCACGCGGTCGGGCGTCGGCTCGACATTGAGTCGCCGGACGAGATTCCCGGCGGGCTCTGCGACGAACGCGTCGCCCCGTGCGTCTGGTCCGAGCAGCGAGGCCTCGTAGAGGGTGGTGCCGCAGGCCGCGGTGTGGACGGCCAGGCGTTTGTCCTCTCGGAGGATGCCTTCCATGTAGCCGCGATTGACGCCGGGCGTGGGGTGGACGGGCCAGACGGTCTGATCGCTGCAGACGAGCACGCCCATCATGGTGAAGGCGCGTTGCGCGGGGTTCCGCATGGCGTAGTGCTTGGGGACGAGGTCCATCTTGAGGGCCTCGGAGTTTGGCGTGTAGAAGAGGCGTCCGACTCGGTCGGTCGCCAGGCCCCACTGCCCGTGCGCGGGCGTGGGGCGCGTCTGGGTCGCGAGCGTCGGCGGGCCGTCGAATCTGAACTCCAGCGAGTGCTGGGAGAGATGGATCCAGTTGTCGATGCCCCAGGTGAGCGCATTGGGCGCGTGCTCGGGGTTCTCTCCTTCGAACCCCGAGAGGACCAGACGCTTCTCGTCGGCCACGCCGTCGCGGTTGGTGTCCTTCATGTACCACAGGTTCGGCGGCTCGATGACGAGGGCGCCGACGCCGCGCGCGTCGGCGTAGCAGGGAAGCACCCCGCGCGGCATGACAAGCCCCGATGCAAACGTCGTCCGGCGATCCATCGACCCGTCGCCGTCGGTGTCCTCCAGGATCGCGATGCGCCCGGAGGGCTCGGTCTCTCCGGCCCCTTCGGCGTCGCGCATGTATCCGACCATCTCCACGACCCACAGACGGGCGAACTCGTCGAACTGGATCCAGACCGGCGCCTCGATCAGCGGCTCGGCGGCGACCAACTCGACGCGGTACCCCGGCTCGATCCGGAGGTGGTCCAGCGCCGAATCGAGCGTGGAAGGGGTGCGCCACGTCGAATCGCCGCGGCCGTTGGCGCGGGACACGGAGGGTTCGTGGCGGGGGCGAGGATGGGTCGAGCTGAGCGCGAGCCACGCGGCGGCGACGATCGCGCCCACCAGGATGATCGCGGGAATCGGGCCTGAGCGGTCTTGCACGATTGGAGGGTGGCAGAGAACGGGCCGTGCGTCAAGTGGCGCTGGTGCGAATCGTTCAGCGGATCTCGTCGAGGACGTCCCGACGCTCGTTCCAGAGCTTGTCGATCCGGTCCATCGTGCTCGGGGCCTGTGGGAGGTTCTGGCCGCACGCGATGAGAAGGTCAACCAGCCCGTGGTAGTCCGCGACCGAAACGAACTCGCGATCGATTCTGGGGGGCGAGGAGTTGGTCCCCGCCTGTACGGCGTCGAGGTCCGCCATGTTGTGGTAGTTGCCGAGCGGGAGGCAGACGCAGGTTGCGTCGTGCCCGTAGGCGCAGAAGACCGTCGCCTCGCACGCGCCGCCGGCCATGAGCTTTCGTTGCCAGCGCCACTTCGGGGCCGCGTCGGCCTTCTGCTGCGCCGAGGGCGTCGCCGGGGCGCCGGCGATCTCCTCCGCCCGCTGCGCGACCGACGCGGAGAGCGTCGGGGAGAAGACGCTCAGCCGATCGCCGACGCGGACGATCGGTCCGCCACCGATCGGCGAGTCGGGAAAGGACCTTGAGTTCTCGAGCGCGATGAGGCGTGCGCCGCTCGGGATTGTCTTCTGGCGGCAGGCCGCGATCGCGCCGATGAAGCCGATCTCCTCGGCCCTGGTGAAGAGCAGGCGCACGTCCTCCGTGCGCTCGCCGGCGGCTCGGAGCTGACGGACCTTGTCGAAGGCGCAGAGCGACGCGGCGAGGGCGGCCAGATCGTCGCACACCACGGTCTTGATCAGGCCCTCTTCGACAGCGCCGGGGCCGACGTCCCACGTGGCGACGTCGCCGAGCGCGATGTCGTCGTGTGCCGCGTCGAGTTCGCAGAGGTAGTGCTTGTTGTACGCGCCGGGTGTGGGCGAGAGTCCGATCAGGACGCCCCGGATGGGCGAGGGTTCGCTCGCGGCGTGGCCCTGGTCCGTGCCGGGCCAGAGGAGGACGCGGGCGTCCTTGAAGTAGTCGTCCATGACGCCGCCTCGGAACGACAGTTCGAGCGTCGTGGGCGCGATGAGGCGCTCAACGACGAAGGCGGGGTGGTCCATGTGCGCCGTGAGATAGACGGGCGGGCGGGCGCCCTCTGCGCCGCGGATCGAGACCGAGAGGTTCCCCGCTCCGTCCTTGGCCAGAGCAAGGTCGGGTCGGGCGCTCACCCAGTCCGAAAGCCAGCGGATGACGCGAGACTCGCGTCCCGCAGCGGTGGGAATCTGGGTGAGTTGGAGAGCCAGGTCGAGATGGCCCTGGCGTTCGGCGGGCGTCACCATGGGCGAGGGTACGCGCGGATCGAGATCGGTTCACACCATGGTGCGACGGCGCGCGGTACGATGCTCTGAGAGGGGAGCGCCGCGTCGCGTTCCCGAGCCACGAATGATCGCGCGCCCTGCGCATGAGTTTCCGGAGATTCACGTACATGAACACGTCATCCCGACTCGCCCTGGTTTCGGCAGCACTCCTTGCGTGCGTTGCGGGCACGGTCGTCCTCGCGGGCCAGCCCCCGGCGCAGGCGCCCGCTCAGCCCCCGGCGCAGGCCCCCGGGCAGCCCGGCGCGCCGTTCAATCCTCAGGACATGCTCCGGCAGATCGTTGATGGTCTGAAGAGCGTGGACGGATGCCTGGGCGTGGAGCTTGCACGCTCGCAGAGCGGAAAGAGCATGATCTTCGCGTGGTTCAAGGACGCGGAGTCGGCGCGGACGTGGTACAAGCACCCGGCCCACACGGCCATGGTCGAGATGGCGGGCAGCGATCCGGCGCTGAGCAAGCCCCTGGAGCACGTGCCGGACGGGACACCCGTCATGGTGATCGCGTCGATGACGCCCGCGCCGACGCCTCAGATCGAGGGGATGCCGATCCCGATCTCGCAGATCTCGATCGAGCTCTTCGCGGCGCTGCCGGGCGGGGCGTCCATCAACGGACGCTTCTCGCCGGAGGCATTCCCGGTCGAGCATCACAACGATTGATCAGGCGTGAGCCAGAGCGTGATGGGGCCTTCGACGGAGCGCGGCGTCGGTGCCGCGCCTGACGTCTGAGCGGGCTGTCGCGGTCGAATGGCACGGCGGCGGGCTGGCCGGGTTCGGCGATGCGGATCGGCTGGCCGATGCCTTGGTGGTGCTGCGCGCGGGCGTCATCCTGGGCATGTGTGCGGTCCTGCCGGTCCTGGTCGGTCCAGCGGCGGGTGCCACGCCCCCGTTCAGGATGCCGGCGCACGTGGAGCACAGGGGGGGTGTGCCGGAAGACCGCGGAAGGGCACCCTCGCCGAGCGGCGATGATGCGATCGAACCGCGATCGGCCCGTCGGGTTTCCGGCACGCCGACCGGCAGCCACGCGACGCGGGCGAGCGATGACTCGCTGCGATCCATGCTGCTCGATCGCGCGACGCGCGCAGCGGCGGCTGAGGAGCTGCGTTCACGGCGCGACGGCCGGTCTGCGCCGACGGACGAGGCGGCGATCGGGGCGCTCTCGCGCGTGCTCGGCCCCGGATTCGCGCGATTCGAGAGCGAGAACGTGGTGATGCTCTCCGACGCGACGACGGCGCTCGTGAACGCGCGCCTGGGAACGATCGAGCGGACCCGCGCCGAGTTCCTGCGATGGGCGGAGCGAGCGGGAGTCAGCCATGCGCCCGAGCCGACGAAGCACCTCTGCGTGCTGTTCGCATCGCGAGAAGGCTACGTCCGATTCGCGCGCGAGCAGGACGGGCTGGACGCGACGGGAGTCGGGGGGCACTACTCCCCTTCGAAGGAGCGGATGGCGCTCTACGCCCGGGCCGAGGGCTCGGCGGACGATCTTGTGGGGCGATGCGTTCACGAGGCGGTGCACATGGTGGCGTTCAGGACCGGTGCGCAGACGCGCCGGCGGACGCAGCCACTCTGGCTGAGCGAGGGACTGGCCGGAGCGTTCGAGCCGTCCGGGACGTCGGTGGCGCCGGTCGCGCCCGATCGGCCCAATCCGAGCGTGCGAGAGGCATATCACGACGCGAGGGAGAGGCCGGGGGAGACCGTTCCGATCGGGGCGCTGGTGGCGATGAGCACGCCTCCTCGAGAGGAGCCGGGCTCGGCGGGGGCCGCGTATCGATCGAGCGCCGCGTTGGTTCGCTATCTGTCCCGTCATCGCGCGCGTCAGCTGGAAGACTTCATGGAATCGCTCGCGACGGACGTTCCCGGTCCGCGCACGGCGGCGCAGCTGCGGGCCGAGTTCGAGTCCCACTTCGGTTCGCCGGAGGTGATCGAGCGGGACATGACGCTGCGGCCGTGGTGAGCGAGCGGCGAGCCCGATTTCGGCCGGCGATGGCGTGCACGGATACAGTCCGCCCGTCACGGGCGATGACCGCCCGACGGAGCACGCGCATGACCTTCACCCGGAACGAGGCCGCTTTCCGTCCGATCCTTGCAGTCGCCGCGGTGTCATGCTGCGGTGCGTTCGCCGGTGCGCAGGCGCCGAGCGACGGCGCGGCGTCGGAGCCGTCGCGTCTGACGTTCTCCCTGGATGCGCGGAGTGAGTTCGGCTTCGAGGCGGACATCGACGACTCGGAGGGCAGCGTGTCGACGACGCGAGTGGGCGCCGATCTTGGGTTGCGCTATCGCGCCACGGACAAGATCGGGCTGGGACTGAAGTTCGGCGCGGAGTACTCGTTCTACGACTTCGATGACTTCGAGACGGTCGCGGGCCTTGGCGACCCCTTCGACGACGGGGCCATGTACTCGCTCACGCCCACGATCTCCTTCAGCCCGAACGACGACTGGCGATTCATCGGCGGGGCCATCCTGCGATGGAGCGTTGAGGAGGGGGCCGACCTGGGAGACGGGTTCACCGGGGGCGGGCTGTTCGCGGCGAACCGGCGCGTCAACGACCGGCTCACGCTCGGCTTCGGGTTCATCGTCGGGTCGCGGCTCGAGGACGACCCGATCTTCATTCCCGCGCTGACGATCGACTGGCAGATCAACGACCGCTGGTCCCTCTCGAACGAGGAGAAGCCGGGCCTGGCGATCCGATACAAAGCGATGGAGCGACTGACGCTCGCGGCCGAGGCGTGGTACACGACCCGCGACTACCGGCTTGACGAGGACAACGCGATTCCCGGCGGCGCGATGGAGGACACGCGGGTGCCGGTCGCGTTCAGCGCGAGATGGCGGGCGATGGACAATCTGACGCTGATCGGGCGGGTCGGCGCGTTCGTGTACAACGAGTACGAGTTCCGCAACGACGACGGCGACGAGGTGACGGACGCGGACGTCGATCCGAGTCTGTTCATCGGCGTCGAGGGCCGGCTCACGTTCTGATCTCATGAGTCGCGGATGTGCGCGAAAGGAAAGGGCCGACCCTGGCGGGACGGCCCTTTGTCATGTGCCTGAAGATCCTGAGCCGACGCGCTGAGCGCGACGGTTCAGCCGCCGACCTTCTCGGTCGCGTCGCTCTTGGCGGCCTTCTTGCAGCAATCGGGCTTGTCGCAGGTCTCGGCGTTGCAGTCCTCGGCGCAGTCGGTGGCCTTGTCGGCGCACTCGGTGGCCTTGTCGGCGCACTCGGCGGACATTTCGGTGCATGTTGCGGCCTTGTCGGCGCACTCGGCGGCCTTGTCGGCGCACTCGGACTCATGGGTGTGGGCGACGGTCTGGACGCTCGCGTCCTTGGACTCGGAGCATCCCATGGGGCACGGCTCGTCCTGAGAGCCGGTCGCGGCGACGGGCGTCACGACGGCCTGATTCGCGGCGGTGCTCTCGCACGTGCCGGTGAGAAGACACTTGCCCGTGACGGCCTTGTAGCCGAACACACCGGCAGCGGCGAGGCCGACGACACCAACCGCCGCGATCTTGAGCACGGAACCTCTGCGCATAGCAATCTCCTTCATGGCGTGCCCGTTCGTGGGCACTCCTGTTGTATCGACCACTCTAGCAAGGAGTTCCCGCAACCGGGGTCGAGTTGCGGGGATTCCGTGCCGATAAGCGTCCGATCGGTGGGCGGAGGCCTGCAAGATAGGAATTTGTTTGGGGAGACCCCATGCCGGGCGGCACGCAGCCAGACCAATCTGTTCCGGGCGTCGGACAGGCGCCGACCTCGTCGGCGGGCCTGATGTCGCTGATCGCGGACGTGGAGCGCCAGCTGGCCGGGCTGCGTGACGCGGAGGCGCAGCGGCGTGCGCTCGAGGAGGCGTTGGCCGCGCGCGAGGCTGCCGTGGCCGCGCGCGAGCATGAAGCCAGGGAGGCCGCGGCTCGGGCCGAATCGATCATGCGCGAGATCGAGTCCCACCGAGCCGAGCTGGCGGCCCGGGTTGAGGAGTCGTCTCGCCTGCGCGAGGAGGTTGAATCGGCGCAGCGCGACTTGGCGTCCCAGCGTGCCGAGTTGGATGAAGAGCTCGAACGGATCTCAGCGCTCGAGACGAGCGTCAGCGAGCGTGTGAGCGCGTCGGAGAGGGCGGTTGCCGAGGCCGAGCAGCGCCGGGCCAAGATGGAGCGGGCGCTCGCGGAGAAGGCCGCGGCGTTCCGTGTGGCCGAGGAGCGGATGGAGCATCGCGCGACGGAGGTGAGCGAACTGCTCGCCGAGGCGCAGAAGCGGGCGTCGGCGCACGAGTCGAGGGCGAACGAGCTGGCTGCGGAGATCGCGTCGGCGAGGGCGGAGATCCGGGCGCTGCAGGAGCGGGCCAGGGACTCGGCGGAAGCCGACGCCCTTCGCGAGGCCGTTGCTGAGCGTGATCGGGCGATCGTGTCCATGCGAGCCGACCTGGATGCGGCCCGGTCGCTCGCCGAGGAGGCTGGTCGTGCGGCAGAGGCCGCAACGAGCCGGGTTGATCGATTGGCGGCTGAGGCGTCGGAGCAGGCGAGGGTGGTGGTGTCCCGGAATGAGGAGCTGAAGACGCTGCGCGCTCAGATCGCGTCGCTGAGGCAGAAGGCCGGCGCCGACGCCGAGGGCCGCGCGGACGTCGCGGCGCTGCGTGAGCGTGTGCAGTCGCTCGAGGCGGAGGTTGCCGCCCGGACTGCGGAAGCGGCGTCACTCCGCGCGGACGCCGAGAAGGCGGCGGCGTCGCTCGCGGAGGCGAGGCGTCAGTGCGACGAGTACCTCGCGCACATCGCGCACGTCGAGGGGGAACTCGCGACGGCGCGGGAGTCCGCCGGCGAGGGCGTCGATGAGGGCGGCGTGCAGGCCCTGGAGGCGCTGCGTGCGGCACAGGAGTCGGAGGGCAGAGCGCGGGCCGAGGCGGAGAAGCTGCGTGCCTTCGCTCGGACCCTCGCCGAGGAACTGGCAGAGGCACGCGCCAAGGCCGCGGACGGGAGCGGGTCGGGCGCCGTCGAACCGGACGAGCGGGTCGTGCTCCGGCGCGAGCGGCTCTCGCGCCAGCGGAAGCTGCTTCGTGCGCAGTCGGACAAGGTGAAGAGAGCAAGCGACGCCGTGCGCGATCGCTTCGCGCAGGTGGAGCAGATCCTCTCGCAGCGGTCCGAGGTCATCGCGGCGAAGAAGCTCGTGGACGAAGCCAAGCGCAGGTCCCGATCGCGTCAGGCCAGGGCCGGCGCGGTCGCGGCGGTGTTCTATGTCGCCATGACGCTGCTTATCTTCTCGGGTCTTGGCTGGCTCGCGGCCCAGAAGGTCGCGCCGGCGGTGTACGCGGTCTCGTCCCGCATCGAGGCGGACGCCGGCGGACGCCCGCTCTCCCAGGCCGAGCTCGAGGAGTGGCAGCGGTACCACGAGGAGCTTCTCTCCGATCCTCGGACGCTCGAGGTCGTGGCGGAGCGGATGAAGCAACGCGGCATCGCCTCACTCGCGACGGTTCCCGCGCTCAAGCTGCGGCTCGACGCGGACTTCTCCTTCATGTCGCGCGAGCCGGGGACGCTCGATCTGGAGCTGCGCGGCGTGGGTGAGGCAAAGACAGCCCGCGAGTTGGACACGCTGGTCGCCACGGTTGTCCGCCAGGCGAACACGGCGAGGGAGCGGCGGGTCGACGGCTCAACGACGATCGTGGCGAGCACCGGGGCGCCGGACCCGGCGCCGCTGCACGACGAGCGGGTCTTCTATGCCGCGGGGATCGCGGGCATTCTCACGCTGCTCTCGACGGTGTGTGCGTGGATCCTGTGGCGAAAGCTGTACGAGGCGAAGGCCTCGGTGGAGCGTCACGACGAGTTCGAGGGCTTGATGGACGAGCGCAGGTGGCAGGCACCGGCGCGTCCGGGCGCCTGAGTCGCACGATCTCGCTCGACAAAGGAGACAGGAGGACGCTCTCGCGTCCTCCCGGTGCATGGTCTCTTTGGGATGTGCGGCTTGATCACGCCTTCGGGCGGGGCTTGGCGACCATGAGGGTCGTCTCGGAGCCGGCGGCACCGGGGCCGACGATCGCGAGCTTCTGGGCGGCGCCAGTGGAGGGGATCGTGCGGGTCATGAGTCCGCCGCTGGAGTCGAACTCGGCGACGACGCTGACGATGTTGCCCGCGTCGTCGATGAGGGCGAGCTTGTATGCGTTTCCGGTCTGGCGCGGGAGATTGAGATAGAAAAGGCGGCTGTCGTCCCAGTCGGGATTGGTCCAGAGGGAGGCCTCGCCGGCGAGGGCGGGATCGGTCGAGGAGAAGACGACGCGCTCGGTCTTGGCGTCGAAGAGAAGATCGCGGAGGTCCGAACGATCGGAGCCGGCGAGCAGCTCGGCCAGCAGGCGATCGTTCTGGATCGCGGAGGCGAGCTGGTCGTACTTGACGCGCATGTCGATGGTGGTGACGGCGAAGACGACGGCCGCCGCGGCGCACGCCAGGGCGCCGGCTCGCCACACAGCCGAGACGCGCCGGCTGCCGGTGATGGCGGGGACGCCCGGCGCGGCGTGGCGCACCGCGCCCTGGTCCTGGGCGGCGATCGCCTTCCGCACGCGTTCCAGGACGCGGGCGCGGAGATCGATGGGGGCGTTCACGTCGGGAAGGAGCATGTCCATCGACGCGAACCGCGTCTGCTCGCGCCGGACCTGGGCCTGCACGGCTGGCGCGGCGGCAGCGAAGGCGCGCTCGAACGTCTCACGTTCCTGATCGTCCAGGAGGCCGTAGGCGTCAAGCAGCGACATCTCGATCAGTTCATACGTCTTCATGCCACCGGCTCCTCATTCACCCGTTCCCTGAGCCGCACCAGTGCCCGGCTCAGCGCCGACTTCACGGTCCCCAGCGGCGTTCCAAGTTCTTCACCGATCTGCCTGAGCGTCTGACCTCCGAGATAGGCACGAACCACCACGGTCCGCTGCAGCTCAGGCAGAGTTTCGATCTTTTTCATGAGCGATGCAAACTGTTCCTGTCGCTCGGGACTCGAAATCGCGACCTCGAAAGCCCCGGCAACCCCCGACTGGCTCTCGTCCAGCGTGCCCGCACGAACCCGTGCGCGCGACCGACGCAACTTATCCACAAGGTGCCTGCGGGAGATGAGCATGACCCAAGTGACCAGCGCCGCACGCTTGGGGTCGTAGCGACCGGCGGTGCGCCACAGCCGGACAAAGACCTCCTGCACGGCGTCTTCGGCTTCGGCTCGGGTTGGCATCGCCTGGAAGGCCATTCTGAACACCAGCGACCCGAATCGGTCGTACAGCTCCGCGACGGCGGTCTCCTCGTTCGAGGCCACACGCCTCATCAGGTCCAGGTCCGCGTCGTCATGTTCTCGTCTATCCGCCATGACCCCACGCTCCTCGACGGCAACTCCGCGATCGGCCCGTCGTGGCCTGGGTCTATACGCGAACGGGCTCAAAGGGATGCCTCGTTGGAGTGGTTGTCCACGGGAATGGGTCACATTTTGGGCGAGCACGTTCGGAGTGTGATAGGAACAGTGGCTCAAGTGTCGCGGATTGGACGATTCCGGCTTGCGAACGCCTTGATCTCCCATTAACATGGCGCAGCCCCGGTGCTGTTCCGGGGCGTGCGGAGAGGCCGGATGCGACCTCGTGGCATCGGCAACTTGTGCGGATCTTGGCGGTGCGCGGCGCGTATTGCTCGGGGGTATTCCCTCGCGGAGGGCTCCGGGGTGCATCGCTCGGCGCGCGGCTTCTCGATGATCGACGTGCTGGTGACCCTTGCGGTCGTCGCGCTGCTGATCGGCGTGCTCGTTCCGGGCATGCACCAGGCGAAGGAGACCGCCCGCCGAATCGTCTGCTCTTCGAACGAGCGACAGATCGGTCTGGCGATCGCGATGTACGCGGACGATTCGCGTCAGCACATCCCGCACTCGGTGTTCGTGAACTCCGGCTCACGCGATGAGGACGGGTATCTGGCCGACACGATCGTGCTGCGCACGCACGAGAACGCCGATCTGCGAGAAGACGAGTCGAGCGCCCGGCTGTGGGACGGTCTGGGGCTGCTGTTCGAGGGTGAGTACCTGCCGGCGCCCCCGGTGTTCTATTGCCCGTCGCACACCGGCAACCATCCCTTCACGAAGTATGCGCGGCTGTGGAAGGGTGAGGCCGGCGAGATCGTCGGGAACTTCCAGTACCGCGGCATCGGTCCCAACGGCCAGACCAAGCTGTTCCAGATTGAGCCGGCCCGTTCCGCTCTGGCGGCTGACGGCATGCGGACCCAGATGGACTTCAATCACAGGTTCGGCGCCAATGTGCTCCGGGCCGATCTTGCGATCGTTTGGTTCTCCGACGTCGCCGGCTCGTTCCGGAGTCTGTTGCCGGAATCGGAAGACGACGACGAGAGTGCCGCGGCGATGCGATCCGCCTGGGAGCACCTCGACAACTCGACGTCGAACGCGGAGCCGGGCGGCCCCGGATAATCGGGTCGTGCTCGCCGCGGTCCGCTACGCTGATCCATATGAAGAACTGCCTCTCGCACGCGTGGCATCGCCTGCTCGGCGCGGTCGGGCTCTCCTTGGGAGTGCTGTGCGCGGCCGAGGCGCAGCTCGCACCGGTGCGTCTTTACAACGGGGTGGATCGGCCGCTGCCGATCGTCGTTGAGGTGCCGGAGGGAGCGGACGGTTCGCCCTCGATCCGACTGCTCGAGCCGGTGACCGGTTCGGTGGTGGGCTCGTCGGCCGTGGAGGCGGGGCGGGTCGACCTCGGTGCGCACTTTCCGATTCTGTGGCGGGCTTCGTCGCCGCGGGTGCTCTATGCACAGCTGTTTGTCGGTGAGACGCCGGTGGGCGCGGCGCTCGTGCTGCAGCCGATGATCGAGCCGAAGCCGGCGATGCTCCTGAATCCGGCGACGAACGCGCCGTGGTTCATGGACCCGAAGACCGGGCGTCCGTCGTTCGATGGGCGCGAGGGGGTGGTGGTTTTCGGTCCGGCGGAGGAGTCGGCGTACACCGGAATCCGCGCGTACGTCGATCAGGTCGCCGTGGTGCAGACAACGCTGGGGGAGATCCGGTTCTCGCTTCGGCCGGACGCCGCGCCGAACACCGCGTGGAACTTCCTGGACCTGGCCAGGGGCGGGTTCTACACGGACATCCGCGTGCATCGGATCGTGCCGGTTCGGGCTGACGGATCGCCATTCGTGATCCAGTTCGGTGATCCGACGGCGAGCGGCAACGGGGGTCCGGGCTATTCGATCGACCTCGAGCCGTCGACGCTGCCGCACGACTTTGGCGTTCTCTCGATGGCGCGGGCGACCGATCCGAACACGGGCGGCTCGCAGGTGTTCATCTGCCTGAGCCGCGAGGGGACCAGACACCTCGACGGGCGGTACACGTCCTTCGCGGAGGCGACGTCGGGATCCGAGGTCATCAAGGCGTTAGCCTCCGTGGCGGTGGATGCCTCGGGCAAGCCGGACGAGCCCCCGGTTGTGCGGTCGGTGACGCTCATGGACGCGGCTCCGTATCCGCTTCGACCCAGGCCACTTTCAGCGTCGCTCCCGGAACCGGGCGTGCGGTGAGCGCATCCGAGCTTGATTCGGCATAAGATTGGTGGTCGGGCCTACGGGTTCGGCATGGCCGCATTCGGCGCGCCCAGTCGGGCGTCCCGGCCACGAGTTTACGACCCGAGCAGACTTCCCTCATGCCCGACGACGCCACGCCCTCGTTCTCCTCATCAGACTTCGACTCCAACCACACGTCCGGCGACGGCGGCGGCCCCAGTGAGCCGCGCGGCGATTCCGGCGCGCCCTCCGGCGACGGCGCCCCACGCAAGAAGCGTCGGCGCAGGCGCGGGCGCTCCAAGGGGCGCACCGGTCCGGACGGCGTCGGAGCGGAGGGTTCGCACCAGGGCCAGTCGCAGGGACACGGGGGAACCGGAACTGAACCGGGGCACGCGCGCCCGAGCGGCGAGGGCTCGCACGGGTCCACGGATCGCGGCCAGCCCGATCGACGGGGCGACCGAGGGCCCCGGAGCGACAGGGGTGGCGATCGCGGCGGTGGGGGCGGTGGAGGGGGCGGGCGACGGCGTGGCCGGGGACGCGGGCGAGGCGGCTCGGACTTTGATGACGACCGTCCGATCACGGCTTCGAACGAGGACATCACGCTCGGCGCGATGGTCCCAGGCGATACGAGCGAGGTGGTGCACGACCACGATCCCGACCTTGACGAGCCGGACCCGGTTGTGCCGGAGCACAAGCCGCTCTCGCCGGAGATCTTCGACACCGAGATGACGTTCGAGCAGCTGGGGCTGAAAGAGCCGATCCAGCGCGCGATCAAGGGGCTCGGATTCCGGCACCCGACGCGGATCCAGGCGCAGCTGGTTCCCGTCGCACTCACCGGCCGGGACGTGCTGGGGCAGGCAAAGACGGGAACGGGCAAGACGGCGGCGTTCGGGCTGCCCCTGCTCAACATGTGTGTGCCGGGCGAGCCGTTCCAGGCGTTGATCCTCGGGCCGACGCGTGAGCTGGCGGTGCAGATCCACAACGATCTGGCCAACTTCGGGCGGTACACGGGGCTGAGCGCGGTGACGGTGTACGGGGGCAAGCCGATCCGCCAGCAGGCGGCGCGACTGGCGAAGAACCCGGAGATCATCGTCGGCACGCCGGGGCGTGTGATCGACATGGTCGAGCGCGGGCACATGCGCCTGCACAACGTCAGGTTCGCCGTGCTCGACGAGGTCGATCGGATGTTCGACATCGGCTTCCGCGACGACATCCGCAAGATCCTCAAGATGTGCCCGACCGACCGGCAGACGATGTTCGTGTCGGCGACCATCTCGAAAGAAATCGAGGAACTGGCGCGTCGTCACATGCGCGATCCGGAGAAGATCGTCACGTCGTCCGGCTCGCTGACGGTCTCGCTCGTTCAGCAGCACTATCTGAGCGTCCAGCCGTGGGACAAGAAGCGGCTGCTCGCTCACCTCCTCACGCACGAGGAACCCGCGCTGACCGTCGTCTTCTGCCGCCTCAAGCGGACGTGCGACGAGCTGGTGCAGTACCTGGCGCGCAAGGACATCGAGGCCCACGCCATCCACGGCGACCTTCCCCAGAGCAAGCGCAACGCGGTCATGGCCCAGCTCAAGAGCGGGAAGCTCGAGGTGCTGATCGCCTCGGACCTCGCCTCGCGCGGCATCGATGTCGATGGCATCACGCACGTCATCAACTACGACCTGCCCGAAGACCCCGACATCTATGTCCATCGCATCGGGCGCACCGCGCGCGCCGGAAAGCAGGGCGTCGCCTGGTCGCTCGTCACCCCGGAGCAGGGCGAGCTCCTGACCCAGATCGAGCACCTGATCAACACCGAGATCCCAAAGCTCGACTACCCGGATTTCCAGCCCGGACCGGTCCCCGACGGATATCGCCAGCAGCGCGAGCAGGACGAGCAGCTCCGACAGATCCGGTCGCAGAAGTTCAATCGCTACGCGACACCCGCGCCGCCGCCGGCCGGCGCCGCCGCCGCGGCTCAGCAGGTGGACCAGGAGAAACTGGCGGCCAAGTTCCCCGGCGGCATCGTGCCGACGCAGCTGCCGGCCAAGCGCATGTTCGGCAAGGTGCGCACAAGCCGCACCGCGAAGCTCGAGGCGCCTCCACTTCCGCCTCCTCCGGCACCCTGAGAGCCGGCGCGCGGAATACAGTTCGACCGTCGGGGCGGTAACTCAATTGGTAGAGTGCCAGCTTTGCAAGCTGGAAGTTGGGAGTTCGAGTCTCCTCCGCTCCACTTACTCGCTGCTCGTTCTCGCTCTTGTTGGCTCGCTCGTGTCGTTTCGCTCTGGTCGGCCCGCGCCGCGGCTTCGGGCTTGGCGGCTGCGCGCGCGGACGAAGCGTCGTGATCAGGGACCCGTCGATGGGTCCGGCGTGCGAGTCGCGCAATGGGCGCACCAAGAGCCGGGGTCGTGCGCCGCGACGCCCGTGATCATGAGTCGGCCGTTCTGCGCCCGCGGCGCGGTCTGGATCGATCCCGGCGCGAATGCGGCGCCGAGGCGTCCTGAAAGGGCGGCGGCAGCGACCTGGGCGTCCTTGCGTGCGTCCGCGTTCGTCTGGGCCTTCACGCGCGCGATCGGGTCGAGGAACTCGGCCTTGTATCGATCGGCGAAGAGCTGGTAGTCGGGGTTGTTCTGCGTGTACGCGTACTCACCCTTGAGAAGGTTGTTGATCTGCTCGATGCGTGACTCGGGGTAAGGGTGGGTCGAGAGGAACTCGGGCTGCTTGCCCTTCCCTCCCTCGCGTGCGAGGACTTCCTGCACCATGCGGGCACCGAGCGGGTCGTAACCTATCTTCACCATGTAGCGGACGCCCAGCGCGTCGGCCTCCAGTTCCTGCGAGCGCCCGAACTTCAGGAGGTAGCCCTGGCCCCCGGCGCCCACGAGAATGGGAACTCCGATCTTGGCCATGTCGCTGTCGGACTGGCTTGCGGCAACGCCGGCCCCGATCACCAGGCCCGTGACCACGAGCGACTGGCTGACGCGCTGGCCGGAGTGGCGCGCGGTCACGTGGCCGACCTCGTGCCCGAGAACCGCAGCGAGCTCGGCCTCGGTCGTGAGCTTCTCCGCCAGGCCGCGCGACATGAAGACCTTGCCGCCGGGGAGCGCGAAGGCGTTGATGACGTCCGAGTCCAGGAGGGTGAACTCCCAGGGCAGGTTCGGGTAGTCGCCCTCTGTCTGCGCGGCGAGCGCGTTGCCGATGCCGGAGACGTACGCGTTCAGTCTCGCGTCCGTGATCGAGCCGCCGTACTCGGCGGTGAGCTGCGACTTGGCCTCCTCGCCCATCGCGACTTCCTGGCTCATGGACAGCACATTGAACTGGCTGCGGCCCGTGGTCGGGTTGACGGAGCACGCGCCAAGACCGAGCGAGAGAGCGCCAATGGAGGCGGCGAGGAGCGGAAGGCGTAGACGGCCCATGCGTGGCTCTCCTGTCACGAATCCGATCGGGCCTGCGCTACGATTCGCCGAGCATGCCCGCGACCGGACCCGTTGCGACCGATGAACAAAAGAGTATCAGCCCGGGGGGCGGCGCGCCCAGCCCGAATGAACAAGCCCCCAAGCCCCTCTGGGGAGAGAACGAACTGGCCGATCCGCACGGGCGGGCCGACAAGCCCGAGCGGGTCCGAGGGATGTTCGGCGCGATCGCCGGCTCCTATGACCTGAACAATCGGCTCCACTCCTTCGGGATCGACCAGGCGTGGCGCGGGCGGGCCGTCCGGGCGGCGTCGGTCCGACCGGGGGACGACGTCCTCGACATGGCCTGCGGAACGGGCGACCTGACGGCGATGTTCGGCGCCACGGAGGCGCGGCGCGTGGTGGGGGGCGATTTCACGCCCCAGATGCTCGAACTGGCTCGGAAGAAGCAGATCGCCGCCGGGGGAAAGGCGCGGATCGAGTACGTCGAGGCGGACGCGATGGCGCTCCAGTTCCCCGATGCCTCCTTTGACGTTGTCTCGATCGCGTTCGGAATACGGAATGTCGCGTCGCCCGCGGGTGCGCTCGCGGAGTTTCGGCGCGTGCTCAGACCGGGCGGGCGGCTGGTGGTGCTGGAGTTCGACCGCCCCCGCAATCCGCTGGTGCGGGTCGTCAACAACTTGTACACCCAGCGGATCATGCCGCTGACGGCGACCCTGCTCTCCGGAGATCGATCCGGGGCGTACCGGTACCTGCCCCGATCCGTCGGGACATTCATGACTCGAGAAGAAATGGTCCGGGCGATCGAGCGCGCGGGGTTCTCGGACGTGCGTGTTGAATCGCTGACGTTCGGCGTCGCGGCGTGTTATCGGGGCTTCGTGCGCGGCGCGCCGTCCTGAGACGCGCGGGCGTTGCGCATCCCGCGGAGTCGAATGAGGAATGAACTCGGGTTGACACGCAGGTGCCGCGCGGTGCGCCCCTCGTGATGGGGAGCGGCCGGGGACTTTCAGGCCCGAGAACACGCGGCGTTCGCGCGAGCGTTATGGGACGCGGGAGGCGCCGCGCAAGTTCGGTCGGGCCTTCGCAGGAAAGTTGTCGCGTGTGTGCGGATGCGATCGGGAGACTCGATAGAGAACCCGCGTGGTGCGTGTGCACGCCGGCGTTCGGAGGATCGAAGCCGCCCCTCACGAGTATGGCCCGGATGACGGCGGAGCCGCAAGACAGGGCGAGATCCGACTGGAGTTGACGAGCCATGAGCAGCCAGGAAGCGTTGATCGAGCGGTTCTTTGAGGCGTTGGTGAACGGTGATCGCCCGGCGTCGCGTGCGATCGTTGCGGAGGCGAGCCGGGCGAACGCGCCGTCGCACGCACTGATCACGGACCTCTTCTGGCCGACGTACGAGATGGTCGAGCGTCTGCACCGCTCCGACCAGTTGAGCAAGCTGTCGTACCACTTTGCGACGCGCCTGCTTCGTGTGCTCACGGACCAGGCGGCGCAGCGTCTGCGTCTGACGGGCCAGAACACCGGGCGCACGATCCTGGCGTTGAGCGGCCCCTCGGACGCGGACGACCTCGGCGCTCAGATGGCCGTGGACCTGCTCGAGTCCTCCGGGTTCCAGGTGACGTTCGCGGGCGGCGGTGTGCCGTTCGACGAGGTCATGTCGTATGTCAACAACAACCAGCCGGATGTGCTGCTGATGTTCGCCAGCGCCCCCTCGGACCTGCCGGAGATCCGCTCGGTCATCGACTCGCTGAACGAGATCGGTGCCGCGAGGAAGACGCAGATCGTCGTCGGCGGCGGCGTGTTCAATCGCGCCGACGGGCTTGCGGAGGAGATCGGCGCCGATCTCTGGGCGAGCAACCCGCTGGATCTGGTGGAGTCGCTCGTGCATGACGCGCACGAGCGTGCGATGCCGGCCCAGCGCACGGTGGGTCAGAAGCGCAAGGCCGCGTGAGCGACGACGCCGAATCGGAACTCTCTTCTCTCGTCGGGCCTGGCGCGCGAGCGATCGTGCGCCAGGCCCTTCGCGCCTTTCCGAAGCGTCCGATGCCCGCGCGGAAGGTCAGGCGGGCTCGCCGTACTCGGCGCTGGTTCGATCGGTCTCCCAGACCTTGATGCTCGCCAGACGAGCGTCGCTCCCGGCACGGGCGATCTCCGGCGCGAGGAGGCGGTAGAAGACACGGGCGATGTTCTCGACCGTCGGATTCAGCCCGGATCCGTCGCGAAACTCCGCGGTGTCGACGTTCAGGTGCTTGTGGTCGAACGGCTCGATCAGCGAGCGTGAGACGATCGCTTCGAGTTCGCGCAGGGACATCGAGCCGCCATCGTCGCGCACGCCGATCTCCACGCGCGGCTCGATGACATAGTTGTGCCCGTGCCCGGCCGGGTTGTTGCACTTGCCGAAGACGAGGCGGTTCTCCTCGTCGCTCAGGGTCGGGCTGTGCAGCCGGTGTGCCGCGGCGAACTCGAAACGCTGCGTGAGGATGGCGCGTCCGGGCATGTGCGTCTCCGCGTGGATGGCGTGGGTCGGCGTGATACGGAGGGCGAGGGAGAGGACGGGTCGCGGGACTGCGGCCTCGGCGGCGCGGAGGAGGTGGGGGAGGACCGCGACGGGGTGGCGGCGCTCCGCCGCGGCCGACCGGAGGATCGGGAGGGCGGTGCGGCGCACGGCCTCGTCGATGTCCTTGATGTTGATGAGATACCCGGTCTGGGGGTCCGCTTCGCCCCGGCAGGCGAGTTCGATCTCGAAGTACGCACCCCATGCATCGATCGAGGGGCGGCCTCCGAACCCGTTGGCGTCGGTCCGAATGTCGGGGAAAGGCCCGCACGCGTTCGTGGGATCGATCGCCAGGCGCACCGTGCGTCGGAGGGTGATCACGAGGTACGATAGGGGTCGATTCGGTCGTGTCGATGCCGACGCCGAAGGCGTTTCGGATCGCAACGCCAAGGAGAACGAATCATGTCAAAGCGGACAAAGGTCGGCGGCCTGCTCGCGGCACTCGTGGCGATTCCTGCGGCGCTCGGTCTGACCAGCAGGCGGGGCGGGCCCGACGCGGTCGCCGAGCCGGCCTCGCCCTATGTGCTCGGATACACGATGAACCGGCTCGACGGCACGAGCGAGTCGCTCGAGACGTACAAGGGCAAGGTCGTGCTGATCGTGAACGTTGCGAGCAAGTGCGGGCTGACGAAGCAGTACGAGCAGCTCGAGGAGCTGTACGAGTCGAAGAAGGACGCGGGGTTCGTGGTGCTCGGCTTCCCGGCCAACAACTTCATGGGGCAGGAGCCGGGGACCAGCGAGGAGATCGCGGCGTTCTGCAAGAGCGAGTACGGCGTGACGTTCCCGATGTTCGAGAAGGTCTCGGTGAAGGGCAAGGACGCGTGCGACCTGTACAAGCAACTGACGGCGCTGGCGCCGCCGCTCGGGGGCGAGCCGGAGTGGAACTTCACCAAGTTCCTTGTGGACCGGAGCGGAAACGTCGTCGCGAGATTCAATCCGAGGGTGAAGCCCGACGCGGACGAGGTCATCGCTAAGATCGACGAGTTGCTCGCGAGCAAGTGACGCTCCCGGCTCCCTGGCGCACCCCGGCATGCCCACGTTCTCGTACACGGCGCTCTCGGCGTCCGGTGAGCGGATCACCGGGATGCTGTCGGCGGCGTCGGAGCAGGCCGTTCTCGCGGAGCTTGAGTCGCGCCGCATGACACCGGTCTCGGTGAATCCGGCACGCGAGCGATCGACGCGTCGGGGCCGGGTCTCGGCCCGCAAGCTCGGCGAGTCTTACGTGCAGATCGGCGATCTGCTGCACGCGGGCGTTCCGCTGATGCGGTCGTTGCGTTTGCTCGCGGGGCGCAAGAGCCAGCCGAGGATCGCGTCGGTGTACCGGGACCTGGCGGACGCGGTGTCGGAGGGCGGCGAGCTGGCCGAGTCGATGGCGAGGCGGTCCGACGTCTTCCCCCGCATCCACATCGCGATGGTGAAGGCGGGCGAGAAGGGCGGGTTCCTCGAGGGCGTCTTCACGCGCCTGGGCGGCTTCGTCCTGTCGCAGGCCGAGCTGCGCGGGCGGGTGGTCGGATCGATGATCTACCCCGTGCTGCTCGTGCTGTTCGGCGTGATCATTCTCGGCGTGGTCTTCGGCGTCTTCGTTCCGATGTTCAAGCCGGTCTTTGAGCGGATGACGACGCTGCCCCTGCCCACGCGCCTGGTGCTCGGAACCAGCGATCTGGTGGCCGGGTATGGGCCGTACACCCTCGGGGTGCTCGCGCTCGCGGGCGTCGGCGCCTGGCGACTCTCCAAGCGTGCCGATGTGCGGCGCAAAGCGACGGAGTTTGTCACGTTCATGCCGGTGGGCGGCCCGCTGGTTCGGGCGCTCGCCGGGGCGAGGTTCTGCCGCCTTCTCGGCACCATGCTGGAGAACGGCGTGCCGATGCTCCAGGCCATGGCGATCAGCAAGGAGGCGGCGGGGAACGTCCTGATGGAAGAGGCCATCGATCGCGCCATCGAGGCGGTGCGAGCGGGCGAGCAGCTGGCCCCGCCCCTCGCCGCGAGCGGCCTCTTCGCAGACGACATCGTTGAGATGATCTCGGTCGGTGAGTCGGCGAACAACCTCGAGAAGGTGCTCCTGAGCGTGGCCGAGACGATCGAGAAGCGGATCGACCGGCTGCTGGGGATCGTGGTGCGACTGATCGAGCCGCTGATGCTCATGGCGATCGCGGGCGTCGTTGTGGTGGTGGCGCTGGGTCTGCTGCTGCCGATGACGCAGATCGGCGTCGAGGGGTAGGCGAACCGGCAGCGCGGAACTGGTCGAGACCAAGGAATGAAATGGGCCTCCGCGCGTGCGGAGGCCCATCGTGTTGAGCCGCGAAGTGTCGCTTTGCTCGTCCGGACCCCTCAGTCGAGGTTCCAGACCAGGCCGATCATCGCGAGCGTGGTCCTGCGCCGCACGGGATCGAGCATCATCTCGGGCGATTCGAGGAGGGCGAGCGCGGTGTGGCGTGCGCTGCCCGAGCGGTGGGTGTCCCACGGGATCAGGCCGAAGCTGCCCCGGTCGGCGCTCTCGGCGATCGCGGGAATCGCGATGAGGAGGGGCCAGAAGGCGCCACCGCTGCCCATCGCGCCCGCGACGTTGACGAGCATGGAGCGATCGGCGTGGCTCTCGGTGACGAGGTCCTCGCCGTCCCAGTATGAGAACTGGGTGGTGGGCTTCACGTTCTTCATGAAGTCGGCGTAGAGCGGCACGGTCAGCCCGATGTCGCGGTCACCCTTCGGCGAGCGGGCCAGGTTGGCGAACGCCGAGCCGGCCATGCTGACGAACGGATACCCGGCCTTCGCCGCCCTCGGCGTGTCGACGAACGTGACGCTCGCGAGGTTGCGTCCCTTGGGCATCGCGCCGGCGAAAGTCGGGTTCGAGGCTATGCCCGGGCCGGACTTGCCCAGCGCCTGCGCCGACGCCGCGAGGACGGCCTGTGGCGTCAGTCCCGCGACGAACCAGTCGCCCGCGACGGCATAGGTGATCTCAAGGGGCACGGGCAGGCCGGGGAAGCGGAGGGACATGAGCTCCACGTCGCCGGACTTCCAGATCGTGGGACGGATGTACATGCCCTCCTCGTGCTCGGCGAGGTGCTTGCCGGCCGTGGCGACGAGCTTGCGGTGGGCGTCGAGCACGCGGGTGCGGTCCTTGAGCGACGCGAAGATCACGCCGGAGCCGAGCGAGCCGCCACCGGTGGAGTCGGACATGTACGCGCCCCACGTGCCGCCGATCGAGTCGATGATGTCGGCGCGGAGGTCGACGCCGGTGTGGTTCTTGAACTCACCGAGGAAGTCGTTCACGGGCACGCCGCGCTGGGCGAGATTGTCGATCAGAGCCGACACCCCCGAGAGGTCGCCCTTGGCGATGGACATCATCGTCGCGTCGGCGGGGACCATGGCAAGGTCTGCCGCGTTCACGGGCTCCTTCGTCATGTGCCATTCGTCGGCGTACTTGCCGGCACCACGGACGCGCACGATGCTGGTCGTGTCCGTTGCGGAGTAGCCGGTGACGAAGTCGACCGCGATCGCCTCGGGTCCGATGATGCCGGCCTTCTCAAGCCCGCTGATGATCTCGGCGCCCTCGGGCGGCAGGTTCTTGCCCGCCATGGTGCGGGCCATGTTGATGCCGGGCGTAAGCGCCGCGAGATGGAGCGAGCCCCGCATGATGGGGTTCATGCCCTGCGGGGCCGGGGGCAACCGGTCGAATCCCGCGTCGGGATTGTCGACGGCGCCGACGACCAGCTCGAATCGCCAGCCGTCCTTCGACTCACGCGGTCCATAGGAGATGAGGCCGAAGGGCAACTGCACGTCCTGCATGCCCTTGAAGCGCATGCTGTCGGCGGGCGCGGGCATGCCCTCCTCCTGGAACTTCTCGAGGAGCGCGGCGTGCAGGATGCCGTGCAACTGCGTTGCGTGCCCCTGGTCCTTCGCCTGCACGCTGAGCGTCAATCCGTAGCCGAAGAACCCTCCGGCGGCGTTGTCGGGGTTGTACGTGATCGCGAGTCGCGCGGGCTGAGCCAGTGTCCGGAGGGCCAGCTGGACGATCGGCTCGATCTCCGGGGGCATGTCCGGAATCTCGCCTGGGAGTTCGGCGAGTCGAGCCGGAATCATCGAGAGGGCCTGCTTGACGCCGGCGTCCTTCTCATCGACGAGCCACGCGGACATCGGCGCGTGCTCGTAGAGGATGAAGGGCTGAACGCCCCCCGCGTCCTGGGCGAGGGCCAGGCCGGGGGAGACGGGCGCGAGGCCGAGCGTGCCGGCGAGTGCCGCCGCGCCGAGGATGGACCGACGCCTGATTCCGATGATCGAGCGACGCATGGATGGACCTCCTGGAGACTTGGGAAGGGCGGTTCTGGGCGCCCGCCGATCGTGACGTGGCCCTGATGGTTTGCAGGGCGGACCCTGTGGACTATTGGGGGTGTGGTCGGCCCACTTTCACGGGGGATCGGTTGGCGGGCCGATGGACAGCGATTCTTGCAGAGCGACGCAGCGCCCAAGTCGATTCTGATCATCCGGCCGAGTGCGCTGGGCGATGTCTGCCGCTCGGTCCCGGTTCTGGTGTCGCTGCGCGGCGCGTTTCCCGGGGCCCGGATCGACTGGCTGGTGCAGGACACGTTCGCGGACGCGGTGGTGGGGCACCCGGCGTTGTCGGGCGTGGTGCCCTTCGAGCGAGGGAGACTGGGCAAGGACCTGAAGCGGATCCGGCTGGAGAGCACGATGGAGTTTCTGGAGTGCCTCAGGGCGCGCCGGTACGAGATGGTCGTCGATGCACAGGGGCTGTTCCGCAGCGGGATGCTTGCGCTCGCGACGGGGGCGCCGCGCCGGGTGGGTTACGCGAACGCGCAGGAACTCGGGTGGCTCGGATGCAACGAGCGGCACCGCGTCGATCGCGAGGTCCACGCCGTCGATCGCATGCTCGCGCTGGTCGAGCGGGCGGGCGTGAGGCCGGACGCGGACATGCGTCTCTATTCGCTCCCGGCGTGGAAGCAATGGGCGGCGCAGACGCTCGGAGCTTCGCAAACCGCCGTGCTCGCGCCGACCAGCCGATGGGCGGGGAAGCGATGGCCGGCGGAGCGGTTCGCGGCACTCGCCGAGCGGATGCTCGCGATGGGGATGGAACGTGTCGCGATCGTCGGCGCAAGGTCCGAGCGAGAGCAGTGCGGACCCCTGCTCGAGCTGGCGTCGCGGGATGAACGCGTGCTCGACCTGATCGGGAAGACAAGCGTCGGGGAGCTGATGGCCGTCGTTGAGCGGGCGGCGGTCGTCGTTGCCAACGATTCCGCGGCCATCCACATGGCGGTCGGATTCGAGCGTCCGATGGTCGCGCTCTACGGGCCGACCTCGATCGCGCGGGTCGGGCCGTATCGGCGCGAGCGCGACGTGATCCAGCACGTCCAGCCGGGCGAGGTCCTGGATCACAAGGACGACCAGGCCGGGCGAGCGATGATGGAGCGGATCTCGGTGGACGAGGTTGCCGCGCGGGTCAGGTCGGCGCTCAGCGGGGCGTGAACCACTCGCGAATCGGTCGATTCAGCGCGCGTTCGACCATCGGCCAGCCCACGAGTTCCGCCATGCTCTTCTCCGGGAGCCGATCGGGGCCGAGCAGACCACCGACGGCGCCGACGAGGAAGAAGGGGAGCGAGAGGAGCGCCGCCGCCGATTGCAGCCAGGCGCCGGTGCGCACGCCGTCGACCAGCATCCAGAGCGAGCCGAGCGCGAAGCCGGCGCAGACAAGCCCGAGGACGACGCCGGGACGTGTGCGGTCGAACGTGGACATGCGTCGCGGCCTCCGGGTCTCAGCCGTTCTTCTTGGCGAAGTCGCGCATGAAGTCGGCGAGCGCCTTGCACCCTGCCTCGGGCATCGCGTTGTACATGCTGGCGCGCATGCCGCCCGCCGAGCGGTGCCCCTTCATCGCGTCGAGTCCCGCGGCGGTCGACTCCTTGCAGAACTTGTCGTCCAGCTCGGGGGTCGGGGCCTTGAAGGTGACGTTCATGAGACTGCGAGCGTGGGGATGGGCACATCCCTTCCAGAAGCCGCCGGAGGTGTCGATCGCGTCGTAGACCAGCCCGGCCTTCCTGATGTTGCGCTCGTGGATGACCTCGAGACAGTGCCTGCCACCCTGCGCCTGCGCCAGGATCCACTTGAAGACGAGGCCGCAGACGTAGATCGCGAAGACCGGCGGCGTGTTCGGGCGGCTCTCATCCTTGGCGAAGGTCTCGTACTTGAGCATCCAGGGGAGCTCGCGGACCTTCTTTGAGGCAAGGTCGTCGCGGATGACGACGACCGTGGTGCCGGCGGCGCCGAGATTCTTCTGAGCGCCCGCGTACACCAGGCCGTACTTGGTGAAGTCAACGGGGCGGCTGTAGATGTCGCTGGACATGTCGCAGACGAGCGGAACGCCCGCGGGGACCTTGGGGATGCGCTCGCGCCAGGTGTTCTTGCCCCCCGCGATCTCGTGCCACTCCGTGCCGAAGATCGTGTTGTTCGAGCACATGTGGACGTACGCGGGCGAGGCGGAGTACCTGATCTGCTCGTCGGTGGGGATGTACGAGTGGTTCTTGTCCTTGCTCGTGAAGGCCTCGTGCACCGCGCCGTACACCTTCGCCTGCTCCAGACTCTTCTCGGCCCAGTAGCCGGTGGTGATGTAGTCCGCGGTCTGGTCCTGCGGCTTCAGGTTCGCCGGAACGAGGAAGTTCTGGCTCGTCGCGCCGCCGGTCATGAAGAGCACGTGGTAGTTGCTCGGCAGATTGCAGATCTTGCGGAAGTCCTCGAACGTCTCGGCGAGGACCCGGTCGTAGACCTTGGCCCGGTGCGAGTGCTCCAGGATGCCCACGCCCGAGCCCTTGATGTTGAAGACGTCTTCCTGGATCTGGCGCAGCACCTCCTCGGGAAGGCACCCCGGCCCGGCCGAGAAGTTGAAGATGCGCCCGGATGCGGCGGGGGTCACGGCGGAGGACTTGGTGCCGGGGGTGAGCGTCGTCATGGGCGGGTTCTCCAGCGGGCGCATGGCCTCGATACCCCATCGTACGCCCGAGGGGCGCAAGAGGGATTGGTTGGGGGACGGCTCGGATGCGGGTAGGATGGGGGCATGGGCGTCGCGGCCATCCTTCTCGAGCGCGGTCTGATCACGCGCGAGCAACTCGATCAGGCCGCCCTGGAGCACAGGGCGTCGGGAGAGCGGCTGGATCGTGCGATCGTGCGCCTCGGGCTGGTCGGGCGGCGCGAGGTCCTGGAGGTCATCGGCGAGCAGCTGGCGATGCCCGTGGTCGACCTCGGGGCCGCGTCCGTCGATCCCGACGTCATCGCGGCCCTGCCGGCGCGCGTGGTCTTCAAGCAGCAGGTCGCTCCGGTTGAGCGGCGCGACGGTGCGCTCGTGGTTGCCACGGCCGACCCGTTCGAGATGTCGTCGCTCGATGAGCTGCGCCTCGTCGCCGGTTGCCAGATCGAGCTTGTCCTCGCCGATGAGGAGGACCTGCGTCGCTTCATCCGGACGCACTACGGCGTCGGTGGCGACACGCTCCACGAGATGGCGGGTCGCGCGGAAGACGGCCTCGTCGTCGAGGGCGTTGAGGACGAGATCGAGCAGGCGCAGGAAGCGTCGGTCATCAAGCTCGTGAACGACCTGCTCTCGGAGGCGATCAGCGAGCGTGCGACCGACGTTCACGTGGAGCCGTACGAGGGGCAGCTCGTCGTGCGCTATCGCATCGACGGCGTGCTCCAGCGCGCGAACGTGCCTCCGACGATCAACCGGTTCGGCGCCGCGATCGTCTCCCGACTCAAGATCATGGCCTCGCTCAACATCGCCGAGAAACGCAGGCCGCAGGACGGACGCATCACCTTCAGGCATCGCGCCCCGGGTCAGCCGCCCCTGGAGTTCGACCTGCGCGTGAGCGTGATCCCCATGCTCTCGGGCGAGGGCGTTGTGCTGCGTGTGCTCTCCAAGGCCGCGGTGCTCATGGGGCTGGACCAGCTCGGCATGCCCCCCGGCGTGCTCGCTCCCTGGGACGAGATGATCAATCGCCCGCACGGCATCCTGCTCGTCACGGGCCCGACGGGAAGCGGAAAGAGCACGACGCTCTATGCGTCGCTCAACCGGATCGTGTCGGACGAGGTGAAGGTCATCACGGTCGAAGATCCTGTCGAGTACCACGTGCCCGGCGTGAACCAGATCCAGGTCAGCCACAAGGTCGGCCTGGACTTTGCCGCGGGGCTGCGCGCGATCCTTCGTCACGACCCCGACGTCGTCATGATCGGTGAGATCCGCGACAAGGAAACGGCCGAGACGGCGGTGCAGGCGTCGCTCACGGGACACCTGGTGTTCAGCACGCTCCACACGAACGACGCCGCCAGCGCGGCCACGCGCCTTCTGGACATGGGTGTCGAGCCGTTCCTGATCGCTTCGACGGTCGAGGGCGTGATGGCGCAGCGGCTCGTGCGTCGCGTCTGCTCGCAGTGCGCCGAGCCGTTCGTGCCCGAGCCGGCGGACGTGCCGTCGGACTTTGATCCCGCGGGTGCAACGCTCAGGCGGGGGGCCGGATGCCGCAACTGCCGCCAGACGGGCTACAGGGGTCGGGTGGGCCTCTATGAGCTGCTGCGTTTCACGGAGCCGACCAGGGAGCTGGTGATGCGTCGGGCGAACGCTTCTGCGATCGCGTCGAGCGCGAGAGCGGAGGGGACGCTCTCGCTGCTCAAGCACGACGGTTACGAGAAGGTGAGAATGGGCCTGACCACCCTGGCCGAGGTCGCCGGCGCATTGGTGGTGTGATGCGTCCGGTGTGATCATCCACCGCCACGTTCGGGTGTGCGATGTGAACATCCGACGAATCACGTATCCCGGTGCGGCGTCTGGAGTTGGCGCAAACCCCTTGCAACCGCGGTTCAGATTCGCTAGTATGGACTAGCCGCCGATCGCACGGACGCGAGAAAGCTCTCGGGATCATTCTGGTCCCGAGGCCGGTTGTGCCGACGCTCTGGGTCGGCTTCTGTCTTCGGGCGTCAGGGATCGCTCAGAAAGGAATCACGAGCCATGACCCAGCGAGTGGTCTCAAAGGCATTCGTCACCCGGTCGCGTTCTGTCGCGACCCGCCGCGCGTTCACGATCATCGAGGTCATGATCGTGATCGCCATCATTCTGGCTCTGTCAGGGCTGGTCGGCTTTGCGCTGCTTGGAAGGCGTGATGACGCGAAGCTGAAGCTGGCCGAAGTGGACATGAACAACATCAAGAGCGCGATCAAGGTCTTCCGACTGGATTTCGATCGCGTTCCCTCCGACGAGGAGGGATTGGCGGTGCTGTGGACCAAGGCCTCGATCCAGTCCGAGGAGGACCAGGCCAAGTGGAAGGGGTATCTCGAGTCGCCGCTGCCGAACGATCGATGGGGCACGCCCTGGGGTTATCGGGCCGAAAGCCAGACACGCGACGGCGGGTACGACCTCTGGTCCTATGGTCCTGACAAGGAAGACGGGACGGAGGACGACATCAACGCCTTCGCTTCGGAGGATGCCGCGTCCGAAGGGTCGGGCGCCAGCGGCGGTCTCCCCCCGCCCCCTCCCGGTGAGTGATTCGCGGATCCGGGCGCCGTCTGGAACGGCTCGGATCTTCCTCTTCGGGGCAATCGCCCCGCGGCCGCTGGGAGCGGCCGGATCAATGCGGCGCGGAGCGCACTCGGAGCGCGGGCCTGGGCCGCGCCTCGCGGGGTGAATCCGATGATGCGGAAGACGGCACGAAACTTCACGCTGATCGAGGTCTTGATCGTGCTCGCGATCCTGGGGATGCTCGCGGCACTTGTCACGGTGCCTCTGGCCAGGCACCTGGACGGCGCAGAGGTGCAGGGCGCCGCGTCGCGGGTTCAGACGACTTTGAGCGACGCGCAGGCCGAGGCCCGCGAGTCGGGCAGGCCGGTGCGTGTCGTCGCGACAGTGGATGAGCAGGGTCGGACCGGGCTTGCGTGCCACCCGATCGAGGCGGAGGAGGCGAGCCCGACGATCGCGCCTCCGGATGTCGAGACGTCCAGGGCGGCGCGAAAGGCCTCTGCCGCGTCGGGCATGGAGCACGCCTTTGCGCGGGCGACGCGTCGGGTGCAGCTGCCGACCGGCGTCACGATCGAGGGCGAATCTCGCGACGCCCAGCCCGAGATCCGCAGAAGCGTCGGGGGCATGGCCGCATCGCCCGCAGTCGGCACGGGCGAGGCCGCAGGAGCCACGTCTGCCGTGCAGGCGGCACGCACGATCGCGATTTTCATGCCCGACGGAAGCGCAGTCGTGCGCGGTCCGATCCGCGTGAGCGATCGCGAGGGGCGTTCGAGCGAGGTCCGTGTCAATCCATGGACCGGTGTGGCCGTGCTGGCGCAGGCCGGACAGGACGCCGGGTCCACCCGCCCGTCTGACAACGCCGGTTCGGCCCGACGAGAGAGTCCCGTCGGCGACGACCCCGATGGTCCCGATCCGTTTGCAGAGTGGAGATGAGAAGACGCGGCGCGATCCTCCTCGAGATGCTGCTCGCCGTCGTGCTCTTCGCGATGGCGGGGCTGGCGATCTACGGGGCGCTGGATCGAGCCGCGGACGGGGCGATCTCGACCCGGGAGCGATTGCGCGGGGCGGACCTCGCGTGGTCCGCGATCGCGATCATCGAGTGCGGGCTTGCGCGTGCAGAGTCGCTTGACGGGCCGGTGACGGAGCGGTCGCCCCTCTGGTCGGGACCGACGTCGGGAGCCGGCGTTGATGCCTCGTCTGCGGACGCCGAGTGGTCGCTCAGGATCGAATCCGAGCCGGGACCGTTCCGGAACACCACCATCATCTCTGTGACCGCCTCTCGTCTCGAAGGCGAGTCGCAGCGCGACTGGTACACCGCCAGGCAACTCGTCCGCGAGCCGGGCGGGGCCGTGGCCCTTCGAGCAGAGGGGCGGGAGCCATGAGCACCGCTCGCCGGGGCTTTACGATCGTCGAGACGCTCACCGCGCTCGCGCTGCTCGTGCTCCTCATCGGAACGATCTTCGTCTTCATGGGCACCATCACCGAGCGACGCGACCGCGTCGTCGGACTCGCCGGCGCGACAAGGGACGCGCTGGCGATGATGGACCAGCTCGAGGCCGATCTTCACGCCGCCGTCGCCTCGGACCCCGTCGAGGGCGCGGGGATCGTCGGCGACTCCACATCGATCCGCGTCGCCTTCCGATCGGTCTGGCTGCGCGGAGCGCTCCCATCCGAAACACCCCGCGATGCGCTCGTCGCCTCGTACACATTCGACGAGCCGGCCGCCGTCGTCGAGGGCGAGCGTTGGGCCGTCGGCGCGAGCGAGCAGCATCGCCTCCGCGTCACGCTCTGCAGGGGCGTCGGAGGGCTCACGCTCCGGTACTTCGACGGAAGGGCGTGGACGGAGTCGTTCGATTCCGCGGCACGCGGGGGGCTTCCGGCCGCGGTCGAGGTGCGGATCTGGAACGCCGGGCGCTCACCCGAGACGTTCGGGCCGGAGTGGTCGAGGATCATCCGTGTGCCCGACGGCGGCGTGGGCGAGCTCGTTGCAGCGGGGGGCGCCCCATGACGCGGATCCGGCCTGATTCTCGGGCGGGAATGGTGCTGCTGGCGGTGCTGGTGGTGATCGTCCTTGGCGCGCTCGTGGGGACGATCGCGCTGGAGAGCGCCTCGACCACGACCACGAATGCGCGTCTCTCGTTCCAGTCGCGCACGGCGCGCGCGATCGCGTGGTCCGGCCTGCAGGGCGTGATGTGCGAGATGGAGTCGTCGCGGGATCGCCTCCTGGAAGGTGGAGAGCCGACGCTCACTCCCGAATGGAACCTCTTCGTGGACGGCGCCACCCTCGGTCGCGTCCGTCTGCTCCCGATCGGAGCACCCAGCACCGAAGCCACGGGCCTCGAGCCGGATGTCCCCCTGTTTGAGAGCGAAACGGCAAAGATCAACCTCAACGTCGCCACGGCGGAGATGCTCGCTCGGCTGGGGGGCATGGGCGCCGATGCCGCGGCGAGCATTCGGTCGCTCGCGCAGGGCTCTGGATTCGCCGGCGTCGAGGACCTGCGTCGGGCCGGGATCGATCCCGCGGATGAGTCCGGCAAGTTCGGGGGCGTGGCGCTCGAGCGCCTCGCAACCGCTTACTCACTCGATCCCGAAGAGCGATCGCTCGAAGGAAGCGGACGTGCCCGGGCGAGGTGGGACGCGGAGGCCAAGTCGTTCGATTCGCGTCTGGACGTGGCGCGCGGGGCCGAAGAGGCGATCGAGCGGCTGGTCGGCGCCGGCGTGGACCTGGCCTCGGCGGAGGCGACCGCAAAGGCGCTCGCGAGCGACACCGTCGAGCCGGCGCAGTGGGGGACGATCTGGGACGCGCTGGCGTTCTCCGAGTCGGGCCGCGAGGGTCTCATCGACATCAACCGTGCGCCAGAGGGCGTCGTGGCGTGCGTGCCCGGACTGGAATCACGGGCGGGCGAGATCGTCGCCGCCCGGGCTCGTCTGGGCGAAGACCGCACCCGGAGCGTCGCGTGGCCGCTCGAAGCGGGGATCGTGACGCGTGCGCAGATGGGTGTCGCCCTCCCCTGGATCACCACGCGCTCGCTTTTCTGGCGTGTGCGGGTGGCGGGCGAGATCGTGCGCTCAGACGAGGCGCTCGGCGAGGAGCGCGTGATCGCGACGGTCCTGCTCGACGCGGTGATCGATGCCTCCGGGGAGAGAGCGAGGGTCGCGTACCTGCGTGACGTGACGTTCGGCGGCGCCGCCCAGAGCATCGATGAGCTGCTCGCGTCCGAGGCCGAACCCGAGGGCGCGGACGACACCGTTGCAGAAGCGCCCGCCGAGCGGGTTGATATGGGGCCTGCGCCGGGCGATGATGGTGCACCGGCGAGCGTCGCCGAACGGACCGCGCCGCCCGACGCGACCCCCGACGCGACCCCCGACGCGCCGCCGACGCGGGCGTCGGGCCGGACGCGGGGCCGATGGACGAGCCGGGATTGATCGATGCACGCGATGGATCGCGTGCCGGGTGAGCGGATCGGAGCAGAGAATGTCTCGACGAACGCACGCCACGCTGGTAGGACTCGACGGGGCAACCCTCCTCGGCGCGGACGTCGTATCCGCACACGGCGGCGTCGAGATCCGCCATCTTGTCTCGGCGGAGATGCCGGACGGACTGGATCGCACCGACGCCGCGGCCGTCGGCGCCTGGATGGGCCGCGCCCTCGCGGATCTTGGCATGCAGTCGAAGCGCATCACCTTCGTTGCGCGACGCGACGAGGTGGTGCTCAAGCGTCTGAGCGTGCCCGGCGGCGCGTCGCTCAACACGACCGAGCTCACGGGCCTCGTGCGCCTGGCGATGTCGAGGCAGATGACGGTTGCGATCGACGGCGCCGGCGTCGATCACATCCGCGTCGACGGACACGGACATGAGAGCATCGCGGGTCAGGCACACGTGCTCGCCGCCGCGATGCCCGCGGATCGCATGGCCTGGTACCGGGCCGCCGCGGGCGCCGCAGGTTCCAAGATCGGCGGGATCGAGCTTGGCATCGGCGGCCTGGCGCCCCTTGTTCGTGACGTTGCGGAGCGTCGGGGCGGCACGGTTCTGGCCATCTGGATCGGGCTTGCGAGCGTTGAGTTTGCGCTCATGGAGGGCGGCCAGCCGGTGACGGGACGGGCCGTCGACGTGCGCCGTCCCAGGAGCGGCGAGGACCCCGAGCAGTTCGCCGGACGCGTCGTCGTCGAAGCTCGCCGGACCTGGATGGGCTGGAGCGCGGGGCGAGACGCCGCGACCCTTGAGGCGGTCGCGCTGCTCGGCGACGACGAGATCTCCCGTCGCGTCGCCGCTCGGTGCCAGGACGCGGACCTTGCCAGCGCCGTGGAGACCATCGGGCTGCCCTCGATCGTTGAGTTCAAGGGGGAGCGCCCGAGCGACGTCACGCCGTTCCTCCCGCTGATCGGCGTCGGCGTGAGATGGGCCGAGGGCATCGACGGGTTCGACTTCACCCGCTCGCGCCGCGGCCCGGACCCCAAGGCCCGCCGGCGACAGGTCGTCCTTGCCGGGGCCTTCGCGTTGATCGTCGTCGCGGGCGGTTTCGGCGTGCTCTCGCACCAGCGTCTGGCGGATCTGAAGCGCGATCGCGATGCCGCGCGGGCACGCATGGTGAAACTGGGCGAGCAGTACGCGGAGCACCTGGTTGTGGAGGCGCGGGCAACGGCGATCGAGCAGTGGTCGTCCGCCGGGATCGACTGGCTGGCGCACCTCCAGTGGCTCAGCGAGCAGATGCCGGATCCCAAGGACGGGCTTGTGGACGAGGTCACGGGGAGCGTCAGCGCCGACGTGCGGTTTGTGCCTCGAAACGGCAACTTGCCCGGCGGGCAGTGGACCACGAATCAGCAGGCGGTGATCTCGCTCTCGGGCAAGGTCGTGCGTCGCGACGTGGCTCTGGATCTGCGAGGCCGGCTCGTGCGGGGCGACGTCTACCGCGTCATCAACCAGACCGCGGACACCGAGGATCGGTTCAGCTTCGAGTTGAACACGTCCCGGCGTTCGCCCCTGGATCCCGCGCCGGGACAGCCGCCGCCGAAAGAGAGCGACAAGCCCGGTGGTTCCGCTCCGAACGGGGGTGGGGCGTGAAGCGGTTCATCAAGCCGGCGATCGCCGCGGCCTTGTGCCTCGCCGCGGGCGTGCTCGGGTGGAAGGCGTATCGCGCGTTCTACGCCGACGAACGCGACGCCCTCCTCCAGCAGATCAGGGGATTCCGCGCCGACGCGGCCTCGTACGAGAAGGAACTCGACAAGCAAAGGGCCGTGCGGGAACGCCTCAACGCGATCGCGTCGACGACCCTCGGCAAGCAGTTCCCGCGCGTCGAACACCGGCTTCGCACGGGCCTCAGCCGCGTCGGACAGGATGCCGGACTCACGGAGGTGGTGGTGAGCAGCAGCGCCGCCGAGACGCAGCGCAACCCCGCGGCAACCGCCAAGGGCATGAACACGGGCATGTCCAAACGCCTGACACGCTCCGCCGAGTTCGCGATCGTGAAGGCGCAGGTCAAGGGCACCGGCTCGCTCCCCCAGGTGCTTCAGGCGCTGGCGACCTACGAGGCGCAGCCCTGGATCCATCGCGTGCAATTGCGCCATATATTTTTGCCTTTAGTTCTTGTTTTTCCTGACCGTTCCACTCTGCGGGTAATTCCGCAATATTTATAT
>JAPKGU010000079.1 GCA_026647565.1 Phycisphaerales bacterium | reverse complement strand
ACGACGATCGACGAGGTTGTGCGCGAGACACTTGCCGAGGATTGATGAGGTTCGGGAGCGAGGAACGCGGGCGAGCCGTGCGGACGCCCGCCACATGGAGAAGGGTTCATGGCCACGTTCGCATATGAGGCAATGAATGCCGCGGGCAAGCCCCAGAAGGGCACGATCGAGGCGACGAGCGCGGACGACGCGATCCAGCGGATCAAGTCTCAGGGCTTTTTCCCGACGTCGGTGCGCGAGCAGAAGGTCAAGAAGTCGGCGATCGCCGAGGACGCGGGTGCAGCAAAGAAGAAGAAGCCGAAGAAGGGCATGTCGTTCGGCAAGGTGAAGCCGAAGCAGTTGACGCTGTTCACGCGTCAGTTGTCAACGCTCCAGGACGCGGGCCTGCCGCTGCTTCGCTCGCTGCAAATCCTCGAGGGACAGCAGCGTCCGGGGCTCATGAAGAATGTGCTGCTGGGGGTCTGCGAGGATGTCGAGGGCGGCTCGTCCCTTTCCGACGCCTTCACGAAGCACCCGAGGTGCTTCGATCGCCTGTACTGCAAGATGGTGAACGCGGGCGAGATCGGCGGCGTGCTGGACATCATCCTGCAGCGTCTGGCGACCTTCATGGAGAAGAACCAGTCGCTGAAGCGCAAGATCAAGGGCGCGATGATCTACCCGATCGTGGTGGTGATCATCGCGGCGTTGATCCTCACGTTCATCATGATCTTCATCATCCCGAAGTTCCAGGCGATCTTCTCGGACTTCGGTGTGGCGCTCCCGAAGCTGACGGTCTGGCTCATCACGAGCAGCAGCTGGGTCGCGGGCATCAACCCCGGGCAGCAGATCGGCGGCTGGGTGTTCCTGCTGGTGGCGCCCTTCATCATCTTCATCTTCTTCAAGCTGATCCGCAAGTCCGGCCCGGGTCGCAACGCGACGGACTGGATCCTCGTCAAGCTGCCCATCTTCGGTCCGCTGGTGAAGAAGTCGACGATCGCGAGGTTCACGCGGACGCTCGGAACGCTGATCTCTGCGGGCGTGCCGATTCTCGAGGCGTTGCTGATCACGCGCGACACCTCGGGCAACGCGGTGTTCGAGAAGGCGCTCAACAAGGTGCACGACTCGATCCGCGAGGGCGAGTCGTTCGCGGATCCGCTGCGTGAGTCCAAGACCTGCGACGCGATCGTGGTGAACATGATCGACGTCGGCGAGGAGACGGGCGAGATGGACACCATGCTCCTCAAGATCGCGGACAACTACGACGAGGAGGTCGACGTGGCGGTCGGCTCGCTGCTCAAGCTGATTGAGCCGCTGATGGTCGTGGTGCTGGGCGGCATCGTCGGCACGATCGTCGTGGCGATGTTCCTGCCGCTCGTGGCGATGATCAACTCCCTCCAGAGCAGCAAGTGATCGAACAGGCCGGAGCGAACGCGATGGAAGCAGGATCGGGACAATCCGACATTCGAGCATCGCGAGGATTCACCCTCGTTGAGGTGATCTTCGTGATCCTGTTGATCGCGGTTCTGCTGTCGATTGCTCTGGTCGGTATCAGGGCGGCTTCGCGGAGCGCCCAGGGCGCGGCGGACCGTCAGACGGTGGTCGCGTTGAAGGTGGGAGTGGACTCATTCCAGCAGGAGTTCGGGTTCCTGCCGCCGCTCGTGAAGGGTGCGGACCCGGCGCACGATCCGTTCGACCCGGCGTCCGAGCGGATCAACGTGTACCGGCTCACGGAGGCGGTCGATCGCGACTTTCTGCGTGGTCGGTCCGGGTCCGGCGCGACGGCCAGCTGGAGTTCGAAGGCGTCGCTCCGGTATTCGGAGCAGTCGCTTCCGTACTTCCTGGCGGGTGCGCTCGGCGCCAGCGTGGACGGTGTCGAGGGGCCCGGCATGCGTGCGCCGAGGCGAGACGGGACCTTTGCGACTTCCGGGCAGACGTACCCGTCGTATGTGGATGTCTCGAAGCGAACGCTGCAGTTGCAGCCCTCGGACGACGTCTCAAGGCCGTACGTGATTTCGTTCACGGACCGGAACGGGATCAGGATCCGCTACTACCAGTGGCTGTCGGAGACATCCTTCGGCGCGGGCACGGGCACCTCCGGCCTCAACGTTCCGTTCGTGCTCGGGACACCGTCGATGGACGGTTCGAGCACGGCGTCCGCGGCGGATTCGAACCCGGCGATGCGATCGGCCAAGTATGCCATCGTCGCGGCCGGTCCGAATCGGGCGTTCGGTGACATCCAGATCGGCAGCGGGGACTCGGGGACCGAGGAACTCGAGGACGTCCGAGCCAGGATCGGAGCGTCCGGAGCGAAGGCCGCCATCGCGGTCGAGCAGGAAGCCAGAGCGGACAACATCGTGGAGGTGGGCGGATGAGACCCACAAGCTCCAACGCGGCTCGGCGACGCGGCTTCACGCTTATTGAGCTGCTGGTCGTCATCTCCCTGCTCACCATCCTTCTGGCGATCGCGGTGCCCGCGTTCAGCGGCCTGCTCTATTCCAACGAGCGGGCGATGGCGGACAGCAAGCTGAAGATCGCGGCGACGATGGGCAGGGACGCCGCGGTGCGTGCCGGGCGCGGGAGCGACGGCGCGGTGGCATTCTTCTTCGACGCGGGCGGGCGTGTGCGTGCGGTGCCGTTCGTCAAGGCGGGTGAGATCACGGACCTCGACGACAGCGGCAATCCCGTGGTGCGAGACGTGTTCATCAAGGTCGACGTGTTCGAGGCGATCGAGATGCCTCGCAACTGGTCGGTTCGCGGGTACGCCGGGTCGAACACGATCGATGACCAGTGGTATGGCGACTACACGTACAGCAGCGCCGACTGGTCGGAGGGCTCGTGGGTCTTCCCGGAGACGGGTTTCTTTGACACGAAGGACGCCGACGGGGGTGATCGCCGCCAGACGTTCTTCATCAGGTACGACGCGGGATCTGGGACGGCATCTGTGCCCACGGCTCGCGACGCGCTGCTGCTCGATCCAAGCCCCTCGCGGACTCTTCGCACGTCGGGCCTGTTCGCCACGTACAACATCGAGAGATTCGTGAGCCATCGCGCGTACGTGCAGCAGGTCCTGCGGCTGACGAGCGACGCTTCGAAGCAGACCCTGCTGGGTGACAGTTCGCCCGATACGGTGCTCGCTCGCCAGGTCACTCAGATCGCGTTGTACGACGAGCAGCGTCTTGCCGGGGCGATGAAGACAAGGACGGATCGGGCGACGAACTCGCTCTACAAGGCCGGCGATCGACCGGAGTTTGTCGCGGCGCCCGTGTCCCTCATCACCGAGGTGAATCGGTGGATCGAGAGTCCGGACTCCGCGACGACGACACCCGGCGAACAGAAGCCCGCGCAGGATGCGCGTGTGTACTTCGTCGAGCGGTATTCCGGCTCGCTGCGGGAGATGTACCCATGAGCCCATCGAGAGGCATTCGAGCGTTCTCGCTCATCGAGGTGCTGATCGCCGTGCTGATTCTGGCGATCGGCATGCTGGGTCTCGGGGCGATCTTCCCGGTGGTGATCAAGCAGCAGCGCCAGGCGACGGAGGCGACGCTCGGATTGACAGCGGCGAGTGCCGCTCGTCTTGAACTGATCAACAACGGATCACTCTACGGGGCTCCCTTGATCGTTCCGACCGGCGGCAGCATCGAGCCCGGACCGACGCCGCCGTGGACCGCGTTTCTCGACACGCTCAACAGGCCCTCGCGAGACGCGGGCAAGCCGAAGGCGCCGACCGTTGAAGTCGCCACCGGGCGAATCTCGCTGGGCGGGGGCGACGCGGGGCTGATTCCGATGGCCGCGCGTCTCTTTCCGGCGCCGCACTCTGGCTCTCAGCCGCGCTTCGTGTGGGATCTTCTGGGGCGATCCGTCACCGGCGGCCAGATCGAGGTGTTCATCTTCGTGCGGCCGATTGACCCGAACATCCGTGTGAGGCCCGGCTCGACACTGTCGGACATGCTGGCCCCGCGCAACGCGGCCGGGGATCTTCTTGATCCTCTCGCACTCGCGGTTGCGGTCGACAAGATCTCGAAGCTGCCGACGCTGACGGGGACGGGCGAGTACTCGCTGCCGGTGTCGCTCGCGGTCAGGAATGGGGCGTTCAACGACACGGACGCCGATCGGACGAACGATCGGAACCGGATCACGCTTCGCGCATCGACGGCGGAGGAGCGGACGCTCGCGGCGGCCGCGACGCGCGTGAATCAGAAGCTGATCGATGTGCTCGGGAACGTCTACACGGTGACGGGCATTCCGAAGGACGCGAGCGATCCCTACACGGTGCTGATCGATCCGCCGGTGCCTGCCGACGTGTTGAACGCGAGCAGTCTTGAGAGAGTGCATTTCACGCCGCAGATTCCTGTGGCCGTCACGAAAGTGAAGATCCAGCCATGAGACGCTCCGGACACAAGGCCGGGTTCACGCTCGCTGAGGTGCTGGTCGCTGTCGGCGCCGTGGCGGTGCTCTCGGTCGGGCTTGCCTCGATCTTCCAGGCGGTCGGCAAGACGCTGACCACGGGGCGGCGGGTCAGTGCCTTCACGCAGTTCGCGACGCTGGTCGAGCGTCAGATGCGTGCGGACTTCGAGCAGATGAGCCGCCAGGGATTCCTCGTCATCCATCACGCCTATGCGATGGACCCGGGCGGCAACCGGCTGCTCGTGGCCCAGTCGGACGCGTCGACGAACAAGTCATTGAGGCGGGTGGATGAGATCATGTTCTTCGCGTCGGGCGAGTTCGCCTCGTCGCGAGAGCCGATGGTGGCGGGCGCGGTGGCGCGATCGGGGAACGCGGCGATCTATTACGGGCACGGCGTTCGCTGGCCACAGTCCTTCGGCGCCTCGTACGAGTTCCCAGAAGTTGACTCGGCACCACTCGCCTATCCGCCCCTCACGCTGGGGTTCGCGCCGAGCGGCGGCGGGTCCATCGAGGACTATCCGAACCAGTACGCGTCGGCGTGGACGCTGCTGCGGAGCGTGACGCTGCTGTCGCCGCTGTCTTCGACGGAGACGAGGCCGGCCCCGGGCGGCGCTTTCGGGTATCCCGAGACGAGTCCGTTCCTGGTCGACCAGGACCTGCAGATCACGCTCCAGCCCGCGTCGTCGTCACTCTTCCGTTCTCTCGCGCGAGTCATGCCCTCGTCGTCGTCTGGGTTCCCCCCGCCCCCGGGCGTGCGGCCGCTCCGTGACGCCTCCGGCGGCGGGCCGATCGGGCGTCTCGGCCAGCGGTGGAACGGCCTGATCGATATCGCCACGACAGATCTTGCGGAGATCCGTTCGATCTCCCAGACGCTGAGTTTCACGAACGGGGCGACACGTCTGGCGCCTGATGCCGTGACCGATGCGGATGCGTTCGTGACGTTTCGACAGGATCAGGTCGAGGCGGATCTGGCTGATCCCCTCGGCCGTCCTGGTGGGTTCAACCTGATTCCGGGGCTGAACGAGGCCCAGTTGCGGAGCGGCTCGACCAACGATGCGAGGACGCTTGCGAACATCCAGGAGTGGATGCGGAACGCGTTCCCGGCCAACTCGTTCGGCGATCCCTCGGCGGGGGTGGACGACGGCGTGTTCACTCGGATGCGGTATGAGGCGGAGCCGCCCAAGTACTTCGAGGCGACGGCGCTGACGAACGATCTTGAGCGGACGTATCGGCGCGCGGACCAGTTGATGCTGACATCGAACGTGTTCGTGCCGCGCTGCAGCGAGTTCATCGTGGAGTGGTCGTTCGGGCAGACCGACACGTCGGGGCGCCCGGTGTGGTACGGCGGGCGTGAGCGTCTTGGTGCTCTGGACGAGACGATCCGCTTGTATCCGGGCAGTTCGGCCTCGGTCGGGGCGATGGCTTCGTGGCATCTGCCGTTCTCATCGCTGCCCGCGGCTCTGAAGGCCTCGCGTCATCCCCTGTCGCCGTATCTGGTCTATCGATTCGACGAGATCGAGGACTACCGCACGGGGCAGGCGTTGGCGCAGGCCACGGCGCACTTTGGCTATGTCGATCCGACGTGGCCCGCAGGCTCGCCGGCGACGGGCGCGCTGACATCGAGTGATCCCGACACGCTGGCGTGGGCGTGGCCGCGCTTGATCCGAGTGACGATGACGCTGGTCGATCCCATGGATCCTGAGATCTCGGAGACGTTCCAGTTTGTGTTCGAGGTCCCGGCCGATCCGAAGCCGTGAGAAGAGGGTCGAGTCGGGTTTCTGCGGGGTGGGCAGCCGCGGAAATGGAGATGAAGCGATGGCACACAGCAGCATGTCCGGTCTGATGGAGCGAGCGAGGAAGGCGTCGGCGCGTGGGCGTCGCGGCTCATTCATCGTGCTCGTGGTGGGGATGCTTGCGCTGATGACGATCGTCGCGGTCGTGTACTTCTCGATCGGCCAGGGAGACGCCAGGTCCAGCGCCGCGCTCGTAAGCTCGAGCACGCGCGAGGAGATGCCCAAGGCGGTGGCTTCGTACATCGCCGGGATCATCGCGAGGGATGCGCTCAACGTGGAGGACCCCGGCATCGGTGCGACGGATCGCGCGGCGCGGTACGTGTTCGAGGCGTGGGACTACCCGTGGAGCAATCCTGCGGCGCGGACACGGACCGCGACTCGGGCGGATCGGTTCAAGCCGGACGGAGTGTTCGGAGATGACCCATGGCTGGCGCCCTCGGAGCCGACGATCCTGGGCACGGGGCTGATCTCCGTGTCGCCTCCGACGGCGGCCTGGCAGTTGTACCAGTTCCGTAGGGACTGGCACTCGCTGACGAACATCGGGCCCGACGGCGCCGCGGTGAACCTCTGGAATCTGCGTCCGGCGAGCGCCGGTGGTCCGTCTTACGGCGGGATCGGGGCGACGGCGCTCGAGATGCGCAACGAGTTGTCGCTCTTCGACGCAGGAACCGCGACCTCGCCGGGGCAGCTCGGGTACACGCGCCTGGACGACGACACAACGTCTCTTGATCCCAACATTCCGGCGCACCTGTTCTCTCGCGTGCGGAATGCGTTCCGCCCGGCGTTGGACACCGAGTTTGCGTACGACGAGCCGGAGTACCTGCTGTATCAGTTCGCCGATGCGGATGGCGACGGCTGGATCGACTCGCGCTGGCAGGAGCTGGTGAATGCCTCGGATCCCTCCGGCACGCCTGTCAGGGTCGTTGAGTCGACGGACGGGCTGCGGTACTTCGTCGCCGCGACGATCCGGGACCTGTCCGGGCGCGTGAATCTGAACATTGCGACGGACCTGAAGGAGCCGCCGAGCGTCGAGCATCCTGCGGGGATCTCCCCGGCGGACGTGGATGTTCGGAGCATCCTGACGATGCAGGACACCTACGAGGTGTACGGGCAGTCGGGATTCGGGTCGCGCGTGGGCAAGGGGACTCTGGACCTGAACGTGCCGAATCCGACGGACAGCGCGAGTGTCTCGTTCTACGGCAATCTGGTGCCGGATCTTGCGCGTGATGTCGGACGGAACGGTTACAGCGCGATGCGGCTTGCGATCGAGACCTCGACGGTGCCGCCCCCCAGGAGCGATCTGGGCGCGTTCGCGGCTCTCTACGTCGGTGGAAGCGGGAGCGCCGACCGGAGCATGGAGACGGCCCAGAAGAGGGAGCTGTCGTACATCGTCAGCGCCGCTTCGGGTTCGTCGGCGAGTCTGACGGCGGGCGACGACCTGGCGTTCTCGGGCGGCTTTGGACTCTCGGACCTGGCGGAACTTCTGACGTTCCGTGCCTCGAACGATCCGGCCCAGGTCTCGCTGCTCGAGTCGGCCGTGGGAGGGCGGTTCCCGATGACGGGTGCCGATCCCGCGATGGACAGGCGGTACAGCCCCCTGCGGGACAATCGCCCGGCGGATCTCGAGCGTCCCTCGGTCACGTTTGATGATGATGAGTTGCTTCTCCAGACGCTGCTGACGTTTGCGATCGATCCTCGTCAGCGCCTTACGACGATTTCCGGCGCGAGGCCGATCCGTCCTGCGCCGCTGGTGAGCGTGGCGACACCGTCGGTTCGGTACGACGTTCTCACGCCCTCGGTGTACTCGGATTCGACGCGATCGGAGTACGGCTACTCCCTGTCGATCCATGACCTTCTGACCGCTCGGAATGCGCAGCGCGTCTTTCGGGGTTATGCCGATGCGCTGCTCCCCCTGACGCGGAAGGTCACGGGGCTTTGGAATCGCTCCGGCTCGTCATTCACGCAGACGCGGTTCATGTCGTACGGATATGACGGACCTGAGCTGGCAATCCGTCTTTCGGCACACATGGCCGCGAACCTCATGGCGGCCACGAGGCGCGACGTGGCGGACGCGGCCGCGTTCCGGACACCCTTCCCCTACACGGTCATTCTGAATGAGAGCGCGAGGGCGGGGCTGGATTCCGGGGCGTCGTCGCCTGTGGGTTCCCACACGTTCAAGCAGGCGTGGTGGGACGATGCGTCGAGTCGGCTGGATCTTGCCGCGGATCGGATCGCCCCCTCGGGCACCGCGACGCAGGCCTCGGCGATCACGGTGTACGGCGTGAAGCCGCAGCCGGTGATCACGCAGGTCACGTCGTACACGATCTACGTCGATGCGCCGAGATCGCTCGGTGGCGACGACGACGGCGCTTCGCCGCCGCCCGGGATTCCGCCCGAACCGTTCGAGATCCCTCAGGTCACGATCGAGGGCGAGGCGGTGTGGACGAACTCCGACTATCTCGGACGCATCGTGGCGGTGCAGCTCACGAATCCGTTCGATGAGGACATCTACTTGAGCGGCGAGGCGCGGACGACCGAGGGCGGCGCGATCGGCTCATCGGAGAATGACTTCACGTACTACCTGCAGATCGGGGTGGATCCCGTCGGGAGCGATCGGGTCTACCGGCTCGCGGCCCTCGAGACGAGCGGTGCAACGCCGGGCACAAACCTGCGATCCATCGTGCTGAAGGCGGGCGAGTCGAGGAACTTCGTCATCCTGGACAACACCTACGTCGCGATGCGCAATCGCTGGTCGGCGATGAGCGCCGCGTACAACCCCGGGGAGCCGGTGGACACGGGCTTGCTGCAGAAGTGGCTGGACGCCCAGCTCTCGGTCGATCAGGGCGACGGGACGGGGATCGCGCCGGTGATCATCCCGGAGATCAGCCGCGTGACGGGGATCAGGCCCGCGTCGCCGGCATCGATCTTCGGGGGCTCGACATCCGAGAATCTGACGGTGCGTCTGTGGCGAGCGATGACCAGCGAGGTGACGGACGACAACCTCTCCTCGTCCGGCGGGTCGAACAACTGGCAGAACGACTACCTGGTCGATCGCCTTCGCGACCCCTCCTCTTCGGGGACGCTGGCGAATACGCTCAATCTCTCCGACGACAAGGTGGCGAGGTCAAGGGCCGGTACGGAGGACAACTCGACGCCCGCGTCGCGTCCGACCTCGAATGACAACACGGGCTTCACGGTGGTGCTGCACTCGTCGATCCGGCGCCCGGATGCGTCGGTCGGTGCAGCGACCACGGGGATCCCGGCGTACGCGATCGAGTCCCGGACGAGCAACCGGAACAAGTCGGTTGCCAATCCGTTCTCGCCCCCGAGTCGCAGCGACTTCACTTCGAACACGAACGGCGCATACTGGAACTTCAACTGGTTCCTCGGAAAGACGACGGGCGATGGCGCGTTCGTGCCTTCCGGCAGCGTCTCGCTCGAAGTCCTGCAGCCCTCGGCCAAGCAGCACGCCAAGTCCAAGACGGGTGGCGGGATCGGGAGCAACCTGAACGGGTCGTTGTACGCATCGATCGTTCCGGAGTATCCGGCCTCGCTGAGAGAGAAGTACGACGGACGCACGCTCCGTCCGGCGGATGCGCTGCTGCCCTTCGCGGTTGGGCCCTGGGTTGAGATGGATTCCTCGGGGATCGCCCCGCTGAACGAGTCCGCGACGGACGCGTGGTACACGCTCGGCGAGGCGCTGGCGCTCGCGCTCGACTATGACCGCGGCGTGGCGGGCAACGTGGTTGCGAACCTGGGCAGCCCGGACAGGAACCCCGGTATCGCGTTCCCGCGTCCGGCCACGGACGGCGCGCACCTGGTCTATGACGACTACGTGCTGTTCCGTGATGTGAACAACGACGGACAGTTCACCTACAGCACCTCGGGAACGGCCGACATCCGGTTCGGCGTCGGCATCCCCGCCGCGGCATCGGTCGTTGACATCTTCCACACGATGGACTCTCGATTCCGCGACGAGCGAGTGGCGACGCCGGGGCAGATCAACATCGGCACGGCGACGGTTGAGACGCTGCGTGCGGTGCGTCTGCTCAGCCCGTCGGCCCTGTGGGGCGATGAATGGGGGGGCGTGCTGGGGGCTTCGCACAACGGCACGAGCGACATCGCTTCGATGATCGCGGCGTATCGCGACAAGACGCCGTACTACCCGCGATTGCCCGGGACGTACGACGCCAGCCGCGTCATCGACTTCGGGGACCTGAACGATGGTGCGGATGACGAGGCGACTCCGCTCGACGACGATGGGCGGTTCTTCACCACGGACATCCCGGGCCTTCGCGAGACGCCCGGCTTCCGTTCACTGGGTGAACTCCTGATCCTTCGGGACACGCGTCCGTCGAACCCGGATGCTCAGTTGCACTCGATCGATCGCCTCGGCACGGAGACGCCCGCGACCGACTCGGGCGGGGCGGCGATCGATGCGGGGTTCTATTCTGGCGCCCTCGACGGGCTTTCGAACGAGTACAGCGAGCGTCTGGCGATCGCCAACAGCGTCTCGAACATCTTCACCGTCCGATCGGACTATTACGCGGTTTGGTTCGTGCTCCACGGGTACCACCCATCGGACGTGGCGGGTCTCCGCGACACGGAGCCGCTGGTGCCGTCGGTGGCACGTCGGTTCCTGATGATCGTGGATCGATCGAACGTGACGACGACCGACGACAAGGCCCAGATTCTGCTGTTCAAGGAGGTTCCGTACTGATCGCAGGCAGGTCGCTGCGAGCTTTCTCCGCCCCACCCCCCGACGCGGCGGTATCGATCGGCGATACCGCCGCGTCACCTTTCCTACACTGTGCGTCGGTTCCAGGGTGTAGCTCAGCTTGGTAGAGCGCGTGGTTTGGGTCCACGAGGCCGCAGGTTCGAATCCTGTCACCCTGATTTAGCATAAGCGATTGGATTCCAATGGCTTATGTCTCTCGTGTGATCGCGAACCCGCGACCACCTTCGCGAACTGCGCGAAAGTGCCCACGGGGTCGCAGGTTCGAACGGCCGCCGTGGCTCCGCAAAGGAGCCCTCGCATGACCGTCAGACTCTCGCTCGTGATGCCCGCCGACGCCCGCCCGCTGGCCCCGATTCGATCGCGGCCCATGGATGTCAACGGGAGGCTCATCCAAGGCGTCCAGACCGTCTCCACGCTCGCCGGGGTCTACGGAGCGTGGGCGAAGGCCCACTACACCAAGGGCGGCCGAGCGACCGGCCACGGCGATCAGATCGCCCACGCGGTCAACCTGCTCTGCGCTGCTGGCGCCGGGGGCGTGTCGCTCGCTCACTTCGGGCCGCGCATGCTCCTCGAGTTCCAGCGCGTCCTGGCCGAGGACGCCGAGCAGCGGTGGGGGCTCAAGACGATCAACCTCTACGTCTCGCACGTCGTCGGGATGTTCGCGTGGGGTGTTTCGCGCGAGATCGTGCCTGTCGAGACGCTCACCGCCCTCAAGACCGTCCGGCCGCTCCGACGCGGACGGGCGCCAGCGCCAGGCGTGAAGCCCCCGCGTCCCCCGGTGAAGATCAAGCCGGTGCCGGCCAGCGCCCTCGAGCTCACGCGTCGGCACGTCTCGGCGATGATCCGCGACATGATCGACATCCAGGTCCTGACCGCCATGCGTCCGACCGAGCTGGTTTCCATGCGGCTCTCCGATCTGTACGAGACCGACGATCCTGACGTCGTCTACTACCGCGTCGCGCCCGACGCAAACAAGGTCGAGCACCACGGCCTCGATCGCGTCGTGGCGATCGGCCCGCGGACGCTGAAGATCCTCGCGCCGTACATTGCGCGAGCGAGAGCGCTCGATCCTGATCGCGCGTACCTCTTCAGGCCGTGCGACGCACACGCGGAGTGGCTTCGAGAGAAGCACGAGAGTCGGAAGACACCGCTCTCGTGCGGCAACGCACCGGGCACGAATCGCCGCGGGAATCCGATGTGGGCGCCAGGCGAGAAGTACACGCCGGCAAGTTATCGGAAGGCCATCGCCCGAGGCTGCGAGCGGGCGGGCGTGCCGGCCTGGTCACCGAATCGACTGAGGCACAACGGCGCGACGGCGATCGCCAGCCGCGTCGCGATCGAGGTTGCCAAAGAGCAGCTCGGCCACACATCGATCGCGACAACAGCGGGGTACGTTGAGCCGGATCGGGGTCGCCTGACAGCGTGGGCAAGGGAGCACGCGTGAAGACCATGGAGAGCGAGGAAGGGCCGTGTGCAGGACGCGGCCCGAACGAACTCCGTTCGATCTCAAGTCAGATTTCAAGTCATGTTGAAATCAGGCCGTCACCACCGCCGGCACGCTCGACCTGGTCACGGTGCCGTCCTTGGCGTGCCACTCGATCCATCGGAGCTCGACATCGCCATCGGTCACAGTGATCAGGTACGTACCAGGGCGGCCAGCGACCTGCTTCACGGTGCACGGAACGCTGTCGACGATGATGGCCGGATCCGGCTCTTCCTCGCCTTGCACGTTGTAGCCGGCCGCGGCGAGGGCCTGAAAGAACGCCGGCTGCAACTCTGTCGGCACACCGAGCGATGTCAGGTGCGGCTCGACGTTGGCCTGGACTGCGGCTGGGGCTTCGGCGGGCATCGGAGATCTCCTGACTCAACTCAGTGCGTGACGACAACGGTGAGCCCGCGCAGCGCGGGCCGGTACGGGAATCGCTCTCGCTCCATGAGCACGCGGATCTGGAACTTCCGGAATGTCCGGGCGATCGAGGCGCACGGCGCCAGCGTCTCCCAGTCGCTCCAGATCGAGCCGTCGTGCGTGCGGACCTCTACCGTCCACGCCTGCAACGCATCGGGGTAGGGAGGCATCAGCATGCCGACAACGTGGTCGGGCGTGGTATCGATGACGCCCCACTGGTCTGCCTCGATCGAAGGCATGACCAGGTCGAAATCTTCAAGGTCCGGATCGGCCGCGTCGTTCGATGTCGAGATCCTGAACGTCAGCTCGCACGCGGAGAGGGAGCCGGGGTCGAACTCCTCGCTGACGTAGAGCCCCTCGCTGGTGCCGTCGAGCTCCAGCCGCGACTGACCGCTGTCCCACACCAGATCCGTGAGCGTGCCATCGTTCTCGAGGTCGAGCACCTCGGTGACCTTGATCGTCTGACCGGGGGGCGTCGCGGGACTCGCTTCCGTGACGTCCGCGGCCGTGGCGCTCATTCGACCGTTCGCACCGACCGATCGCACCCAGAAGGTGATCGGCTCTCCCGGAGCGAGCTCCAGCCCCTCTAGAGACGTAGTGTCGGTGCGAGCGAGGATGAGGCAGTCCTCTGCTCCGTCGTTTGGGAGGCCGGTGCCGGCATCGCCGCCGGTCATGACCACATAGGCCACGGCGCCGTCGACGGCGTCCCAGGAGAGGGCGTAGGTGTTCCCGCCGGTCTGCGTGATTGTGAGGTTGTCCGGGGGAGGCGGTGGGGGAGCCGCCAGGCCGAAGACGACGGAAGCGATCGGGTGCCTCGGGTCATAGGGCGAGAGGTACGCGCCCTGAATGGAGACCGCCAGGACGAGGAAGTCGTAGGCCACGTCCTCGACGTCGATGTCGATGACGGCGCCGCGAAACCCGACGTTGGGGACGGGGACGCGCAGCCACGTTGTCGTGCCGGTGCGCCTGCGGTAGATGTGAAACGTCGTGGTGATCTCGGCATCGGCGGAGGCCTGCCGCCACGCGAGATCGACCTGGCGACGATCCTTGAAGATTCGCTCGAACGCCGACAGGGAGAGGAGCGGACCCGGGGGCGTCTTGCCGGTGTTCAGGGTGGAGTAATCGGGGAACTCGACCGCGTCCACCGAGTCGTCATAAACCTCCTCGTCATCCTCGATGCCGTCGATCTCCCAGATCATGTTCGTGGGATCGACGATCGACACACGCTGGCAGAGGAATGGCTTGACCTCGACGCCATCCACGCCCAGGACGTACTCCTCCCACCTCGCCGGCACGGTCGCCCACTCGCTTGCTACGGTGAGCGAGGCGCCCGCCGCGTAGGTTCCCGCGACGCTGGTGATAGCTCGGGCCTCCACCGAGCCATCGGCGTGCACGACTTTGACCACGTAATCCGTGGCCGCGGCGAGCGTGACCTCGCGATCGAGCTTGATCGTGGTGGGCGAGGATCCGTCACGGACGCGGCCGGAGGCCAGACCCCACCCAACGACCGATGTCGCGAGGTCGAATCGTTCCCCGGGCTGGATCGCGACCACCGGCTGAACGACTCGGAATCGCACGGTGCGGCCGAGGAACCGCATCCGCTTCATCGCTCTCTTGAGCTGCCTGGCGATCTGCTCGGGGTGTGTGACCCCTTCCAGACGCATCGTCCGGGGATTCGGGCTCTCGGTCTCAAGCCACAGCGTGCCGAGGTCGGGATACGAGATCACGTCCGGCTCGCCGTCCGCCAGCTCGTTGACGAACTGGCAGACGAGCTGGTTCTGACGGACAAGCCCGCCGGTCGTGACCTCACGCTCGTACACCAGGATCGGCGCGCCGTTGTCGTCGCAGGCGATCGAGGCATCGGTGAAGACCTCAACCGGGGACGCCTGCTCACGAGCGACGACGAACCGCCAGACGTTGCCGAAGAGCGTGGGCGTACATTCACCGGCTTGGCACAGGACCCGGAGCCAGTCCATGCCGCCGCGGGCCTCATCCATCGCGATGTTGCACGCATAGCGGGGTATCTGGCCCGATTCGTCGGCGAGATCAATCAGCTCGTCGCAGTGCTCTGCCCAGTCGATGAGACCTGCCAGGTCGATGTCCTGGTCGCCATAGGTGGCGCCAAGGCCCCACACCTCATTCGTGAGCAGCTCGAGCGCGAGATAGGCGGGATTGGCCGAGTACTCCACGTCGAAGTCGGGATCTCCGGGATCCGAGATCCCGTCGTGCACGCGGACCTTGATGCCCCGGATGTCCGCCGACACATTTGGGATCCCCGTGAGCTGCTCGCCGGCAACCATCTCGATCGCGAGCATGGCAAAGCCCGCGTACGTGTTCTCTGCGTAGGTAATCTCTTTGATTGCATCCCACACCAGTGCATCACGGTCTGCGACGCTCGAGCTCTCCGCCGTGATGCGTTCCACCTGGACGTCGTAGAACCCGCCGCCTTCCGTCGTCGTCACGTGAATGCGAGGCGAGGAGTAGAACTGGCTCTGCTCGGCCTTCGCGAGCGAGACCGTTGTCCACGAGGTCCACGTCCCGGCGCCGGAGCCCGTGTCGCTGGTGCGGGTGCGGTACCTGAACCGCACCGTGCGGGGCTCGACTTGGCCCGTTCCGGCGATCGAGTACAGCCCCTCGTCGAGCCGGATCCTGAGGGTGATCGCGTTGACCGCCGCGACGGTTGAGAACGAGTACGCCTCGCCGCTCGGCGACGGATCGGTGCGATCGGAGCCGCTGGTGTTCCGCAGGGCGACGCCCTCGCCCGTGCCGACCTCGCGCAGCACCTCGGTGTCATCGAACCCGGGAATCACGTCCTGGTCGGCCGTGCCGAGCCGGCCCCAGAGTTTGACGCCTTGGAAGTTCGAGACCGGCTGGTCGTTGAGGTAGACGCCTTCCACTTCTGTGCCGTCAAGGGCGTCGAAGTCCGCGTCTTGATCGCCGATGGACTGGATCCCGGCCGATCCGCCATGGCCGTACGTGATCAGGATCCGGACGATCTGGTCGCCATCCGCCCCATCGCCCGGGACCTTGGAGACGATCTTGCCGCCGTAGCGCGGCAGTCGTCCCATCGGAACGGGAATCACATCGCCCACGGCCGCATCGGAGCTGAACCGCCCGAACCCGAAACGCTGCTCCTCGTTCCGCTCGCTGCCAATGGCGGGCGCCTTGATCTTGGGCATGAGCAAGTACGTCGCGGCCGCCGCCATGATGGCGATGGCGGCAAGGATGATCGTGCCGGGATCTCGCGGGCGCGGTGCCGCGTGGATGACATCGCCCGCAGCGACGAGGTGGTCGATGCTCACAGCGCGGCCCGCCGCGAGGCACGACCAAGTGCCGGGTCCGAGGATCTCCCCTAGTCGCGTGGGCCGATCAATCGCGACCTCGCGCGATGCGCGGCCCGTGCGCGTCACGAGCGAGGTGTAGGTGTGTAGATGGACGGTGCCGCTCACGTCATCTCCTTGTCGAAGAGCCCGCGTGGCGGGCGGATCTTGTGCACCGCGAACGCGGTGTAGAGGCCCTGCATGGATGCGGCAAGTTCGATCTTCCGGCGCGCCATCGCGCAGAAGGCCTCGTCGATCTCGAAGCCGAGGAAGTGCCGCTCGAGGCGGACGGCGGCCTCCCCGACCCAGCCGTGCCCGGCGAAAGGATCCAGCACGGTGTCACCGGGCAATGAGTGCAAGCCGATAAAGCGGGCCGCGAGCTGCCAGGGCTTGGGCGTCGGGTGATCGGTCGCCTGCGGGATGATCTTCCTGATCCCGAAGTCCCCCGGCCGGATGATGTTCTCGACTTTGCCGGACTCGTCGTGCCACCGGCAGGGTCCGCCTCGCTTGGTCGCCACCAGCACGAACTCATAGCTCCGGCGATAGTGCCACCCGAGACCCATTGGTCCCTTGTCCCACACCACTGCGTGCTTGAAATCGAAGATTTCGTCGAGCCAGAGCGACCACCGAGCGAACTGAGGGTCGGGCCCGCCGCCGCCCGAGCAACAGCAGACAGCGCATCCCCCGCCCTTGAGCACGCGGTCGAGATCCGGGAGGATGCCACGCATGAGGTCGTTGGCCTCTGGTCCGTCATTGGCGATTGGCCGCGAGTGAATGGGGGCATCTTTGTCGCCAAGCGCTCGCTTGATGTGCGACGCGAGATCACCATCGGTCTGGTTGTGGCCATAGGGAGGGTCCATGACCACGAGATCGATTGAGCGATCGGGCACCGATTTGAGAAGCGTCCTGCTGTCACCCTGCTTGATGCTCCACGTCATGTGAGGGCTCCGTCCCCCGAGGCCGAGAGATGCCCACAACCACCCGTAACCTGCGCAGCACGGCCAGGGGAACGAGCACGCTGGGCGTGCGCCGATCCCCGTGTTTCAGGACAGTGAATCCATTGTCGACGACGAGGCCTACGTGCGCCTGTCCCTCGATCGACATCTCGACGACATCGCCACGGCCAGGACGCTCGCCATCGACGAGCCGACGCGCGAGGCCCTCTGGCGCCGCGAGTGCCTCGGCCTCGTCGACGGGCCATTGCACACCGAGGCGTTCGAGTCCGAGGCGGACCAGGCCATAGCAGTCAAGGCCGCCGTCGCGATCGATATCTCGGCCGCGGTCGACATAGGGCACGCCGACGAGAGATGCCAGGTCGCTCATGTTGCCAGCCTCCTGCGTCCGGTTGGCAGGAGCTGCGGGAACGCGCGTC
>JAPKGU010000078.1 GCA_026647565.1 Phycisphaerales bacterium | reverse complement strand
GGGGGGGCGGAGCGGAGCTGGAGGAGCTGAACGCGTTGATCGCCCGTGCGACGGAGATTCTGCACGAGGGGAGGCCCGGTCCGGGGCGGAAGCCGATGGGGTTCACGTTCGTGCTGGCGCCGGCGCGGACGAGCGTCCGGGCGGCGGGTCCGAGGGCGTGAGTGTCACAAGGAGCATCGACATGAGTCGGAACTTCGTTGTCGGCTTGCGGCTTGGTGTGGGACGCGCGGGGCGTTGCTGGCTGGTCGTGGGCGCGATCGGCGCGTTGGGAGTTGCCCCGGCGCGTGTCGCTGCGTCGTGGGGCGCGTCCGGACGGGGGTGGGAAGGGTGCGCGACGGCGCAGCCGGCGGCGCTCACGCTGGATGAGGTGCTGGCGAGGGTGCGCGGCGCGATCGGCGTGGAGGCGCTGGCGTCGCGGGCCGGTCCGATCTATATGAGCGGCACGGGTGAGTTCACCGGGATGCCGTGCACGATCGAGCAGGTGCTTGCGCCGGACGGGCGCGCGTTTCGTCGCGTGAACGCGGCGATCACGATGGAGAGCGGATACGACGGCGAGCGGCACTGGGTGCGGGACATCGGCGGGGAGTTCCGGGTGCTGGGGCTTGGGAACGAGGTGGAGGCGGAGATCACGGGCGCGATGCTCTCCGGGGCGTGGGCGACGGGTGCATCGCCCCTCACGCTGGCGCTCGGGGAGGGGGATGGCGGTTCGGTGGTGGTCGCGTTCACGATCGCGGGCACGGAGACGTCGGGGCGGATCCTCATCGATCCGTCCACGTGGTTGCCGACGCGCTGGGAGTTCACGTCGGGCGCCTCGACGCAGACGCTGGAGCTCGAGGGCGCTGCGTCGCTGGACGGCTTCACGACTGCGCGGGCGGTCACGCAGTCGAGCAGCGAGGGGACGGCCAACAGGTACGGGGTTGAGTCGCTTCGCGCGGCGACGGCGGAGGAGGCCGCGTGGCTGGCGCCGGTGACGGCTTCGCCGTCGGACACGACGTGGGATCCGGCGGTTTCCGGGGTCCTGGAGGTTCGGCGGGCGCCGACGGGGCACCTGCTGGTCCACCCGATGGTGGATGGGAAGGACGTGGGCTGGTTCATCTTTGATTCGGGCGCCGGGGCGAATGTGCTGGCGTCGGGCGCGCTGGAAGCGCTGGGCGTGGAGGCGTTCGGCGAGGTGCCGGCGGTGGGCGTGGGCGGAACGACGAGGGCGCGGTTCGTGCGTCCGAGTTCGGTCGCGATCGGACCGATGACGTACGCGGAGCCGCTGATGGTGGAGATGGATCTGGCGTTCCTCGAGCCGTACATGGGGGTGAAGGTGGGGGGGATCCTGGGGTTCTCGTTCCTGGCACGGTGTGTGGCGGAGGTGGACTTTGCGGAGGGGCGCATCTCGATCCACGATCCCGCGGCGTTCGATCGCTCGACGCACCCGTGGACGCCGATGGTGCTGGATGAGCGGATTCCGTGCGTGCGTGCGTCGATCGAGGGGCATGAGGGGTGGTTCCGTCTCGACACGGGGGCGAACGGGTATGTGACCATTCACGAGCCGGCGGTGCGGGCGCTGGGGCTCCTGGACGGGCGGGAGGCGAAGGACTCGCAGCTTGGGGGCGTGGGCGGGTTCGTGAAGGCGAAGAAGGTGACGCTCTCGAGTTTCGAGATCGGGGGTCAGCGGATCGAGGGGATGGTGGCGGACCTGGCGATTGAGAGGGTCGGCGCGTTCGGGGATGCGAACTCGATGGGGAACATCGGCAACACGCTGATCCGTCGGTTCCGGGTGGTGTTTGATTACCCACACAGCCGCCTGGCGTTCCTGGCGCGCGAGGAGGAGAGCGGGAAGTGAGCGTGGGGGGCTACTCCGTGCCGCTCGCGAGATAGAAGCGTGCGATGCGGAGGTCGAGCGGGTCGCCGTCGTCGGTGACGGCGTGGTAGACGCCCTCCATGGTTCCCCATTCGGTGCGGAGAGGGCAGAACGAGCCGTAGTGGAAGGACTCACCGGGGGCGATGCGGGGCTGGAGTCCGACGACGCCCTCGCCTTCGACCTCGTTCACGTCACCGTGGGCATCGATGATGATCCAGTGGCGCGAGAGGATCGTGATGCCGATCCGGCCCTGGTTGATGACGTCGATGTGATATCCGAAGACGTAGCGCGGCTCGTCGGCGTCGGACTGGTCCGGCAGATAGCTGGGCGTCACGCGGATGGTGATGTCGTGCGTCACCGTTTCGGAGCCGAGTCTGGCGGCGGTCATGCTGACTCTCCTGGCTCGAGCCGGCGCCGGTCTCGCCCGGCGCGGCATCTCCTGACGCTTACAGACTACGCCGCGGGCGGGATGCCGGGACTTTGGGGGCGGGTTTGAGTCGGCGCTCGACCCCCTTTACACTCCGTGCGTCATGGTGACCAAGTGTCGGACAAGCCGTTTCGGTGGTCGGGTGCTGCTGGCGTCGTGGGCGGTCGGGCTTGGGGCGTGGAGCGCCATGGGGCAGTCCTCGAAGCGGTTTGAGCTGGACGGGTCCGGGCAGTTCGAGCGGACATCGGTGCCGGAGCCGGGTTCGGACGAGGAGATCCTCGGTCGGGCCCGCGAGCTGCTGGCGAATGACAAGCCGGCGCAGGCCCGCTCGATTCTCAATACATGGATCGAGGAGCACTCGCGAGAGGACAATCCGTACCTTGCGGAGGCGTATCTGCTCCGCGGGGATGCCATCACGGCGGACGGGAACGAGTACAAGGCGCTGTACGACTACGAGGCGGTGATCAACGAGTTTCCGGCGTCGCCGGAGTTTGTGACGGCGCTGGAGCGGGAGCTGGAGATCGGGCTTCGCTACCTCGGCGGGTTGAGGCGGAGGTTCCTGGGGCTGCGGATCGAGAGCGGCACGTCGATCGGGGAGGAGCTGCTCGTTCGCGTGCAGGAGCGTCTGCCTCGCAGCCAGTTGGCCGAGCGGGCCGCGATCGAGTTGGCGGACTATTACTATCGCGTGCGCGACCTGGAGATGGCGGCGGAGATGTACGGCATCTTCCTGACGAACTTTCCGGAGAGCCAGCACCGCAAGAAGGCGATGCAGCGTCGGATCTACTCGAACATCGCGCGATTCAAGGGGCCCCGTTACAACGCGGCCCCGCTGATCGAGGCGCAGTACCTGGTCGAGGGGTTCGCGCAGACGTACCCGGCGGACGCGAGCGCGGCGGGCCTGAACGACGCATTGGTTGCGCGATTGGACGAGTCGCTGGCGACCCAGATGCTGACGACGTCGCAGTGGTATCTGAAGCGGGGGGACCGGGCTTCGGCTCGCCTGTCGCTCGGCCGGCTGGTGCGAGAGCACCCCGGTACTGTGGCGGCCTCGCGTGCGGCCGAGATCATGGCCGATCGCGGGTGGCTCGCGGGGCCGGCTGCACCCGAGGCGGAAGGGGCGTCCGAGGGTGCGTCGCCCGAGGGCGCGGGTCCTGAGGAGACGACGGAGCCGGCGGACTCGGGCGAGACGGCGGGGGGGGGATGATGTCCGGACGCTGGAGACGCGCCCTGGGGTTGCTTGCGGTGGTGGGTGCCGCGTCGTGCGCGTCGTGCGCGTCGGATCCGACGAAGGGGTACTCGACGGCTTCGACGTACGACGCGGCTGTGCGATCGATCTCGGTGCCGATGTTCGACAACGCGACGTTCAACGTCGGGCAGGAGGCGTACCTGACGGAGGCGATCATCAAGGAGCTGCGGACCTCGACGCCATGGATCGTGACGTCGGTGGGGAACTCCGAGACGACGCTGACGGGGACGATCACGCGGTCGGAACTCGTTCCTTACTCACGGGAGTCGGAGATCGGGTTGGTTCAGGAGGTCGGGGTTCGGTTCGAGGTGAGCTTCGAGTGGGTGGACAACCGGACGGGGAAGACGCTGGTGGCGCGTCGGAACTTCTCGGCGAGCGAGTCGTTTGTGCCGTCGCTGCCTGCCGGGGAGCGGCTCGCGGTGGGCGAGCAGGCGGCGATCCAGGAGCTGGCGCGGGACATCGTCTCGGAGCTTCGGTCGAACTGGTAGGTTGCGATGCCTAGCGTTCACCGGACGGGTGCTTCGGTGCGGGTTGTGCGTTCTCGAGCGGCTCGCCCCCCGAATCGGGGTTGCGTGAGCGGTATTGTGTGAACCTTGGTCGCGGGGCATCCGAATAAGCGTGCGCCGCGATCATGCGGCTGGGCATCGAAGTGTTGGCGTGAGGGATGGGATCGGATGACGTCGAGGCGTGCGGGACGCACGGAGCGAGCGCGAAGTTACACGATGAGCAAGTCAGACCTTCCAACTCAGGGTCCTGAGACACCCGGCCCGAGCGGGGGCAAGGGACGGCCGGTTCCGGGCGGGCGTTCGCAGACGGTGCCGCCGTCGCGGGGCCTCTTCGGGCTGGTGTCGGTGCTGCTGCTGGTGCTGCTGCTGTTTGTGCTTTTCTCGAGCAAGGGCGACGGTCGGACGATCACGCTGAGCGACTTCGAGACGAGGTACAAGGAGCGTCAGATCGATCCGGCGAGCGTGGTGATCCGGGACGACGCGATCCTTGCGCAGATCAAGCCGGGACCTGAATCGAAGGTGCCGACGAACGTTCGGATCCCGCTGAATATGGCGACGCGGGAGGCGTACACGCAGGAGGTGCTTCGGATCACGGGGAACCGTGTCTCGACGAAGCCGACTTCGCCGCTGTTGCCGCTGTTGTTCTGGTTCGTGCCGTTCATCCTGATCCTGGTGTTCCTGTGGGCGATGATCTCGCGAGGTCTTCGGAACGCGTCGAACGCGGGGGGGATGCTGGGGAACTTCGGGAAGAGCCGCCACCGGACGCTCTCGAAGGAGATGACGGGGATCACGTTCAAGGACGTGGCGGGGATCGACGAGGCGAAGGAAGAGGTCACGGAGATCATCGAGTTCCTGAAGAACCCGAAGCGGTTCACGAAGCTCGGGGGTCGGATCCCTCGGGGCGTGCTGCTGATCGGGGAGCCGGGTTGCGGCAAGACGCTGCTGGCCAAGGCGATCGCGGGTGAGGCGGATGTACCGTTCTTCTCGATCTCCGGATCTGACTTCGTGGAGATGTTCGTGGGCGTGGGCGCGTCGCGTGTGCGCGACTTGTTCAAGCAGGCGAAGGAGTCTGCGCCGTGCATCATCTTCCTGGACGAGATCGACGCGGTCGGTCGCCGGCGCGGGTCGGGCTTCAGCCAGGGCGGTCACGACGAGCGTGAGCAGACGCTGAACGCGATCCTGGTCGAGATGGACGGGATGACGAGCGCCGACGGCGTGATCGTGATCGCGGCGACCAACCGTTCGGACGTGCTCGATCCGGCGCTGGTGCGTCCGGGCCGGTTCGATCGGCAGATCACGGTGCCGCTGCCGGACGTGAAGGGTCGCGTGGACATTCTGTCGGTGCACGCGAAGAAGGTGCGTCTGGGTCCGAACGTGGACCTCGAGCGGACGGCGCGGGCGACGCCGATGTTCTCCGGCGCCGAGCTGGCGGCGGTGATCAACGAGGCGGCGATCTCGGCGACGATGAAGAACAAGGAGTTCATCGAGCAGGAGGATCTCGAGGAGGCGCGGGACAAGATCAAGTTCGGGCGTGCGAGGAAGAGCCGGGCCGTTGACAAGGACGAGAACCGAGCGACGGCGTACCACGAGGCGGGGCACGCGGTGCTGCAGGCGATCGTGCCCCACGCCGATCCGCTGCACAAGGTGACGATCATTCCCCGGGGGCAGTCGCTGGGGTCAACGATGTCGCTGCCGGAGAAGGACCGGCTCGGCTACGGGAAGAAGTGGCTGCTGGCGACGATGCGTGTGCTGTGCGGCGGCCGGATCGCCGAGTTCCGCGCGACGGGCGACGTCGCGTCGGGCGCGGCGATGGATATCTCGATGACGACGCGGCTGGCGCGGACGATGGTGGTTGAGTGGGGCATGAGCGAGCGGCTCGGGTTCGTTCGGTACAGCGGCCAGGACACGAAGGACTTCTTCATCAGCGACAAGGAGTACTCGGACGAGACGGCGCGGGTGATCGACGAGGAGATCCGCCGGCTCGTGGACGAGGCGTACGCGGAGGCGGACCGGCTCATCGCGGAGAACTGGGACAAGGTGTCCCGCGTCGCGGAGGCGCTGCTGAAGCACGAGACGCTGTCTGCGGACGAGGTGAACAAGCTGATCCGGGGCGAACCGCTGTCGAAGCCGACGGTGGCGGACCTGCTCGCGGCGGAGGCGCGTCGCGATCAGCCGGCGGCCCGTCCGCCCGCGACGCCGGAGTCGCCCGACATTCCGCCGGGTGCGATGCCGTCACCGGCGTGACCGGCCGTGTCGTCCGGGGCGGTTCAGGTCTTTGCGAGCGCCGCACGCTTTTTCGCGACGAACGCCGCGTGGTGGTCGACGTGGTCCGCGTAGATCTTGACCATTTCGCCAAGGGTGACGGCGCCGCGCTGATTGTGGATCCCGACGCGAGCGAACGCGCTGTCCGGAAGCCGCCCGAGCACGTCCGCGGTGTGCAGACGGTTGAGGCGGAAGGCATCGCACACGAGGCGGACATCGAGCGCGTTGTACCCCAGGGCGGCAGCGTGCGCGGTCTCGTCGTACGCGATGAGGAGCGGGCGGTCTTCGCAGGCGATGCGGAGCATGCGGTGCGTCGCGGCCAGATCCGAGTGCCAGAGGTGCACGACGACCTGCTGGATGGTCCATTGCCCTGCCGCGCCGTCGCGCGGCGGCGGCGCCACGAGGTCCGAGGCGGACAGCCCGTCGATCATCCGTGCCGGAGCGTCGGCCTGTGAGAGGTACCCGTCGAGGTCGGTGCTCATGCGCGAGCGTAGCCCGTGGGCCTTGAACGCGGATTGATGGCGTGGCACTCCTGCAGCGTCGGATGTCCTGCTCCCCGGAGCCGATGCGATCCGGGTGGCGTTGAGGCGGGCCGGGCCGGGCATTTCCATAGAAGATGCGTTGGGTTCCGCCGGTTTTGCTGGTAAGTCCTGGAATGTGGTGCATACTGCCTCTCCGTCAGCATTCTGGAGGGAGATATGTACATCAGCAGGTTCCTCGGCTCAGCCGCGCTGGTCTCGATGCTCGCGTTCTCCGCACGGGCGGACACGTACCTGACCGGGGCCCTGATCTATTGGTCGGATGCCGTGGGCAACAACGTGGCCGGCGCGTACGAGTTTGATACGTTCTCAACGACTCCGAACTCGAAGATGTCGCTGAATGGAGACAGCTCCGATCCGGTGGTCGCGCTGCTTCCGGGCTTGAATGTCATCGATTTCGCGTCCCCCCACGGGACGACGCTCTCGCTCGGCCTGTTCCTCTCCAGTGCGGCGGTTGCGAACAGCGGACCCTTCGGGCTTGCTCCCGATCTGGTCATCGCAGGAGATCCGGGAGCGATCGCCCCGACGATTCCCGCGGCGGGGGTGCTGGTCTCCACTTTCGGACAGTTCTCGCCGTCGGTCGCGTACCACGGCCTGAACTTCGTGGACATGGGCTCGGATCGCGTCACTGTGGTCGGGTTCACCTACAGCCCCTCCGGCGGAAGCGGCACGGTCACCCTGCGCGTTGGACCAGTTCCTACGCCCGGATCGCTGGCGCTCCTTGGCGTCGCGGGGCTGCTGGCGCGTCGCCGGCGCTGAGAAGGGTCCGGTGGATCTCGGAAGTTGAGGCCCGGCAGTCTGACGACCGCCGGGCTCTCTCACGTGGCGCTCGCCCGAGCGAGAAGACGGGATGAGGGCGAGGGTTCCCGGTTCTGCGCGTGCCGCGACGGGACGGGCTGGGGCGCGATCAATGATTCGGCGATCTGGATCGCGTTGAGGGCGGCGCCCTTGCGGATCTGATCGCCGCTGAGCCAGAGGCACCAGCGTGTGCAGCGTCCTCGTCCGTCGAAGCCGGCGCCCGGATCGGGCCGGATGCGCCCGACCAGGACGTCGTCGAGGCCGGAGGCCTTCAGGGGTGTCGGGAAGGCGTTTGCGGCGCGCTCATCGATGATTGTCACACCGGGCGCTGAGGCGAGGGCGAGCCGGACCTCGTCCTCGCGTGCGGGTTCGCGCAGCTCGATGAGGACGGACTCGCTGTGGGCACGCTCGACAGGCACGCGCACGCACGTGGGCGTGACGGAGGCCCTGGGGTCGTTCCAGATCTTGCGGGTCTCGTCGATGAGCTTTTTCTCTTCGACGTTCAGGCCCGTGACGGGGTCGATGGCTGAGTCGTGGCTGAAGACGTTGAAGGCGCAGGGCTCGCGGAAGACCGAGGGCTGGGCGGCGCTTCCGGCCAGGACGCCGCGAGACTGCGACCGGAGTTCGTCGATGGCGGCGAGGCCCGCGCCCGAGACGGCCTGGTATGTGGAGACGACGAGCGACCGGACGCCGAAGCTTCGGCGGAGCGGCTCGATCGCGACAAGGAGGAGGATGGTCGAGCAGTTGGGGTTTGCAACGACCTCGGCGCCGGCGTCCAGGAGCGAGCCGTTGACCTCAGGAATGATGAGAGGAACGGTGGGGTCCATGCGGAAGGCGGAGGAGTTGTCCACGACCAGAGCGCCGTGCTCAACCGCGACGGGCACGAAGCGTCGCGAGGTGTCGGCGTCGGCGCAGAAGAGGGCGATGTCGGCCCGTTGGAACGCGCGAGCGGCGGAGCGGCCGTCAAGGGGCGCGACGGTGAGGTGGGCTGCGCCGTACGGGATGTGAGAGCCCGCGGAGCGTTCGGAGGCGAGCGGGATGATCCGATCGCGCGCGACCCCACGATTGTGCAGGATGGAGAGCGCTTCGCGTCCGACGGCGCCGGTCGCGCCGACGATCGCCACTGTGCATGTCTGGATGGGCATATGGGTGTACCTTGGCACGGCGTTACGGAGTCACAAGGGAGGGGGAGGGCGAGGCGACGGTGTGCTCGAGCGCGTCGGCGATGACCGATTCGGCCGTGGGCCAGCGTCCAGCACCGCGTCCGATTGCGACGCGACTGGCGCCGGGCGTGCGGACGACGATGGCGTTCCACTCGCGGTCCACGCTTCCGAGGGCGGTTGCGTGGCCGACGGCTTCGAGACGCACGCTCGCGCAGACTCGGCCGTCGGGCTCGCGCCGGAGACGGGCGACGTGGCGCAGCGTCTGGTCCGGGGCGAGCCGCTGTCGCGCCCGGGCGATCGTCTGTTCGTTGAGCGGCTCTCGCGTGATCTCGCGCGGGTCGAGGGTGATGTCCCACGCCTCGCGTGCGAGGACGCAGAGCTTGTCGCCGGCGTCGCGTCCGTCGAGATCGCGCGAGGGATCCTGCTCGGCGAAGCCGGCGGCTTGTGCGCGCCGCACGGCCTCGCCGAAGCTCTCTCCTCCTCCGACTCGGCCGAGCACGAAGTTGGTCGTTCCGTTGAGGACGCCGACGATCTCGGTGATTGGTGACTCGATGGCGGCGAGCGCCACGGACTCGATGGCGGGCGTGCCGCCTCCGACGGCGGCGCTGAACGCGAGGGTCGCCCCGCGCTCATCCGCGAGCGCGGTGAGTTCCTGGCCGGCGACGGCGATGGCGGCTTTGTTGGCCGTCACGACGCTGGTTCCGCGTGCCAGGGCGGCACGGATGGCGTCGAGGGCGACGCCGGTGCCGCCGATGGTCTCGATGACGAGGTCGCAGTCCAGTTCGGCTGCGCCGAGGGGGTCGGTGGTGAGGAGGTGCGGTTCGACGCCGGAAGTGATCGCCTTGGCGATGTCGCGGACGGCGACCGCGACAACATCGAACAGATCCGGGAGGGCGATGAGCCGTTGGTAGACACCGAGCCCGACGGTTCCGCACCCGAGGAGGACGACACGCGTTCTGGACACGGGTGAGGGTCCGTCGGCGCGATCGAACGCTGCTTGGAGATCTCCGACCCGTGTTGCTCGATCCGTGAGCGCGGCACCGACCTCGAAGGTCAGGCCCTTGTCCCTGGCGTAGCGCACGGCCTTGTGCTGCACGATGCCTCCGTCGAGGGCGAGTGCATCGTTCCAGTGTGCGGCCGCGAATCGGCGCGCGGGCGGTCCGTCGGTCTGCTGCGCGGGATCGAACTCGTAGAGTCCGTCGACGTCCTTGACAAGCCGGCACCGGGTCCCTCTTGCGCCCGCGGCGATGAGGCGTTCGGCCACGAAGAGGGCGGTGAGGTCCGAGCCGCCCCGGCCGAGGAGTGTCGTGCGTTCCTCTGCGTCGCGTCCGATGAAGCCGGGAAGGACGACGACGGGGACGTGGTTGAGTGTGGCGAGAAACCGGTGTGCATCGATTGACTCAGGGAAGCCGTCGACGACCGTGCCGCTTGTCCGGAGCGAGACCGAGGCCGCGTCGAGCACCTCGACGGGCACGCCTGCGCGGTCGAGCGCGAGGCCGAGGAGGGCGGCGCTGGTCTGCTCACCCGTGGCGAGGAGCGACGCGAACGCGCCGGCGTGGAGGGAGTCGGGCGAGTCGGCGCAGGCACGTGCCTGTGCAATGAGCGCGTCGGTCGTCCCCTCCAGGGCGGACACGACCGCCACGACTCGCTTGCCTCGACGCACCCAGCGGTACACCTCGTGGACGACGCGCGCGACATCGGCCTCGTTGCGAAGCACGGAGCCGCCGAACTTCAGCACGACGACGGGCAGGTCGCGGCTCTCGGCGGGGGTGTTGTTCAGACGTTCGCCAGGCATGACGACCTCCCGTCTGCGGAGGGGCACACGTCGGCCTCGAGGTCCTGTGCGCCTTCCTCGTCGTGCGCCAGCGTGATCGCGCGATCGAGGTCCTCGATGATGTCGTCGGCGTCCTCGATGCCGACGGAGACGCGGATCAGTCCATCGGTGATGCCAACGGCGAGGCGCTGCTCGCGGGGCACGTCGGCGTGGGTCATCGAGACGGGGTGTGTGAGCAGGGTTTCGACGCTGCCGAGGTGTTCGACGAGCGAGCAGAGGCGGGCGTTGTTGAGGACGCGCGCGCCGGCCCGGGCGCCGCCGACGACCTCGAAGCTGAGGATGCCTCCGTGCAGGACTTCTCCGCCGATTTGCGCGTGCTGGCGCAGGGCCAGATCGTGCTGGGGGTGGCTCTTGAGGCCGGGGTAGTTGACGGCGCTGACGAGCGGGTTCGACGCGAGCCATTCGGCGACGCGTTGTGCGTTCTGCGAGTGGCGCTCGAGTCGGAGCGGGAGCGTGGACAGGCCGCGTCCGGTGAGGAAGGCCTGGAACGCGGCCTGGATGGAGCCGGTGCACTTGCGGATGAAGCGAACGCGATCGACCAGTTTCTCGTCGCGTGAGACGACCGAGCCGCCGATCGCGGTTGAGTGTCCCTCGATGTGCTTGGTGGTGGAGTAGACAGTGATGTCGGCGCCGAGATCGAGCGGGCGCTGGAGCACGGGCGTGAGGAAGGTGTTGTCCACGGCGAGCGGCACGCCGGCGTTCCTGGTGATCCGGGCGACGGCGGCGATGTCGGTGAGCTTGAGGGTGGGGTTGGCGGGGGTTTCGATGAAGACGAGGCGGGTGCAGGGTGTGATGGCGCGGGCGACGTTCGCGGGATCGGAGGTGTCGACGAAGGTGCCGCTGATGCCGAGTTCGCTGAGCAGCTGCCGGACGAGGCGGACGGTGCCGCCGTAGATCGCGTCGCCGCAGACGACATGGTCGCCGGCGCGGAGTGCGGCGAGGAAGAGGGCGGTTTCTGCGGCGAGTCCGGTGCCGAAGCAGACGGCGGGCGCGGCGCTTTCGAGTGCGCCGAGCCGTCGTTCGAGTTCGGTGACGGTGGGGTTGGAGACGCGCGAGTAGGCGTGTCCCTTGTTGATGCCCACCTCGTCCTGGACGTAGGTTGTGGACTGCACGATGGGGGTGACGAGCGAGCCGTGTCCGGGATCGCAGGAGCGTCCGCCGTGAACCGCGATGGTTGATGAGAACGAGGACATGCCGTGAACTCCTCACGGCATCAATCGCGGAACTCGCAACGTGGGGTGACGCGAACGATCGCGTCTTGTTTGCCGGATCCCGTTGAACGGTTCCGACCGCATCGGTCCCCACGTTGGGGAGTTCCTCGGCACCGCGGCAGGTGTGCTGCTCGGTTGCCGCCCGGACGCCTGGATGGGTCCGGGACTCTTGATGCTGGTGAGAAGTTACCCGCGATTCGACAGGAGTCAAGCGGATGTCGCGAGAAAGCCGGCGAACTTCACGCAAACACGGGGATGGATCGGAGGTACGCTCTTCATATGGGTACAGCACGCTTGATCTCATGGTCCGAACTTGCGACCGATCGTCCGATGCCGCTGATCGATCGGAGGCGGATTATCGGTGAGCACCTGATGGTGTCGGAGGTTCTCCTGCGTAAGGGGTTCGCACTGGCATCGCACTCGCACGCGAACGAGCAGTTCGTGGTGGTGGTCTCGGGGCGATGCCGTTTCGGTGTCGGGGCGGAGGGGACGGCGGAGCATCGGGAGATGGTGGTGGAGGCGGGGCAGGTGCTGGTGTTGCCGCCGAATGTGCCGCACTCGTGCGTCGCGCTGGAGGAGACGCGGATTCTCGACTTGTTCAGTCCTCCGAGCGCAACGACGGGTGTGGATCGACCGGGCGGAGCGTGATGTCCGGCTCGGCGCGACCGGTCCGCACGGAGTCGGCACCTACAGTTCGAGCATGAGTGCCAAGCCGCAGCCATCCCGGAAACCCACGTCCGCGCTGGAGGTCGTTGAGCCCCTTGGGAAGCGGGTCCTGATCCGGAAGGACGAGGACAAGAAGCAGACGAAGACGGGCATCCACCTGCCGGACAAGGTGGAGATCCCGACGATCACGGGCCGGGTCGTGGCGATCAGCGCGCACGTGGAGCGTGACCAGGATTACCCGATCAAGCAGTACGACCGGGTTCTGTTCCACCCGAAGAACAGCGTCCCGGTCGACTTTGAGGGGGACAATCGGCTGTTTGTGGTGCCGGTCGAGGACGTGGTGGCGGTGTTCCGGCGCGAGATCGAGTAATCTCGGGGCGCCGATCCGGCGGGGGGGATGGGGGTGTGGGGAGGGGGAGGGTGCCGCGTGTGGCGCGCGGCAGCGAGCGTGGATGAGTGTCGGTCCGGGTCTGCGGACCGAGGTGGAAGGCGTGAGGATGGCCGAGAGCCGGACGCTGACAGGTGGCACACCCGCCGATCCGATGCCGATTGTTCATCTCGGCTCGGGTGGTCGGTTCGACTGCGCGCTGACGCCTCCGGGTTCGAAGTCGATCACGAATCGCGCGCTGGTGCTCGCGGGGCTTGCGTCGGGCGTGTCGACGCTGCGACATGCGCTCATCGAGGCGGACGACACCTCGCGGATGATCTCGGCGCTGGGGGTGCTCGGCGCAAGGGTCGAGCGGGAAGGGGAGGGCACGCTGCGTGTGACGGGTGTGGGGGGGAGGTGGAGCCCGTCGGGGCGTGAGGTGCATCTGGACCTTGGGAACGCGGGGACGGCGACGCGGTTCCTGGCGGCGGCGGCGGTGCTGAGCCGCGTGCCGGTGATCATCGACGGGAATCCGCGGATGCGTCAGCGTCCGATCGGCGAGCTGACGGGTGCGCTCGCGTCGCTGGGGGCGACGATCCAGCATCTGGGCACGCCGGATTGTCCGCCGGTGCGGATCGTCCCTCCGGCATTCGACCTGCACGCGCCGCGGATCGAGTTCGGGCATCTGAAGTCGAGCCAGTTCGTCTCGGCGCTGCTGCTGATTGCGCCGTGGATCTCGGGCGGGCTGACGATCCGGCACACGTCGACCGTCACGAGCCCTTCGTACATCTGGATGAGTCTGCGTCTGCTGGAGCGGCTGGGCGCTTCGGTGCAGAACTCGGACGATCTGCGCGTGATCCGCGTGGGCGCGCCGGCGGGGGAGGGGGGCGAGGCGCCGACTTCCGGGATCGCGTCGTTCGATCTCTCGATCGAGCCGGACGCGTCCGGCGCGACGTACTGGCTCGCGGCGGGCGCGCTCTGCCCGAAGTCCAGGGCGGTGGTGCGCGGGATCGGTCCGGATTCGATCCAGGGTGACGCGGGCTTCGCGGACCTGATGGAGCGGATGGGTGCGCGGGTCGAGGTCACGCCCGGCTCGGACAAGGGGAACGCGGGTGAGGTCGCGTGCGTGGGGCCGGCGGCGCTCAAGCCGATTGTCGCGGACATGACCGACATGCCGGACGCGGCGATGTCGCTCGCGGCGGCGGCGTGCTTTGCGCCGGGTTCGACGATCATCCGCGGGCTTGTGACGCTGCGCGTGAAGGAATCGGACCGGATCGGCGCGATGGAGCACGAGCTTGCGAAGATCGGCGTGCGGGTCGAGACGGGGTACCTGGGCGATCCGGGCGCGATCCGGATCACGCCGCCGATGGCCGGCGTGGACTGCTCTCCGGGCGTTCCTCGGGTGGAGTTCGACACGTACGACGACCACCGGATGGCGATGTCGCTGGCGTTGATCGGGCTGCGTCGCCCGAACGTGTGGGTGCGCAACCCCTCGTGCGTGAACAAGACGTATCCGTCGTTCTGGCGCGATCTGGCGCGTCTGGTGGCGACGGTGCGGTGAGTGCGGGCCGGGTCGGGGGGCGGTGGCTCTCCTATCATCTCGACCCGCGTTTGCGGGGCTGTTTGGCCTCGTCGTCGCCGTTCGCCATCACGCCTTTCTGGAGTCTTTCCGATGCCATCATCGATCAGCATGAAGTCCGGCAAGCTCTCTGTTCCCGACGAGCCGATCATCCCGTTCATCGAGGGTGACGGAACGGGTCCGGACATCTGGAGGGCGTCGGTGCGGACGTTCGATGCGGCGGTGCAGAAGGCGTACGGCGGGAAGCGGAAGCTGCACTGGCAGGAGGTGCTTGCCGGCGAGAAGGCGTTCAACAAGACGGGGAACTGGCTGCCCGAGGAGACGCTGACGGCGTTCCGGACGCACCTGGTCGGGATCAAGGGGCCGCTGACGACGCCGGTCGGCGGCGGGATCCGCTCGCTGAACGTGGCGCTGCGCCAGATGCTGGACCTGTTCGTGTGCCTGAGGCCGGTGCGCTGGTTCAAGGGCGTGCCGTCGCCGGTGAAGCGCCCGGGCGACTGCGACATGGTGATCTTCCGCGAGAACACGGAGGACATCTACGCCGGGATCGAGATGGCGGCGGGCACGCCCGAGGCCCAGAAGGTCCTGGACTTCATGGCGGCCGAGTTCCCCAAGGACTTCAAGAAGATCCGCTTCGGCACGGCGTCGGCGGCGGGCGAGTGGCAGTCCATGCTTGAGGCGATCGGCGCCGCGAAGCGCGACATGTCCGGTCCGGGGGCGGTGCAGGTCGGCATCGGGTTCAAGCCGGTGTCGTACCTGGGGACGGAGCGGCTTGTGCACTCGGCGATCGCGTACGCGCTGAAGGAGAAGCGCAAGAGCGTGACGATCGTGCACAAGGGGAACATCATGAAGTTCACCGAGGGCGCGTTCAAGGACTGGGCGTACAAGGTCGCGACCACGTTCTTCCGGACGGACGTCGTCACGGAGCGCGAGTCGTGGATCCTCGGCAACAGGGAGCAGAACCCCTCGCTCACGGCCGAGCAGAACGCCAAGATGATCGATCCCGGCTTCGACATGATGACGCCGGACCAGCGGGCCAAGATCGTCAAGGAGGTCGAGACGGTCCTGGGGACCATCGGCTCCACTCACGGCGACGGCAAGTGGAAGCAGAAGGTGCTGATCAAGGACTCGATCGCGGACATCACGCTCCAGCAGGTGCTGACGCGGCCGAGGGACTTTGACGTCATCGCGTGCATGAACCTGAACGGCGATTATCTCTCGGATGCCCTCGCGGCGCAGGTCGGCGGCATCGGCATCGCCCCCGGCGCGAACATCAACTACATCACCGGTCACGCCATCTTCGAGGCCACGCACGGGACCGCGCCCAAGTACGCGAACCTTGATCAGGTGAACCCCGGCTCGGTGATCCTGTCGGGCGAGATGATGCTGCGGTACATGGGCTGGACCGAAGCCGCGGACCTCATCATCAAGGGCATGGACGGGGCGATCTCCGCCAAGACCGTGACCTATGACTTCGAGCGCCTGATGAAGGCGGAGGGTGACACCACCGTCAAGAAGGTCAAGTGCTCAGAGTTCGCCGACGCGGTCATCAAGCACATGTAAGGCCCGGCTCCAACTCGATTCCCATGAAAGCCCCGGCCACGAGCCAGGGCTCTTTCTTCTCGTTCCTTGTGAGCGTTGCAGGGTTCACGCTTCACGCTTTCCCATTGGCCCCGGTATGCTGTCTGTATGGCCACCCGGTCCACACCCCGTCGCCCGCCGGTTCGACCTCTAGAGGTCCACATGCCCCAGCCCGAGCCCCCTGTGCCTTCGCCCATGCGTCCTGCTGCGCCCTCGCCCGTTGCCCAGTACGTTTCTTCGCTTCCTTACGAGTCTGCCCGTATCCATGCCGCGGCGATCTACTGCTCGGACGGGCGTCTGGGCGAGCACTTCGACGACCTGCTGCAGCAGGGGCTGGGGCTGCCTAGGTATGACCGGGTGACGCTGCCGGGGGGGCCGGCGTGCCTTGCGGGACATCCGCAGGCGACGCTGGAGGAGAAGGGCGTGATCGACGAGCTCCAGTTCCTGGTGGAGGTCCACCGACTGAAGCGGGTTGTGCTGATCGCTCACCAGGGGTGCGCGTTCTACTCAACAAGGATCGGGCTGAAGGAGCCGCGCCTGGAGCTCGTCCAGCGGGCGGACCTTGTGCGTGCCGCGGATGACGGCGATGATGTGGTCGAGGAAGTCGCGGGTGATGGTCGCGACCAGCAGGCCCTCGACGATGTGCAGGCGGTCCTTCGCCTTCTTGAGATCGAAGCGCGTGCGCCGCGTCACCACCTCGCGCCGGTGGCCGATGAACCGCTCGAGGATCTCCTTGAGCGTGAGCACCTTCGGCTGGCCCTGGTCGATGGTGAGCAGCACGATGCCGTAGCTCGTCTGCATGGCCGTCTGGGCGAACAGGTTGTTCAGCACCACGTCAGCCATGGCGTCGCGCTTGACGTCGATGGCGATGCGAATGCCGGTGCGGTCGCTCTCGTCGCGAATGTCGCTGATGCCCTCGATCTTCTTCTCCTGGGCGAGGTCGGCGATCTGCTTGACCAGCGTCTCCTTGCGCAGCTGGAAGGGGATCTCGGTGACGACGATGCGCTCGCGGTCACCCTTCTCCTTCTCGATCTCGGCGCGCGCGCGCAGCGTGATGGAGCCGCGGCCCGACGAGTAGGCCCGCGCGATGCCGTCGCGGCCGGCGATGATGCCCGCGGTGGGGAAGTCGGGGCCCTTCACGAACTGCATGAGGTCGCCGAGCACGGCCTTCGGGTGGTCGATGAGGTGCACGGTGGCGTCGATCACCTCGCCGAGGTTGTGCGGAGGGATCTTGGTCGCCATGCCGACCGCGATGCCGTCGCTGCCGTTCACCAGCAGGTTCGGGAACCGCGCGGGCATCACCAGCGGCTCGGTGATGGTGTTGTCGTAGTTGGGGCCGAAGTCGACGGTGTCCTTGTCGAGGTCGGCGAGCATCTCGTCGGTGAGACGCTCCATGCGCACTTCGGTGTAACGCATGGCCGCCGGCGGATCGCCGTCGATGGACCCGAAGTTGCCCTGGCCGTCGATGAGCGGGTTGCGCATCGACCACGGCTGCGCGAGCCGAACGATGGTGTCGTAGACGGACTGGTCGCCGTGCGGGTGGTACTTACCGATGACGTCGCCGACCACGCGCGCCGACTTCTTGTACGGGCGGCCGTAGGTGTTCGACAGCTCGTGCATCGCGTAGAGCACGCGGCGGTGCACGGGCTTCAGGCCGTCGCGCACGTCGGGCAGCGCGCGCCCGACGATGACGCTCATCGAGTAGGCGAGGTAGCTGTCCTCCATCTCGCTCTCGATGTTTATTTTCTGTTAAACACATGTTAACTGGCAACGTATCGACCATGCGCTTCAACATGGTATCTTTCATGAATAAG
>JAPKGU010000077.1 GCA_026647565.1 Phycisphaerales bacterium | reverse complement strand
GCCGGAACCCGGCGTTCGTCCCCTCGGAGCGTGCCGGCCGGGTGTGGGCCGATCTGGTTTCGGCACGTCCAGGTGCCTAGTGTATCACCCCGCCCACGTTCCGGCGCTGGTCAAGCGGGCTGTTCCACCCGAGGGGTGGGGCGTGTTCGGTCGGACCGGGGCGGCACAAGCGAGATCTGAACCGATGATCGAGGCGCTGAAGAGTGACGACGTTGTGAACAAGTGTGGTGGACGGTTCAAGCTCTGCGCTCTGATCCAGCGTCGCCTTGTGGACATCATGAACGGCGCGCGTCCACTTGTTGAGCGCGACGGGCGGACCGATCTGGAGCTGGTCATCCAGGAGATCATGGAAGACAAGATCTCGTATGACCTGCCGAGCGGCGGGACGCTGGATCGCGTTGAGGACGAGCCGCTGCTCTGACGGCTTGGGCGTCCGATTCGGCAGAGAAGAGCGTTGGCGTCGTCCCATGTCCGACACATCGGGTCAATCGGGTGAACTCTCGATCCTGCGGGACAAGAGGGTCATTGTCGGCGTGACGGGCGGGATCGCGGCGTACAAGACGGCGATGCTCGTCAGCCGGCTGGCCCAGTCGGGCGCTCAGGTGACGGTCGCGATGACGGACAGCGCCACGCGATTCGTGACGCCTCTGACGTTCCAGGCGCTCTCGGCGCGTCCGGTGTACACCAGCGCGTGGGAGCACGTGGAGTCCAAGGACCCGCAGCACATCTCGCTGGCGACAGCGGCGGACGTCGTGGTGGTGGCGCCGTGCACGATGGACTGCATGGCGAAGCTGGCGCACGGGATCACCGAGGACGTGGTGTGCCTGATTGTGGCGGCGGTGGATCGGCGGAAGACGCCGGTGCTGCTGGCGCCGGCGATGAACTCGGCGATGTGGGCTCAGCCGTCCACGCAGCGAAACGCGCGGACACTCGTGGAGGACGGATTCTCGATTGTCGGACCTGACGAGGGTTGGCAGGCGTGCCGCCACGTCGGACCCGGCCGCATGGTCGAGCCGGAGCGTCTGCTGATCGAGATCGAAGGGGCGATCCGCGGGCGCGGCGCCTGATACCGGACGCGTGGGCCGTGGGTCCGGGAGCGCACCAAGAGTGGCTTCCGGGCGAGCCGAACCGACAGGACTGGCGTTGAGAGCTGGCGTTCAGGGCTGGCGTTCAGGGCTTGATCTTGCCGTCTCCGCCCCCGGCGATGGCCTGGCGCATGTCGGTGTCGGCGACGACGTTCTTCATCTTGTAGTAGTCCATGATGCCCAGGTGACCGGAGCGGAACGCCTCGGACATCGCCTTGGGGATCTCGGCCTCCGCGAGAACGACGACGGCGCGGTTCTTCTGCTCGAGCGCTCTGAACTCCTGCTCCTCGGCGACGGCGGCGGCGCGCCGGCTCTCGGCCTGCGCCTGGGCCTTCTGCTTGTCGGCGTTGGCCTGATCGAGCTGGAGCTTGGCGCCGATGTTGTCTCCGACGTCGATGTCGGCGATGTCGATGGAGAGGATCTCGAAGGCCGTGCCCGCGTCGAGGCCGGACTCCATGACCTTCCGCGAGATCTCGTCGGGGTTCTCGAGCACCTGCTTGTGATCGACGGCGGAGCCGATGGTCGAGACGATGCCCTGGCCGACGCGGGCGATAATCGTTTCCTCGGTGGCGCCGCCGACGAGCCGGGAGATGTTGGTTCGCACCGTGACGCGAGCCTTGGCCTTGAGCTGGATGCCGTCCTTGGCGACGGCGTCGATCGTGGGGCGGGGGCTGGACTGGGCCGGGCAATCGATGACCTTCGGGTTCACCGAGGTCTGCACCGCGTCCAGAATGTCGCGCCCCGCAAGGTCGATCGCCGTTGCGATGTTCCAGGGCAGCTCGATGCGGGCGCTGCGTGCCGCGATCATCGCGCTGATGACGTTGGGGACGCGGCCACCGGCGAGGTAATGCGTTTCGAGCGCGTTGGTCGGGATGTCAAGGCCGGCCTTCACCGCGCGGATGCGGCTGAAGACGACCGTTCTGATGTCGACCTTTCGGAATCGCATGGCGATGATCTCCATCAGTCCCACGGGGGCTCGGGAGAGCATCGCCTGGATGTACAGTGCCAAGAACTGCCCGACCATGATCAGCAAGAAGAAGAGAAAGAGGCCGACCAGAATCAGGGCGACGATGATTGCCTTGTTCATACGAGCGGTTTCCTTGGGTCGGCGGTGATGCCGGAAAGAGCGAGGCGCGCCGATGCGGGATCGGCCGGTCGCCTGAGTATAGAGAGCCGATCGGCACCGGGTCGCGGATCAGGCCTGGCGAACCTTGATCACCGAACCGTCCACGACGGTGACACGAACGGGCGTTCCCGCACGGATCCACCCCGCCTCAGCAAGGACCTCCGTTCGCTTGCCGCCGATCTCCGCCGAGCCGACGGGGCGAAGGTCGGTCGTGGCGACGCCCGTGAGACCCACGAGCGCGAGGCGGCCGGTGCGTTCGCGTTCCTCGGCGATTCGGCGATTCTCGCGATCTTCATCGGATTCGGTGCCGTTGATCAGGCGTCTGCCGATCGGTGTGTGCGGCCAGACCTTGAGCATGAACGCCCCGAGCATGGGGCCCACGACCATGACGGCAAGGGAGCCGAGCAGCCCCCACGTGGTGTCGTACCTGAAGAGGCAGACGATGCCGGAGATCGCGAAAACGGCGGAGGTGACGGCGAGGACGCCGCCCGAGGGGATGAGGATCTCGGCGGCGAGCACGAATCCCGCGAGGGCGATCAGCCCGATGCCCCAGATGAGGAGCGACTCGTTCATGCGTTCTCTCCGTCGGTGCGTTTGCCGCGGGTGACGACGACGCGAAACGCGTTGGCCTCGATGACACGAACGGGCTCGCCGCTGCCGATGAACCCGGCCTCGGCGACGACATCGACCATGCGTTCGCCGAACATCGCGCGTCCGGCGGGGCGAAGCGGCGTGAGGGTGGTGCCGGTCTCTCCGGTCGTGACGGGCGCACCCCCCGAGGCGTCCACTGCGAGCATCAGCTCGTCGGACTCGGTCGGGTCGCCCAGAACCATGCGCGAGATGATCGGGAGCGACCCGAAGTGCTTCCCGATGAAGTACATCGCGATGATGGCCGAGACGGTCGAGAGCAGCACCGTGGCCACCCCGTAAAGCATGTCCTGGCCGCCCTGCGGCGAGTCGGGGAAGAGATGTCCCGGCTCCTGCTTCACGAACGTGCCGACAAGCCCCGCGAACAGCGCAACGAGGCCCACAAGCCCGAACACGGTGAATCCTGGGAGGACGAAGATCTCGACACCGATGAACGCAAGCCCGCCGATGATGGCGGCGATCTCCCACCAGCTCGCCATGCCGATCATGACCGGAGGCCCGATCAGCCCGAGCAGTGCTATCACGGCGACCGCGCCGGGAAGCGTCACGCCCGGGTGGGTCAGCTCGATGAAGAGCGCGACGAGGAAGACGGCGATGAGCACGAAGCGGACAAGCGGACGCGTCATCACGCCCGCGAAGTTCTCTGACCATGAGGGAGAAAGGCGTCGGATGCTCGCCGCTCCGAAGTACGCGCCGAGTTCCGCGTCGTTCGTGATCGTCGCATCGAGGAAGCCGAACTGCTCCATGTCGCCGTGCTTCATGACCACGGGGCCCTGACCGTCGCTGACGTACTCGATCAGGCGATAGTTTCCTCGATCCGCGGGCGTGAGATACGGGCGCTGGGAGCCAAGGTCGAGGCCGCGCGAGACGTCGCTCGAGATCCCGGCCAGCGCAGGAGACGCGGGCCGGAATGAGGTGTCGGGTCGGTCGCGATCGGTGTTCTGGGCAGGGGTTGGCGCGGCTGCCTGCGGGGGGGGCGAGGGCGAGTCCGGGCCTGACCCGGGGCCGGGGGGAGGGCTGTAGTTTCGAATGCCCCTCGGCTTTGAGCCCTGGGCAGAGACGAGTCTCGGACGCGAGTCGGGCGGGGCGCCGTCGAAGAGGATCGCAAACTCCGCGCGATCGATCGTCAGGCGATCACCGGTGCGCGTGTCCTCGACCAGCCAGAGCTCGACGCCGCGGCTGACAAACCCCTGGACCAGATACTCGTCGTACCCGTGACGCCGGGCCGAATCGACAACCTCGGCGACCAGAGGCGAGACGAACTTCTGTCGCTCGTGTTCGGGAAGGGTGTTGAGGAAGCCCATTGACGTGACGACTGGCAGCGCATCACCCATGGTCGCGGGGTCGCTGGCGACGATGGCGTGACAGGCCAGCGCGATGATCGCACCACCGGAATATGCGTTGGGATGGACCCACGCGACGGTGTTCTTGATGGAGGAGGACTTGAGCGCGTCGCAGATCTCCAGCACGGCGCCGACCTCGCCGCCCGGCGTGTCCAGCTCGACGACGATCGCGTCGGCGCCCGAAGCCTCGGCATCGCGGAGACGCCTGATGAAACTGGTCGACGTGATGCCGGCCCGGATCTCTCCCTTGACCGTGATGATCGCAACGTTCTTGGCCTGGCGTCCCGCCGGAACGGAGAGTGGGGCCGGTGCGTTTCCGGCCGCCGGAGGCTGGCCCGCGTCGAGGGGCGTCGTGGAGGCGCCCAGGAGCACAAGAACCAGAAGCGACGCGAACACCCGGAGCGTGTGTCCGGTGTTCGGAATGACAAGAGACAGTCCACCCATGGCGGATTATAGATCGGACTCTCTCGATTCCGGTTGCGGCACGATCGAACCCGCGTTACCCGTGCGGGGGTCGTTGCTGCTCGACGGCCCATTGGAGGTCAGGCCCCGTGCAATCGATGTGGACGGCGAAGAACCCCGGCTCGGGATCGGCGGCCGTCGGCTCTGCCTGGCGGACGAGGGGCCAGATGATCCGGCGATCGGTCTCGGGAATGGGCAGCGCGTCGATCTCGTGGAGGTGGAACCAGTCGAGCCGGCCCTCGCGGGTGTCCTGTGCGGGGACCAGCACCGGCCCCATGACGCGGTAGTAGAAGAGAAGCCAGTGGCCCCGTCCTTCGAACGCCGCCTCGGAGATCAGCCCGACCAGGCGCAGCCGGTCGATGGGAACATCGATGCCGGCCTCCTCGAGGATCTCCCTCCGGGCGCACTGGGCCGGCGATTCACCGGACTCAACGTCGAGCTTCCCTCCGATCGGGGAGCACAGTCCCAGGTTCGGCGCCTTGACGCGTCGAAGGAGCAGCAGGCGGCCGTGCTCGTCGCGCAGGTCGCACAGGCAGGCGATCCGATAGGGGAGCGCCGCGGATGAGCCGGCGACTTCGGTTGGGTGATGCGGGGCCTCTGGCATGGAGGAGGAGGGTAGGTTGCCGGGGGATCCTGCGATCTCACGCCGGATCGAGTCTGGGACCGATACCCTAGTCATGACGACGGTGTTGCAGACGAAACTCAGTTCCGGGACCGCACCGATGCCCTCCTCCCATGCGACCGATCGGCGTCCGACGCCGGCCTTCGACGTGCGGAACAAGCACGTCTATATGGTCGGTATCGGCGGGTGCGGGATGTCGGGTCTCGCTCGGCTCCTGAGGACGCGGGGCGCCTTGGTGGCCGGCTCCGACAACACCCGGTCCGAGGCGACGCAGGCGCTGGAGAATGAGGGCGTGCGCGTCGGCTTCGAGCAGATGTCGGCCCCTCTGCCCGAGGCGTGCGACCTTCTGGTTCACTCCGCCGCGATCAAGCCGGACCATCCGGAGCTGGTCGCGGCGGTAAATCGAGGCATCCCGACGCTCGCCTACGCCGAGGCTCTCGGTCGTTGCATGATCGGGCGGACCGGTGTGTCGATCGCCGGGACGCACGGCAAGTCGACGACGACGGCGATGCTGGGCGTGGCGCTGACCGACGCTGGACTCGATCCATCGGTGATTGTGGGCGCGACGTCCGCGCAGTTGCTCGCCGGCACTCGGGCGCCGCTCGGCGCTCCCTCTGGGTTCCGTCTGGGCACGGATCGGATCCCGGAGGGCGGCCTCAGGGGGCGGCCCGGCGTGCTTGTGGCCGAGGCGTGCGAGTTCAACCGGTCGTTCCACCATCACTTCCCGACCGTCGCGTCGATCAGCTCGGTCGAGGCGGATCATCTGGACGTGTACGGGTCGCTCGACGCGGTCGTGGAGTCTTTCAGGCATTTCGCGACCCTGCTCCCCCCCGCTGAGGAGGGAGGGTTGCTTCTGATCGCCGACGAGGGCGCGCACCGGCGAGAGATCACCGCCGGACTGCGCTGCAAGGTGCAGACCATCGGATTCTCGCCGGCTGCCGACTGGGTCGTGTGGCTGGATTCGACCACGGGCACGGTCTCGGTCTCGAAGGGCCGCGAGCTTGTCGCGCAGTGGAAGAACCGGGTGCCGGGCGCCCACAACGCGATGAACGCCGCGACGGCGTGCGTCCTGGCGGTCTCTCTCGGCGCCGACCCCGCTCGCGTTGCGGCGTCGCTCGGCGAGTTCCGAGGCATCGACCGCCGTATGCAGTTTCTGGGTGAACGCCCGGTCCGTGGCGGCTGCGTGCGCGTGTACGACGACTACGGGCATCACCCGACCGAGATCGACGCGACACTGCGTGCGCTGCGCGACTATGAGCGGCCGCAGGATCGCGGCGGGCGGCTCGTCTGCGTCTTCCAGCCCCACCAGCACTCGCGGACGCGGTTCCTGCTGGACGAGTTCGCGTCCGCGTTCTCTCAGGCGGACGTTGTGATCGTTCCGCACATTTACTTCGTGCGTGATTCGGAAGTGGAGCGTGCGAAGGTCTCCTCGCAGGACCTTGTCGATCGGCTCCGTTCGAGGGGCGTGCGGGCGATGCACCTGTATCCGTTCGAGGCGATCATCGAGCAGCTTGAGAACCTGTGCGCCCCGAACGATCTGCTGGTCGTGATGGGAGCCGGTCCGGTGTACAAGGTGGCGCACGGGTACATGGCGAGCGAGCAGACGCTTCGGGAGTCGGGGACGTGAGCGTGGCAACCCATCCGGAGCATGGCGTGCGGATCGCAACCAACGCCCCTATCCCGACATGGTTCGGAATCGGGGGGCGGGCCGAGCGTTTCGCCGCCCCGCGGTCTCACGAAGAACTGCTGGATTGCGTGCGGATCGACCCGTCGCTCCGCATCCTTGGTGACGGCGCGAATCTCCTGGTGGACGATCAGGGGGTGCCGGAGCTGGTCGTCTCTCTGAAGACACCCGCCTGGGAGCGGGTCCACATCGATGCGAGGACCGGTCGAGTGGTGGCTGGCGCAGGCGTGTCGCTGCCCCGACTGATCAAGTCCACGATCGACGCGGGGCTCTCGGGCCTGGAGGGGCTTGGAGGGATTCCGGCGACGATCGGCGGGGCGCTCGTCATGAACGCCGGAGGTCGATTCGGACAGATCGGTGATGTCGTGCAGAGCGTGCGAGGCGTCGATCGCACCGGGTTGGACGCCGTGCGGGACAGGCGCGAGATCCCGTTCGAGTACCGCAAGTCCGGGCTGGGGGCCATGATCGTGACGGAAGCGGAGTTCCTTCTTGCACCGGCGAACACCGAGAAGTTGCGGGCCTTCCACCGTGAGGTGATGGCATACAAGGCCGAGTCGCAGCCCCTCAACGCCGATTCGGCGGGCTGCGTCTTCAAGAACCCGACGCTGCACGCGGACGTGGAGGGCATCGGCCCCAAGGGTGCCCGCGTGTCGGCGGGCATGCTGATCGATCGCGCGGGATGCAAGGGGATGGCCGAGGGGGGGGCGAGCGTCAGCGAGCGGCACGGGAACTTCATCGTGACGTCGCGCGGGTGTTCCGCGGCATCGGTCATCACCCTGATGGACAGGGTCGCGGCGCGAGTTCTGGACACCTTCGGCATTCGCATCGAGCCGGAGATCGTCATCTGGAGGCGTGAGCCGTGAGCGGCGTTCTTGTGCTGGGTGGCGGGCCGGACAGGGAGCGAGAGGTCAGCATCAACTCCTCACGCGCGATCGCATCGGCGCTCGAGCGAGCCGGGCACCGGGTTTACTACGAGCTGATCGGTCGCATCACGGAGGATGAGCTCCGTCGCCTGCCCGGTGATGTGGTCTTTCCGGCGCTGCACGGCGCGTTCGGCGAGGGTGGGCCGCTCCAGGTCCTGCTTGAAAGGGATGGAAGGCCCTTTGTCGGCAGCCGCGCCCCGGGCGCGCGAGTGGCGATGGACAAGGTCGCGACGAAGATGTGCGCCTCACGGCTGGGGATTCCGACGGCGGAGGCGTGCGTAGTGAATCGCCACGACGCGGAAGTGGCCGTCGGGCTGCCGCTGGTCATGAAACCGGTGCACGACGGCTCGAGCGTCGGCCTTCACCTGTGCGAGGATCGGGCGGCGTACCAGCGAGCGCGGACGGAGGTCGATCGGGACATCGACGAGAATCCGGGGCGTGCGTACATGGCGGAGCGTCTGATCCGCGGACGAGAGCTGACACAGTCACTGATCGTCGGCGAGGGAGGAGAGATCGAGGCGCTCGACGCGATCGAGATCGTCCCGAAGAGCGGTCCCTACGACTACGACGCGAAGTACATCCGCAATGACACCGTGTATCGGGTCGCACCGGAGCTGCCCGAGGGCGTGGCCGAGTCTTTGAAGGCGTGGTCGCTCTCGCTGGCCAGGGGGATCGGCGTGAGGCATCTCTGCCGCGTGGACTATCTTCTGGAGTTCGGGACCGACCGGCCGTGGCTGCTGGAACTCAATACGATGCCGGGGTTTACGGATCATTCGCTGGTTCCCATGGCCGCTCGAGCGAGGGGGATTGAGATGCCGGCCTTGTGCGATCGGCTGGTGCGGGCGGCGACCGAAGGTGTACGCGCCGCGGGCTTGCCGAGCCGATAGTGTGTGTCATTGCAGGCGGACGGCACGCCGGTGTTCGGCTTGGAAGGAAGCGATGGGCAAGCGTTCTGGCTCAGCACGTTCCTCGGGAGGCCTTCTGGGCCGTATCGCGTCGCTCTCGGAGGCGGACGCGTCCGTGTGGATGCGCCTGGCGAGCATCGTCGGGATGTTTCTGATCGGCGGCACGCTGGGTCTTGGCGCGCTGTTCGTGCTCGGGAAAGTCGAGGGCGCGACCGCCGTTCGGCTCGCCAAGTCGCCTCCGATGCTGGTCATCCATTGGCCGGTTCTCGCGACCGACGCGTCCTCGGCCTCGGCCGTCACGTGGATGCCGGCCACCTTGCGATCGGAACTGGAGTCGCTGGCGATCGGCAAGATCGTTGTGGACGACCCCCTGAGCGGCGCGTCGCTCGCTGGCATCGGCGAAGCGATGGCCGCAACCGGATGGTTCGAGGGGAAGCCGCTCGTCAGGCGTGTGTATCGGAACAATCGATCGGTCATCGACGTCAGCGGAGACTGGCGCGTGCCGGTCGCCGTCGTCCGCTACGACGATCTGGATTACCTCGTGTCCAAGGGCGGGCGGCTTCTTCCGGCTCGGTACAGCCCCGGCGCCTCCGGGATGCCGGTGGTCCTCGGAGTCGGCGATCCGCCGCCGGCCGATCGAGAGTCCGGCCGGCTCGCCTTTGGTCAGCCGTGGAGCGGGTCGGGCATCGGCGAGGCCCTTGAGCTCCTCCGGCTCATGTCGATGATGCCTTTCTCGGCGCAGGTCGCGGGCGTTGACATCTCTCGCCACGGACGCACGGGCCAACTGGAGATCGTGACCGATCGGAGCACCCGGATCCTCTGGGGCGGCGGCCCCGATCGTCCCCTCCCCGGCGAGATCCGCACCGAGGGGAAGATCGCGCTGCTCCTGGATATCGCACGCCGATACGGGAGGATCGATGCGGGGCAACCCCGGATCGAGATCTTCAGCGACAGGGTCGTGATCGACCGCACGGCGAGTGCCGCCGTGAATGCGACCAACCAATGACGCTCGATCCGTCTTCAACCGGCCCGGGCGACGGCGCGGACCCGCTCACCGACCTCGGTGACTCCTTTGAAACCGCGACCAGCGTTCCGGGCATTCCCAGCCCGAGGCCCGCGCCGGGGGTCTGGCCTCCGAAGCCGGGGATCTTTGCCGCCGTGTGGCCTGTCTATCTGCTCCTGGGAGCGTTTGCCGCGGCGTCGCCGTTCATGAGCGCTCGCTATGTGGACGACACCATCGCGCTCCCCGCGGTTCGGATGATCGTCGCGGCCTTCGTGGTCGGGCTTACGGTGCTTCTTCCTCTGGTGCGTCTCTCGCAGTCGCGGTCCCCTGACCCGGTCGTGGAGAGCGCGATGGACGCATTCTCGCTGCTGCTGCCGGTCCAGCCGCTCATCTGGTTCACGGTGGTGCGTCCCATCGATCTGGATCCGTGGCGCGTTCTGGCCACCGATCTCTCGATGATCGGATGGACATCGCTTGTGGCGGCGATCGTTGGCCTCACGCTCGCGCGTGAGCGCAGCCCGAAGCCGGATCCCGTCCGTCGCACGCTCGGGATGCTCCTTGTGCTGGGGTTGCAGGGACTGGGTCCGGGCGTCGCCGCGATCCTCTGGGCCTTCGGCGCCGGGGGGATCGTGCCCTTTGAGGAGTTCGGGCCGGTGGCTTCGGTGGTGCGGCTCCTGGGGGAACCGAGGTCCGTGGTTGCCCTGGAGTCGTGGACTGCCACGGCCGCTGTTTGGCTCCTGTCAATAGGTGTGTGGTGGATTGCTCTCGCCGAGCGTCGTAAGGTCCTGTCGTGCGGGGAGCGAGCGGGCGGGCTGGCCAGCGGAAGTTGAAGCGGCACCTCCATCCGCCGTCGCGACGGAGCGAGTTCCGGCGTCGGGCCTTGGTTTGCTTTGGTTCTGGAGATTCGACATGGACATGATGACGCCCGAAGAACGCCAGCAGATCGAGGTGCGTCTGAACGCCCTGATCGCCAATCGCTCGAAGATCTCGGAGAGGATCGCGGAGGCCCGCGCTCTGGGTGACCTGAAGGAGAATGCCGAGTACCACGCCGCCCGGGAGCAGCAGGGGCTTGAGGAGGCCGAGATCCGGCGTCTTGAGGAGCGACTGGCCAAGGCGCACGTGGTGAGCACGGACCTTGGCAAGTCCACCGGGCAGGTGTTCCTTGGTTCGACGGTCAAGCTCAGGGATGCCGATTCGGGCGAAGAGGAGCTCTACCGGCTCGTCGGTGACGCGACCACGACCTTTGAGTCCGAGATCACCGAAGTGACCGTGACAAGCCCGATGGGAGAGGCCCTGTTCAAGGCCGCCGTGGGCGAGACGATCCGCGTCAGAACCCGGCGCGGGCTCAAGGCGTTCGTCGTGATCGAGCTGGTCTGATCCGCGCGAGACGACGATCGATCAACGCAGCCGAATCGAGATCGACTCCGCATCGGCTTGGGTCGCCGTGTGCACACCCTGATCGGTGTGGACGTGCACATCGATCGTCCGGTGCGGGCGTTCGAGCTGGCCGCCCAGGTGCGTCGATCGAATCGTGACCGTGTCGCCGGCGAGCCGGGCGTCGAAGCGGGTGAGGCGGAACGCGCCCGCCTCGTGTGCGTGGCCTTCGCCCGCGTCCTCGTAGAGTTCGCCCGAGGCGCGGCCTTCCCGATCGAGCGCGACGTGGAGCCAGAGTCGATCGAGGGGACGCTCCCCGGTGTGCTGGAGCGAAGGTCCGACCGGCAGGATCGAGCCCGCTCGAAGCCACAGCTCGGGGAGATCCGGGTCGTGGCACTCGACGAGTTCGAGAGGACGCCATGTGCCGCGGGGCATCGGCGACCGGCACTCGCCCGACTCCTCGACGCGGCAGCGCACCATAAGTGCCTCGCCGAGCATGAACGCATCATTCGCGCCGCGCAGTGAGGGATCGCACGGGTCAAGGAACCAGAGCGGTCGGACCGGCGGGACGCCCGTGGTCGACGCCTCGTGGAAGAGCGTGTACCAGAACGGGAGGAGCCGGTATCGACGGAGGATCGCTCGCCGGCAGGTCGCTTCAACGGCCGGGCCCCAGGACCACGGCTCGTGCTCTCGCGTCCACACGTCGGTGTGTGCGCGGCAGAATGGAAGCATCGCGCCGATGCCCATCCATCGAGCGAACAGCGTGCCGCTCGCGTTGCCCTCGAATCCTCCGATGTCCGGTCCGGACATGGCTTGTCCGGACAACCCGAGGTTGAGCGCCATCGTGATGGACCAAGCCAGGTGCTCCCACGTAGAGGAGTTGTCGCCGGTCCACGTCGCGGCATAACGGTGCCCCCCGAGGAAGTTGGCGCGCGTCAGGACGAAGGCGCGGCGATCGGGGCGGTGGCGAGAGACGCCCTCGCGCGTGGCTCGGACCATGAGCGTGCCGTAGATGTTGTGGATGCGAGCGTGCGTGGTCGGGCCGCCAATCTCCGGATCTGCCAGGTGGATGTTGGACTCGGGCATGGTCCTTCCGGGTCCGTCGAAGATCGCCGGCTCGTTCATGTCGTTCCAGAAGCCGTCGATGCCGAGCGAAATCAGCGGCTGGTAAAGATCCCCCCACCAGGACCGCACGGCGGCGCTGGCGTAGTCGGGGAACGCGCAGGCGCCGGGCCAGACCTCGCCCCGATACTCGCGCCCGGTGTGATCCCGGACGAAAGCACCGTGCTCAACGCCCGACGCGTAGGCGTGATAGTCCGGATCGACCTTGAGACCGGGATCGATCATCACGACGGTGCGCAGCGAGCGTCCGTGCAGATGGGCGATGAGCGCCGCAGGATCCGGGAAGCGATCCGGATCGAAGGTGAAGCTGCGATTGCCGCGCATGTAGTGGATGTCGAGCCACAGGGCGTCGCACGGGATGCGCCTCGTGCGCATCTCGTCGGCAATACGCCGGACCTCGCTCTCGGGGTAGTACGAGTAGCGGGACTGATGGAAGCCCAGTGCCCACAGCGGCGGCAGCGGCGGGCGCCCGATGAGCGTGGCGAGCTGCTCCATGACCATTCGGGGCGAGGGGGCGTCCAGCGTGTACACCGCAAAGTCCGCGTCGCTCGCTCGAACCGAGAGCACGCCCGGCCCGCACCACACTCTGGATCGGCAGGTGGAGTCCCAAAGAATGCCGAACGCGCTCCCGTCGGGCCGTACACCGAGCACCCAGGGGTGCGATTGGTAGAGCGACGGCGTCGATTCGTCGTACGCGTAGTGGTCGGCGTTCCAGAGGGTCAGGCGTCGTCCGTTCCTCCGGAGCGGGCCTGCGGCTTCGCCAAGCCCGTAGACGTCGGCATCGCGCGGGAAGCTGACCCTGAGCGTTCGGCGTGCGGCTCCGCGCGTCGACGATCGCCTCCAGAGCACGCGGATGTCCGTCGGAACAACCTGCGCCGGTCCGTGATCCTCGGGCGCCCGCTCGAACGCGATCGTCCAAAAACCGCGACAGGGCTTCGCTACTGCATCAACGGCGAAGTCCTGAGGTTCGTCCCGAACGACTGAAGCTACTTGTCTCCGGACAAACCCAGATGCTTCAGAAAGGCATCCATCTTGGGCTCCCGACCGAGATAATCGACCAGCATGGCGATCGCATCCATCGACCCTCCGCGGCCCAACACCTTGTCGCGATAGTACTTCCCTGCCTCGGGGCTCAGGACTCCAAGCTCCTCGAACCGTTGGAACATGTCCTGCGCGTAAACGAGCGACCACATATAGCCGTAGTACGCCCCTTGGTAGCCGGTCAGGTGTCCAAACGAGGCGTGATAGAAGCTGAGAGGCACGGGTTCGTACAGCATCGTCGTCGAAAACACGTCCATCATCGTGGCCGTCGTATCGACGCTACCCGTCGGATTTGTGTGGAACGCTTGGTCCATCTGGCCGAGGAAGAACTGGAACTCCGTTTCGATACCGCTTCCCAACCTTCGAGCCTTCAGCATCCCGTCGAGTAGCGCATCGGGCAACGGCGCGCCGGTCTGGTAATGGCGCGAGAACTTGGCGAGGACCTCTTTGTTCCAAACCCAGTTCTCCATCATCTGCGAGGGCGCTTCGACGAAGTCGCGCTCGACCGAGGCTCCCGAGAACGACGCGTAGCGGACTTGGGTGAGGACGTTGTGAAGCCCGTGTCCAAACTCGTGAAAGAACGTCTCGACCTCGTCGTGAGGCAACAGGGAGGGCCTGTCGGCGGTGGGTTTGGTGAAGTTGCAGACAAGCGCGGTTAGCGGTTTCTGGACGGTTCCGTTCGGCAGAACCCGCCTAGGCTGGAGCCCCCAACACGCCGCATGGTTGTACTTGTTGTCCCTAGGATATAGGTCGGTGTACATCCTGCCAAGAAGCTCTTTCGTTGCGGTGTCGTAGATTTCGTAGAGCCGCACATCCTCGTGCCAAAGCGGCAACCCGAGGTCCTTGGCGCTTGCCGTGACGTCGCGATATTCGATGCCATAGAGTTGGGAGGTGATATCGAACAGCCCCTTCACGACGGCTTCCATCGGGAAGAACTCAGCAACCTTCTCGGAGTCCACCGCATACCGCTCCTTCAGGAGCTTGTTTTTGTAAAACGAATAATCCCAAACGTTGAGTCGCGCGGAGTAGTCGCCCAGATGGCTTCGCTTGGCGGCGGTGAACTCGGCCATGTCTTGAATCGCCTTCTTGCGAACGAGCGGGCGCAGGCCGGCATAGAACTCCGCGACCGCCTTCGAGTTCTCCGCCATGCGAGTTTCAATCTCGTAGTCCACGCGGTTGGCGTATCCGAGCAGGTCGGATGCTTCGTCCCGCAACTTGATGATCTTTTCGATGAGCGCCACGTTCTTGGCTGCCCTGCGCTTGTGGGCCATCCACGCCTTCTGCCGGGTGAGCGCGACTTCGCAGTGCTCCTGAAGGGCGCCATAGGTCGGCCCGTCCATCCCGATCATGTAGAGGCCGCGCGATTGAGAGAGCCGTCCCAGGACGGATTCGGGCACGCCCTTCAGTTCGTCCTTGGTGAAAAAGAGCTTGGTCGGGTCTTCGGCGATATGGGTCTCGAATTCGATGCTGAGCTTGCTGAGTTCGACCTCGATCTCTTGGAGCCGCGCTCGGTTCTCGGGCGTCAGCATCATTCCGGCACGTTTGTAGTCCCGGAGGGTGTGGTCGAGCAGCCGCTGTTGGTCCGGTTCCAGGCGGGGCTTCTTGTCCGCAAACTCCTTGATCGCGCGGTAGAGGTCTTCGCGCTTCGTCACCCCAATAAACCACTCGCTGACCTGTTCGTCGGCCGCCCGCGCGGAGGCTCGTTGCTCGGCGTTCGGCGAGACAAACTGCATGAATACCGTCAGCGAAGTGTCGATATCGACCTTGGCGAGAACCCAGTCGAACGCGCCCAGGGTGTTGTCGAACGTTCGCTGGTCTGCCGGAATTGCTGCGATTTCGTCGATCGACTTGTCGGCCGCCTTGAGCGCATCGACCACGTTTTGAGGCGCCTGTGCGATGGCAAGGACGCTCGTGAGGGCGCAGAGGGCGATCAGGAAGATTTTTCCGCTCGGTAGTCGCATTGCAGATTGTTGGCCCGTTCGGGTTGGCGGTGTCAAGGGTAAGGGTCAGAATGACGATCTCCGAACTCCCCGCTTCGTATGCAGACTTGAACGTCCTTGGAGGGAGAAGGAACATGAAGATCGCCTTTTTGATTCTGTGCGCCGCCTTGATCGCCGGAGGATGCGGGAAGATCGGCCACCTTGCCGATGCTCACGCGAGCCACGGCCACGAAGAAAACCAAGACTGGGCCAAGCGGCAGGTCGAATCCTCGCCGCGCCACCAGGAATGGGTTTCGATCAAGCAAAGGGACCGTGAAGTGAAGTCGTTTGTGGTCTACCCTGAGGTCAGCGACAAGGCCCCCGCGGTGATCGTCATTCACGAGATCTATGGGCTCTCTGACTGGATCATGAGCGTCGCGGACCGTCTGGCCGCGGAAGGGTACATCGCGATCGCGCCCGACTTGCTCACCGGGATGGCGCCAGGAGGAGGTCGCACCAAGGATTTCGCCGATTCATCCGCAATCCGCGAGGCCGTGACCGGCCTGCCCTCCGACCAAGTCACTGCGGACCTCGATGCAACGGCGAACTACGTGAAGGCCCTGCCCGCTGCGAACGGCAAGATCGCCGTCGCCGGTTTCTGTTGGGGCGGCACTCGGAGTTTCCGCTTTGCCTCGAGCCGCTCCGACCTTTCGGTAGCTTTCGTGTTCTATGGGACGGGGCCGACCGACGCCAAGGCTGTGGAGAGGATCGCTTGCCCCGTTTACGGCTTCTATGGCGAAAATGACGCAAGAGTGAACGCCACGATCCCGGAAACCGAGTCACTGATGAAGTCGGCGAGCAAGAAGTTCGTGCCGAAGATCTACGACGGCGCGGGACACGGGTTCTTGAGAGCCGGCGCGGACCCGAATTCAAACGCAGCCAACAAAGCGGCGCATGACGCTTGTTGGAAGGAATGGCTCGACCTGCTGAAGTCCTCCTTCTAACGGCGACTTCGCCAAGGCTGATTCAGGGCCGCCACTCATGCAGCGGCCCTGAACCCCTCACTTGTTCGCGGGAGGAGTCACCGAATGGATCTGCAGGAAGTCGTCGAGGGTCGCCGTGATCAGGAACTTGCCGTCTGCCGTAAAACAGATCGGCGCGCCCACGGCGGACTGGTCCGAGATCGTCTTTACCGCCGTGAAGGTCTTGAGGTCCCACACCCGGACCGTTCGATCTGAGGAACTCGTCGCAACGAGCTTGCCGTTCGGCGAGAAGCGAGACCGCACGACCCAATCTGTGTGCCCCCTTAGCAACTGAATCTTCTTGCCCGACTTGGCGTCCCAGATTGCTGCGTTGCCGTCTCTTCCCGCAGTAACAGCCCTCGACAAAGCTGCCGAGACATCAACGTCAAACACCGAGTTCCCGTCATGAACGCCGGAAAGTTTGATTGCGTTCGCGCCAGAATAAATCGTCGCGCCGCTCCCAAGGGTTCCCACGCTGTAGCCTTCGACGTGAGGCAAGAACCGGGCGCTGAACCAGTTCGCGCCGTTGCCCGGCAGAGCCTTGAGCTTCTTCTTCGTGCTGACCTCGTGAACGTAAATGAAGTCGTCCTTGCCGGTGCTCATGATCCTCTTGCTGTCCCGGCTGAAGCTCACCTCTTGCACTCCGCGCGTGTGGGGCCGGATTTCCACGAGCTTCTTGTTGGCGGAAATGTCCCAAATCATGATCCTGCCCGATTCGTCGCCAGAGGCGAGCAACTTGCCATTCGGCGAGTACGCGACCGCATAGGCGGGTTGCGGGTGGCCTTCGAACTTGCGGACGAGATTGCGGTTTGAGGCGTCGAAGATGCACACGGTGCGGTCCTCGAGCGAGGCGGCGAAGAGAGAGCCCTTAGGCGCCGCGCAGACTGCGACGGGCCTTACTCCCTGAACGGTCTTCACTGCCTGGACCTGCACGCTCGGCGCTTGAATAAGGGTCGAGGCGATAAGCGAGGCTACGAATGCCAATTCCATTTACTGTCTTTCCTCCTGGAGTACCCATTAGACCGTCGGGCACGCCCATAGATACGTTCAATAGGGCCCCTGAAGTTCGCAACCTCCGCGCATCAGCCGCTTTGTGCGAGAATCGCAACGACATGGATCGGACTTGGATCGCAGATGGCTGGACGGTCGATTACGGCAGGGGGCCGACTCCAGTGACCCTCCCCCACGCCTGGGGGCAAGAAGCCGACGTTCGGTGGGAAGGACCGGCAACTTACCGAACCGTCTTGAACGTCCCCGCTCGCCCGCGCTGGTTGGTGTTCGATGGGGTTAGCTACGCCGCCGAAGTCCGAATCGAGGGGAGCGTAGCTTGCCACCACAAAGGCATCTGGGATTCGTTTTCGGTGGACCTCACTCCATGGATCGGAAGGAGCGTCGCAATCGAGGTCGAAGTCGTCAAGAACGGGGGGCCAACCTATCCGGTTCGGTCCGTCGCCAGCGGTTTTCTCCCGTTCGTGTTCCACACCTTTGGGGGACTTTATGGTGGAGCCTATCTTTGTGACGCCGACCCCAATCTCCTTTCCGACGGCCCCCTTCCTGAGCCCCGTGTGGCCGTCGAAGGCAACAGGCTCTTCGTCGATGGAGAGCCGTTTTACGTTCGGGGAGCCCTGTCGTGGGGTTGGTATCCTTCGATCGGCCATCCCAACCCACCCGATGATCTCTTCCGCACTGAGGTCCGCCGCCTCAAGGAACTCGGCTTCAACTTGTACAAATTCTGCTTGTGGGTTCCCCGGCGGCAAATGCTCGAAATCCTCGAAGAAGAAGGCATGTTCGCGTGGATCGAGTTGCCTTTATGGGACCCGTCGCCGACCCCTTCGGACCAGGAGCAGATTCTTCGCGAACTCGAAGCCATCGTGCGGCAATACCGGCATTTCTCCAACGTAATCGCTTGGAC
>JAPKGU010000076.1 GCA_026647565.1 Phycisphaerales bacterium | reverse complement strand
GGTCATGCCGACGAGACTCACGCCGAAGACCGCCAGAAGGAGCAGCCCGGCCGAGCGCGACTCGGCGCCGTCGTCGCACAGAAGCCATCCGGTGCCGTACAGGGGGAGCCACAGGGTTCCGTACCGCACGACGCGCTCGGCCTGGCGAGTCGGCGGTCCCGGGCGTCGCAGGCGGTACCACAGGAACCCGCCGAAGGAGCACGCAATCATTCCTACCCACGCGATCGAGCTGAGATCCACCCACGCCGGCCAGATATCGCCGGCGTTTTTCCTCGCCGACCACCACAGGAGCACGAGCGACCAGAAGCACCAGCCGGTGGCGCAGGCGAGGGCGGCGCGACGAGAGATCTGCGGCACCTTTCGTCCCACCACGTGAGACACAAACGCAACCACGAGCGCGTGGGTCATCACGAGCCAGACGGGCCACATGAAGCGAAGCCCAATGTTCGGCACCAGCATGTGCCCGGCGTAGACAAGCCCGAGCACGACCAGCCCGACGCCCGGGACGAAACGGGCGGCGAGCGTGTAGACCAGCACCGCAATTGACAGGAAGAGGGTCAGGACGACGGCGGCGGTGCCGAAGACGGTCGATCCGAGCAGGGCCGCGGCCAGCGTTCCGGCCAGGATCGCGATCGCGACGGCGGGGGACAGTCGCCCGGCGGCGAGGGGGCGATTGGGGTTGAGCACACGGTCTCGGCGCATGTCAACGAGGTCGTTGAGGGATGCAGCGAACGCGTACAGCCCCACGGCGGCAGCGGCACCACCCGCCAGGAGCAGCCAGAGCGGCTCCTGTCTGACGGTCGTGCTCCACGACTCCTCCCCGTTGACGCGTGACCAGAGGACGACGAACCAGACGTTTCCGACGGCGGCGCAGCCGGAGGTGACCCGCGTGAGGCGGAGCACCGGCGCGACGGAGGAGAGCAGGGTTCGCACGCCGGGATGGTACTTTGATTCCGCAGGCGGCGTTCGAGCACGGGGCGTGCCCGGGAGCGAGGTCCATCAAGCGGGATCGGGTGAGCGGTCGAGTACCCGGGTGACCCTCGGAGGTGCCGGAACTACGATCGGCCTCATGATTCCCACTGGGACTGGACATGTCGAACCCCGGATCGCGGTGGTGGTCAGCCGCTACAACGCGACGGTGACGGACCGTCTTTTGGCGGGGGCGATCGCCGAGGCCAGGCGTCGGGGTGGGTGCATCGTGGATGTGTGGCACGCGCCGGGCTCATTCGAGATCCCCACGCTTGCCGATCAGGCGCTCGCGACCGGGCACTACGCCGGGGTGGTGACGCTCGGGTGCATTATCAGGGGAGAGACGACGCATGACCAGCACATCGCCAGCGCGGTGGCGCAGGGTGTCGTGCAGGTATCGCTCAAGCACGGACGGCCGGTGACGCTGGGCGTCCTGACCGTGAACACGCCGGAACAGGCGTCCGAGCGCGCGGGGGGCGTCCACGGGAACAAGGGCGCGGACGCGATGGGCGCCTTGCTCGATGTGCTGCACGTCCGGGAGCAGGCGCGTGCGCACCTCGGGTCGATGACCCAGCATCCGGGCACCTTCGGCATCAGGTCGCTGATCAACGACAAGGCATCGGGATCGGTGTGACGAAGCGCCGAACCCACAAGGAGACCGTGTGAGCGTCAAGAAGGACCTGAGGCGGATGGCGATGGAGGACGTGCTCGTCCTGGGCGACGGCGATGGCACCGCGTTGCAGGAGGGGACGGCCGACGACGCGCTGGCTTCCATGCCGGAGTCGGAGCGAGAGCGCGTGCTCACGATCGCGGCGCGGCGGCTGGCGTTCCAGGTCCTCTTCGAACTGGACAGCCGGCGAGCGGAGGACGCGACGGAAGCCGCGGCGATCCTCTTGCGTGCCCACGGCATCACGCCCGCGCAGGTCGAGGCGTTGTTGGTGCTTGTTGCGGGGGCGTTTGCTCGAAGGGCGGAGGCGGACGCGGCCTTTCTGCGGATTGCGCCCGAATGGCCGGCGCACCGGATGGCGTCGGTCGATCGTGCGATTCTGCGCCTGGCACACCATGAGATGACGGCCACGCGGACTCACCCGCGCATCGTCATCAATGAGGCGGTCGAGCTCGCGAAGGTGTTCAGCTCTGACAAGGCGCCGGCGTTCATCAATGGGCTTCTCGATCGCCTGATGAAGGGGCTGGGCCTCGGCGATCGGGCGTTTGGCGACGAAGTGGACGGCGACCCGGCATGAAGCTCTTCAAGACGATCATCTCGAAACTCGGTCAGGGGCTTGCCAAGACGCGCGACACGTTCGTGTCGGGGCTGAGGTCCGTGCTGCTCGGTCGGAAGCTCGACGAGGAGCTGATCCTGGAGATCGAGCGCCGGCTGCTGCAGGCGGACGTGGGTGTCCAGGCCACGACGAAGCTGATCGACTCGATCCGCGCGGATCACAGGTCCGGCAAGCTCACAAAGGGCGAGGACGTTCTCGAGCACCTCAAGCGCGAACTGAAGGCGATGTGGCCGCCGGCGGACCGGGAGTTGCGGATGGCGCCCGCGGGCACGAGGCCAACCGTGATTCTCGTGACCGGCGTGAACGGCGCCGGCAAGACGACGAGCATCGCGAAGCTCTGCCACACGTTCCGATCGCAGGGGAAGGCCGTGATGCTCGGTGCGTGCGACACGTTTCGTGCCGGGGCGGTGCGTCAGCTGGAGATCTGGGCCGAGCGGCTGGGCGTCGAGGTCGTCAAGGGCCAGCAGGGAGGAGATCCCGCGGCGGTGGCGTTCGACGCGTGCACGGCGGCGAAGGCCAGGGGAGCGGACATTCTGATTCTCGACACCGCGGGTCGGCTGCAGACGCAGGACCCGCTCATGCGACAGCTGACCAAGATCCGCTCGGTCATCGGAAGGCAGATCGAGGGAGGGCCGCACGAGACGCTGCTTGTGCTCGACGCGACGGCGGGCCAGAACGCGCTGCGGCAAGCGCAGGAGTTCGACAAGGCGACGGGGCTGACGGGCATCTTCCTCTCGAAGCTCGACGGGACCGCCAAGGGTGGCATCGTGGTTGCGATCAAGGAGGCGACCTCGATCCCGGTGAAGTTCATCGGTGTCGGCGAGACACCTGAGGACGTGCAGCCGTTCGATCCCGATGCGTTTGTCGAGGCGATGTTCTCTGAGCCGGACGCGGGTTGAGCTGGGGGGCGGTCGGCCGTTCCTCAGGCCATGCCGAGCGCGGAGCGCCAGACGCCCAGGGCGTCTCGCACCCGAGCCGGGGCGGTGCCGCCGAGCACGTCGCGCCGGGCGAGAACCGCCTCGAGGGTCATTCGCTGGAACACGTCCTGCTCGATCTGCGCGTGATGCTGTCTGTAGGTCTCGATGGGCAGATCTTCGAGCGCACATCCCTTCGCGAGCGCCTGTCGAACGAGCTTGCCGGCGATCTCGTGGGCGTCGCGGAAGGGAACGCCCTTCTCGACGAGGTAATCCGCGAGCTCGGTCGAGTTGGCGTGGCCACCCTTTGCGGCTCGCTCGCACGTCTGCAGATTGAACGTCGTGCGTTCGATCACGCGTGCCGCGATGCGAAGCAGGATGGAGAGGCGGCGCATCGAGTCGAAGACGGGGGGCTTGTCCTCCTGCATGTCCTTGTTGTACGCGAGCGTCAGGCCCTTGAGAAGCGTGAGGAGATTCGTGTAGTTCCCCAGCGCGCGGCCGACGCCGGCGCGGATGAGCTCGAGCGCGTCGGGGTTCTTCTTCTGGGGCATCAGTGATGAGCCGCTGGTAACGGAGTCGTCGAGCGTGATGAACGCGAACTCGCCCGTCGCGAAGATGATCATCTCCTCCGCGAGACGAGACAGGTGCATCGCGCACACGGACGAGGCATGCAGGAGGTCGAGTGCGAAGTCCCGATCGGAGACGGCGTCGAGCGAGTTGCGCGTCGGCTCGCGGAACCCGAGGCGAGATGCGAGCGCAACGCGATCGACGGGAAACGTGGTGCCCGCGAGAGCGGCGGATCCGAGGGGAGATCGAGCGGCCATCGCGCGAGCGAACTCGAACCGTTCGACATCGCGGGCGAGCATCTCGACGTACGCGAGCGCCCAGTGCCCGATGGTGACGGGTTGGGCTCGCTGAAGATGGGTGTAGCCGGGGATCGGATCGGACGCGTGCTTTGTGCCCAGCGCGACGAGCGAGCGCTGGAGGGCTCTCACCTCGGTGACGCGCCTGTCGCACTGCTCGACGCCCCACAGACGAAGGTCGGTTGCGACCTGATCGTTTCGGCTGCGGCCCGTGTGCAGCTTCTTTCCGAGCGGACCGATGCGTCTGGTGAGTTCCTGCTCGACCCACGAGTGGACATCTTCCGCGCCGCTGGAGAGCGGGGGCGACGGGATCGCTTCCGCATCCTTGGCGAGTTCCTTCAGCGCGGACTCGATCTTCGAGACCTCGTCGGGTGTCAGCACACCGGCGCCGCCGATCGCGTGCGCCCACGCGATCGACCCCCTGATGTCCTGCTGCACCAGTTCCCAGTCCACGCCGAGCGAGTCGTTCACGGCACGGAAGAGTTCATCGGCCTGGCCTTCGAAGCGGCCGCCCCACATCGCGGTGGGTTTCCCGCCCTTGGGCTCGCTCAATGGACCGCCTCCGCCTGGAGGGCCTGCGAGCCGGCGATGCGCGCGGGGAGGTGCCAGAGTCGGTTGAATCCCTCGGCGTGCTTCTGGTTGTAGACCTCGTCGGCTCCGAAGGTCGCGTACTGCTCGGCGTAGAGCGAGTTGTCGGACTGACGCTTGATCGCCGTCGCCGTGCCCTTGTAGAGCTTGACGACGACCTTGCCGGTGAGGCGCTGGGCGATGTTGTCCGCGGCGGCCCAGAGTGCCTCGCGCAACGGGGTGAACCAGCGTCCGTTGTACACCTGCTCGGCGAAGAGGAGGCCGAGGTGCTCGCGGAAGTGGAGGGTCTCGCGATCGAGCACGAGGTGCTCAACGCCGCGCATTGCTTCGACCAGGACGGTGCCGCCGGGCGTCTCGTAGAGCCCGCGAGATTTCATGCCGACGAGACGGTTCTCAACGAGGTCGATGCGACCGACGCCGTGCTTGCCGGCGATCTTGTTGAGTGCCGCGACCATCTCCTCGCCCGCGAGGTGCTTTCCGTTGAGCGAGACGGGGCGGCCCTTCTCGATGCCGATCGTGACTTCCTCGGGGGTGTTCGGCGCCGCCTCGGGTGAGACGGTCATGGTCCACGCGTCCTCGGGCGGTGCGTTCCACGGGTTCTCGATCCCCGCGCCCTCGTGCGACATGTGCCAGAGATTCCTGTCGCGGCTGTAGATCTTGGTCAGCGAGGCGGTCGTCGGGATGTTCCGCTTGGCGAGGAAGCCGAGCAGGTCCTCACGCGAGCGCAGGCTCCATTCACGCCAGGGCGCGATGATCTTCATGTCGGGCGCCAGCGCGGCGTACGCGCCCTCGAAGCGGACCTGGTCGTTCCCCTTGCCGGTGCAGCCGTGGGCGAGCGCATCGGCGCCGACCTTGCGGGCACAATCGACCTGGCCCTTGGCGAGGATGGGGCGTGCGATCGCCGTGCCGAGGAGGTACTTCCCTTCGTACACCGCGCCGGTGATCATGGTGGGGTAGACGTAGTCCTCGACGAACTCGCGCCGGAGATCGTCGATGTAGCACTCGCTCGCGCCGGTTCGGATCGCCTTCTCGCGGATGCCCTGGAGCTCCTCCTCGCCCTGGCCGACATCACCGACGTAGGCGATCACCTCGCACCCGTAGTTCTCGACGAGCCACGGGATGACCACTGTGGTGTCAAGCCCGCCGGAGTATGCGACCACGACCTTCTTCGCCTTCGACATTGCTCGCTCCTGCGCGGCATGCTCGCCGCGATCTTTCGCCTGAGTGTCCCTTGAGGACGTTGAATCATTGGCATCGCGGCGTTCGGCCGCGTGAGTGGATCAGTTGGTGTCGCCGAGCAGCTTGGCGAGCAGCGCCATCTGCACGTGCATGCGGTTCTCGGCCTGGTCGTACACGACCGAGAAGGGAGAGTCGATGACCTCGTCGGTCACTTCGATGTTGCGATTGGCCGGGAGGCAGTGCATGAAGAGGGCCGGCTTGGACCTTCCCCTGCTGGCGCGTGCCATCAACTCGGCGTCGACCTGGTACCCCTGGAACGCCGCGAGCCGGAACGCCTGCTGGGAGGCCTGGCCCATGGAGACCCAGACGTCGGTGTAGACCGCGTCGTGCCCTTCGACGGCCTCGATGTCGTTGGTGACGGTGATCTTCGCGCCCGACTTCTGCGCGTGGGCCATCGCCTTGCGGAGGATGTCGAACTGCGGCTCGAAGCCGGGCGGGGTGACGACGGTGAGCTGCGCCCCGAGCATGGCGCCGGCGAGGATGAGCGAGTGTGCCACGTTGTTTCCGTCGCCGACGTACGCGAGCTTCACGCCGTCGGTCGTTCCGACGTGCTCCGTGAGCGTGAAGCAGTCCGCGAGCGCCTGGCAGGGGTGGTGCATATCGGACAGCGCATTGACCACGGGCTTGGACGCGTAGTAGGCCAGCTCGTCGAGGATCGTGTGCTTGAAGACACGGGCCACGATGCAATCCACCCAGCGCTCCAGGTTCTTGGCGTAGTCCTTCACCGACTCGCGTTCGCCGATCTTCACCGAGCCGTGGTCGTAGAACATCGCGTGGCCGCCGAGTCGGGCGACGCCGACCTCGAACGAGACGCGTGTGCGGAGCGACGGCTTCTCGAAGAGCATGATCACGCTCTTGCCGGTCAGGACGCCCCGGAACTCCGCGGGGTTGGCCTTCATCGCGGCCGCGGTCTCGAAGAGCGAACGGATGCCGTCACCGCCGAGTTCGTCGAGGGTGAGGAGGTCGGTTGCTTTGGACACGGTGGTGGCCTTGGTCGTCATGGGTCGCTGCTTTCTGTCGCGTTCGTGCCGCGTGCCTGATGCCGCGGCGTGCTCATCTGGTTGGGCGTCCCGCCCCGTCGTTGTTCGGCGAGGGGGACCGGTCGTTGTGGCTGCATTGTGCGAGATTGCCCGGGATCGGCCTAAGTCCGAGCGGGGGCTGCGGTCGCGCCGCTTGGCTCGGTGAAGGCGGGTCGTCGTCGCGGCATGACGCAGGTGCCGGCCTTCAGGCCCCGCGCCAGGTCGGCGATGATCTTCGGATTCTTCCACGAGGCGATGACGGTGGGGGCGCCGGACCTGTCCGCGGCGTCGATCGCCGCTCGGGCCTTGGCGATCATGCCGCCCGTGATGACGCCCCGCGTGATCAGGTCGTTGACGCCCTCGGTCGAGATCTCCGGAACGACGGCGCCGTTCTCGTCCTGGATGCCCGCGACGTCGGTGAGGAGGATCAGCCGATCGGCGTTGAGGTTGAGGGCCAGTCCGGAGGCGGCGTCGTCGGCGTTGATGTTGAGCGGCACGCCGTCGTCGCCGATGCCGATGCAGGAGACAACCGGCAGGAAGCCGCTTCGGAGCAGCGCCATCAGCGCCGAGCCGTCACCACCCGAGACCTCGCCGACCTGTCCGGGATCGAAGGTGAACTTCGTGGACTTCCTGCAGTTGGCGACACCGGCCGAGCCGAGCGAGACGCCGACCGGCTTCGCGCCGGCGACGCGGAGCGCACCGACGAGCGCGACGTTCACGCGCCCGGCGAGGACCGAGGTGATCTCCCACACGTGTTCGAGCGGCGTGATGCGGATCCCGTCACGACGCTCGCTGGTGATGCCGAGGGCCGCCAGGTGGCGGTCGACGAGGATGCCGCCGCCGTGGACGACGACCAGCCCACCCGGGGCGGACCTGGCGAGTCTCGCGACGGCTTCCCAGAGGGGGCCGTTCGATGCGGGATCGTCGATGGCGAGGCCGCCGAGTTTGAGGACGATGGGTCCGCCCCTGCCGCTGCTCTTGATTGTCATGAGTCGCCCCCCCTGCTTGAAGCGGCCGCAAGGCCGAGACCATCGTCAAGAAGTCCCAGATGTTCGGGCATGCCGTGCATGGCGTTCATCGCCTGGATCGCCTGACCGGACGCGCCTTTCACGAGGTTGTCGATGGCGCTGACGATGATGAGGTGTCCGTGCTTCTCGTCAACGGCCCAGTTGAGATCGCAGAAGTTCGTGTGGCGCACGCCGGCGACCGAGGGCCATTCTCCGGCGGGAAGCAGACGCACGAACCGCTCGTGCCCGTACATCTCGCGATAGATCTCGGCGATCCGCGCAGCGGAGAATCCGGGTGCGAGCTCGACGTGGATGGTTGCGAGGATCCCGCGGTCATAGGCGCCGAGGTGCGGCGTGAAGACGACGCCGGCGCCCGCGTGGAGCTCGATCTCCGGCGCGTGCCTGTGGTTCAGAACGCCGTATGGCTGGAGACTGACCTCGCCGAACGTCGTCCGTGCGTTCGGCGTGCGCCCCGCGCCTGAGACGCCGCTGGTGGCGTCGATGATCGGGCGCGTGCCCGCCCTGATCGCGCCGGCCCTCACCAGGGGGCGGAGGGCGAGGATCGAGGCCGTGGGATAGCACCCGGGGTTCGAGGCGAGCTGTGCCTCGGGCAGTCGATCTCGGTTGATCTCCACCAGCGCGTACGCGGCGCGGCCGAACCACTCGGGCCGGTCCGTCTGGAGGCCGTACACCGACTTGGTCAGGTCCCCTGAGCCGAGGCGCCACGCGCCGGAGAGGTCGATGACGCGCTTGCCCGCATCGAGCAGCTTCGGAGCCAGCTCGATGCTTGTCTCATGCGGCGTCGCCAGGAAGACGACGTCTGCGTCCGACTCGCACAGGGCGGGCGGGTTCAGCGGGGTGATCGAAAGGCCGATCCGGCCGCGAAGTCGCGGGAAGAGGGCCTCGAAGGATCTCGGCTCGGCCTTGGCGGCATGGCTCTCCGATCCCAGGAGCGTGGTGATCCGCGCGTGCGGGTGGGAGAGCAGGCGCTCGACGAGCTCGCCGCCGGTGTAGCCGCTGGCGCCGACGATGGTGATGTTCAGTGCGTCGTTCAACTTGATCCTGTGCAGGAGCGTGGAGTGAAGCCGGGTCCTTGGATTAGGCAAGGCCGCTGAGTGAACGAAGGCGATGCACCAGCTGCACCGCTGCACGCTCGGAGCGTGTCGCGATGAAGATGGTGTCGTCTCCGGCGATCGTACCGATGACACCCTGGGGCGGCGAACGGTCCAGCTCCAGCGCGACCAGGTTGGCATGGCCCGGGCCGGTCTTGATCACAACCATCGTGGCGCCGCGGTCGACGATCTTCACGAAGCCCCGCAGCGCGCGCTCAAGGCCGAACTCGTTCCCGATGGGGTTCACCGCCGGCAGCACGTAGCCGTCCGGGCCCTTGACGGCGCCGATCTCGCGCAGGTCGCGCGAGATGGTCGCCTGGGTCGCCCTGATGCCGTGGCGTCCGAGCAACTCGGCGAGCTTCTCCTGGCTCTCGATGGGCCCTCGCCCGAGAAGGTCGTGGATGATCTCCCTGCGCCGGTGCTGCTCGTCCATGCATAACTATACGCAGCATGCATACGCGGTTCAAGCGTCCGGTCGGGCGTCTGGCAGGGGCTGCCCGGTGGGGCACTCACCCGCGGACCTCGGCCCACGTCTGGTCGAGGCGTTTGGGAGAGACGGTCTCGGCGGTGCCGAGCTCCTGAGCGAAGAGGGAGACCCGGAACTCCTCCAGCATCCAGCGGAATCGGTCGAGCTTCGGATCGATGATCCCGCGTTCCCGGTGCGAGATCACGCGTTCGACCAGTCGGCGCTCGTGCGGGGCGATCTGTTCGGCCATCCGGGCGTCGCGCTGGAGTCCCGCGTTGCCGAGCTTCATCAGCCGGTGCTCTCCTGCCCGGAGATACCGCGGGATGTGCACGAGTCTCTCCCATGGCGTCTGCACGAGGAATCGGGGATAGACAAGCGTCGACTCCCAACGCCCGACCTCCTCCGCGATGGGCCGGAGGAGCGGGGCCTTCACCGAGTCGATGCGGAGCCGCAGCGACTGGTGGGCGTGCAGGATCGCGCCGGCGGCTTCGGCCACTTCGCTCGCGACGGCGTCCACTCGTGCGTGCCCGGCGGCGGCTCTGGATCGGAACGATTCCTCCGAACGCACGATCGTCCCATCGGGCATGAAAGCGCGGAACGCGATCAGCCACAGCAGGTCTCGCCTCAGCTCCTCGGTGCCTCCGATCGTCGCGTAGGCGAGCGCGAGCGACTGAAGGCCGGGGATGAGGCGCTTGACGCTGGAGAACGCGCCGGGCGACTCGAGCATGTACAGCCGTGGGAGCGCCAGGCGCATCGATTCTGCCGCGGCTTCGGCGCTCGGCAGCACGCGGAGGGCAAGGTGCTTGCCCTCATCGACGAGTGCCGGGACGGCATCCGCGGTGAGGCCCGCGCGTTGCACGCGCACGCGGTCGGGCAGGTCGCCGAAGTCCCACTTCTCGACGCGATCCTTGTTGAAGGCCCCCGAAGCCAACGAGGCCAGTCCGGTCCGCACGCGGTCCTTGAGCAGTTGCTTGAGTGCGACCGGGTTCCGGCCCTCGGCGATGGTCTCGGCGTTCGCGTCGAGCACACGGATGTTCATTCGCAGGTAGTCCGGCAGGGCGAGTTCGGCCTCGTCGAGCGCGGGTGCCGGGAAGTCCGCGAGCTTTGACATCTCCTCACGAAGGACGTCGGCCAGCCGTCGACGTCCCCGCCCCGGAGACGCGAGCACGCGATCGGCCAGCACCGGGGCGTCGTAGAGGCGCCGGAGCTGCTTCGGGAGCGACTTGACCAGGTGCAGGATCTTCTCCCGGACCATGCCGGGCACCAGCCACTCGAGGCGGGTCTCATCGAGTGATCCCAGAGCTTCCAGCGCCACCGTCACCGTGACGCCGTCCTGCGCGTCGCCGGGCTGGTACACGTAGCTCAGCGGGAGCTCGAGTCCGTCGCCGGGGAGTCGATCGGGGTAAAGATCGCCGTCGACGAGTCCGGCGTCACGCCGCAGCACGTCCTCGTGCGACATGAAGAGCCGGGCCTGGTCGTCGCGAGACGTTCGAGCCCACCAGCGCTCGAGTGACGGAACGTCGTGCACCTGAGGCGGGAGGCGGTCGTTGTAGAACGCGAAGAGGGTCCCGGCATCGACGAGCAGGTCGCGTGTGCGGGCGCGAGCTTCAAGCCCCTTGGCGTCCTCGATCAGCGCGCGGTTGCGCCGGATGAACGGAACGCCCGACCGCACCTCCCCCTCCACCAGCCCCTGTTGGATGAAGATCGCGCGGGCCTCGGGAGCGTCGATCTTGCCGAAGTCCACGCGTCGTCCCGCGACGACCTCCAGCCCATAGAGAGTCGCCCTTTCGTTCGCGAGCACGCGACCGCGCCGCCCGTCCCACATCGGATCGCTGTGGCTGCGCTTGAGCAGGTGCCCGCCGAGTTCCTCGACCCATTCGGGATTGATCCGCGCACACGAGCGGGCGAACAGACGCGACGTGTGAACAAGCTCTGCCGCCATCACCCAACCCGGCCGTCGCTTGCTGATTCCGGAGCCGGGGTGGATCACGAACTTCAGCCCGCGGCAGCCCGCGTACTCGCGGTCCTCATCCTTCTTTCCGATGCTCGTGAGCAGCCCGGTCAGCAGGGCGCGATGGATCAGGTCGGGCTTGTCTGGCGCGGTGCTGTCCCGCACCCCCATCTCCAGAACGATCGCGCGGAGCTGCTTGTGGATGTCCTCCCACTCGCGCAGTCGCACGAAGCTCAGGAATCGCTCCTTGCACATCCGCCTGAACTTGCTGTGCGAGAGGTGTCGCTCCTGCTCGCGCACGAACTTCCAAAGCCCCAGGATGCCCAGAAAGTCCGACTCCTCGTTTCGAAACTCGAGGTGGGCCGCGTCCGCTTTGTCGGAGAGTTCCATGGGGCGTTCGCGGGGATCCTGCACCGAGAGCGCCGCGGCAATGATGAGCGCTTCCTCCAGGCATCCCTCGCGCTCCGCGGCGAGGATCATGCGACCGACGCGGGGATCGATGGGCATCTTGGAGAGCCGAAGACCGACCTGGGTAAGCTCGCCTCGATCGTCGGTCGCGCCCAGTTCTCTGAGCGTTTCGTACCCGTCGCGGATCTGGCGCGAATCCGGCGGATCGATGAATGGGAACTCCTCGACCACGCCGAGGCCGAGCGACTTCATCTGCAGGATGACGCTCGCGAGGTTGGCGCGCTGGATCTCGGGATCCGTGAAGCGGTCTCGTCCGAGGAAATCCTGCTCGCTGTAGAGGCGGATCGCGATGCCATCGGCGACGCGTCCGCACCTGCCGGAGCGCTGGTTCGCCGACGCCTGCGAGATCGCCTCGATCGGCAGACGCTGCACCTTTGATCGCGCGTTGTAGCGACTGATACGCGCCTCGCCGGCGTCAACGACGTATCGGATGCCTGGAACGGTGAGGGACGTCTCGGCAACGTTTGTGGACAGCACGATCCGCCGACCGCCGTGGGGCTTGAAAATGCGCTTCTGCTCGTCGGCGGAGAGGCGTGCGTACAGAGGCAGGATCTCGGTGTGGGGCGGGTGGTGCTTGCGCAGGGACTCGGCGAGATCGCGGATCTCTCGTTCGCCGCTGAGGAAGACCAGGATGTCGCCCGGACCCTCCTTCGCCAGTTCGTCGACGGCGTGCAGCACCCCCGTCTCGAGATCGCGGTCTTCCTGCACGGGTTGCCCGTCGAGGTCCGCGTGCGGCTCGGCGACAAGCGGGCGATAGCGGATCTCGACGGGGAAGGTGCGCCCAGACACCTCCACAATCGGGGCGGGCGTGCCCCGCGCGTCCTTGAAGTGGATCGCGAAGCGATCGGGATCGATGGTCGCGGACGTGATGATGACCTTCAGATCCGGACGGCGGGGCAGGAGCCGGCGCAGGTACCCCAGAAGGAAGTCGACGTTGAGACTCCGCTCGTGTGCCTCGTCGATGATGAGCGTGTCGTACCGATCCAGCATCCGGTCGCTCTGGGTCTCGGCCAGCAGGATGCCGTCGGTCATCACCTTGATGTACGACTGCGGCGAGGTCCTGTCGCCGAACCTGACTTTGTACCCGACGTCGGCGCCAAGGGGCGAGTTGAGTTCCTCCGCGAGTCGAGCCGCGACGCTTCGAGCGGCGATGCGCCGGGGCTGGGTGTGCCCGATGAAGCCGTCGGTCCCTCGTCCGAGTGAGAGGCAGATCTTGGGCAGTTGGGTGGTCTTGCCCGAGCCGGTCTCGCCGCACAGGATGACAACCTGGTGCCCGGCGATCTTCTCCGCGATCTCCCCTCGCTTTGCGAGCACGGGCAGATCGAGATCGAAGGCCGGCCGGGGCAGGCGGCGCATCCGTTCTTCACGCCGGGCGATCGCCTGATCGATGTCGCGACGGAGGGCCTCGATCGAGTCGGGTATCTGGCGGCGAGTCACGGCGTGTGACCCGCGTCCTCCTCTGGGCCGTTCCAGCGCTCGCAGGCGAGCGCCCAGCCGACGCCGGTCGGTGACCATGCACTGGTCCAGGAGGGATTCGAGGGTGTGGATGTCGACTGACACGCCCAGAGTCATAGCCGGGCAGAGGTCGGGTCATCTCAGGCCGGCCGAAATGGCTCGTGCCTGCTTCAGGTGGATCGCGCCGTGGAAGCCGGGAAAGCTCGCCCAGCTGGAGGCCGGAAGCTCGCCGAACCAGGGATGGGCGTGGGTGCCCATTGCCGCACAAATCGCGCCGCAATCGGACAGAATGCGCTCCAGGTCGGTGTTTGCCTCGCCCAAGCGGTGCAGTGCGTGCGAGACGGCGATCAGCCCTCGGGGCTTGTAGTCCGCAGTGCTCACAACACGGTCCCAAAGTCTCCGGGCGACAAGCGCGGCCAGGAGGGACGCGATGTCCCGGTTCACGATTGCGACATGCTCGATGACCATCGCGATGGAGTAGCTCGTCGAGCTGTGCTCCAGGCCGGGCATTCGTCGGATCGTGACCTGCTCGGTGGCTTGCGGGCCCGCGGCCGTCGCGAGCCGTTACATCTCCACCGTCTGCTCGCGCACGAGCGAGAATGTTCGCTCAGGAAGGTTCTTGCGGCACCACTGGCGAACGAGCATCTTTCCCAGGATGCGTTCGTGCAGAGGGATCCCGTGCGGCTTGAGCATGCACAGGCCTTCGGAGCGAGCCCCCTTGGTCGATGCGGTCACGGGGCAATGGGCCGGCACTCTTCAAAAGGTCCGCAGGGTCGATCCCCTAACTCCTCACAGAGACCAATAACGTGCATGGTGAACGTATATGCTGAAGCCTTCGGCGGCGGCGATTGCCCTGTAACTGGGACGTGTTGCGCACGAAGGTCATTCCCCACACAGAGGAGTAACACATGAAAGTGACCCGTTTGCAGCTCTTGAGTGGCGCGGTTCTTGCACTGGCGGCGGGCTCGATCGCCCTGACTCAGCCCGCGAAGAAGGTCGAGACGCCGGCGGCTGACGATCCGCAAGCCAAGATGGCAGCCATGATGTTGGAGTGCATGATGGCGTGCGCCGAAGCCGCGAAGGTGGGTCCGGAGCACGAACGACTTGCAAAGGCGGTCGGGACCTGGCGCGGGCAGGTGACGACGTACATGCCGATGCCCGGCATGGAGCCGATGAAGCACGAGTGTGTAACCACGATCACATCGCGCATGGACGGTCGCTTCTTCGAGTGCCAGACCAAGGGCGACATGGGTGACATGGGCCCGTTCGAAGGTGGCGGACTCGTCGGCTACGACAACGTGGGCAAGCAGTACCAGACGGTTTGGTTCGACTGCATGGGAACGGGCATGGCGATCGGTACGGGCGAGCGGTCTTCCGACGGTTCCACGATGACGTGGACGCTCACGTACAACTGTCCTGTCAAGAAGGGTCCGGTTCAGATGAAGCAGATCGAGCGCATCACAGGTCCTGACACCATGGTGCTCGAGGTCGTCGGTCCGAACCCATTGACCGGAGAGGCCTTCAAGATGATGGAGATCTCTTACAAGCGTGAGAAGGCAGAGGCCTCGGCGTCGGGCGCGAACTGAGCATTGTCCGACGTGGGGAGACTGTTCGACGCGGGCCGCTCGGCCGGAGCCGATCGGCCCGATTCCACTGCACGCATTCGTGAGATGCTTTCGGCCGCCGCTCGGACGGGGCGATGCGGACAAAGCTCGAAAGCGGGCGACCGGATTCGAACCGGCGACGTATAGCTTGGAAGGCTATCACTCTACCACTGAGTTACGCCCGCGACGCCGAGATGATAGCCAAACAGGTGAAGGGAGCACCCGGCGGCTCTCGAATCGCCGCGCCTTGGGATTGTCTCCATTGAGAGTCGCCACCGTGTCGAGGTCGATGCGCGTGCTCCCGGGTCGGTGTGTCCACGATCGTTCGAGTCGGGTGTTGAACTGGAAGTGCCGGAGGCACGAAGCGAGCCAGACCAAGGAGAAGGCGCGGAGTCGTCACGCGATGGCAGGACTCGCCTCGCCCAGCAGGCCAACGAGCGTGAAAATTGCGCAGCTCGTCGTCGAGGCGCTGGACAAAGCTCCGCCATCGAAGGCGATCTAGGGAAGACCACTGAATGGTGACGATCCGACCTGCGACCCAGTCTCAGCAAGAGGCAAGGTCTTGTCCGCGAACGACTATCGGACGACGCCGGCTGCTGAGTGTTCAGGTGTCGTTCGGAATCTGGCGTCCACCGTCTATTCCATGCAAAGCGTTGCAATTGCACGCTTTGAGCCAATACACTCTGTCCCGAGAGGGACATTCGCACGATCCCATCACGATTTGACGGGAGAGAGCGCCGGCCTGTCCGGACCCATGCGCGGTGGAGGTCGCCGCGCTCCGAACGGGCTTGTGCTGTCTTGTGAGAGAAAGGGTGAGAAAGCATGCTCCGGAAGATCCTGCACTCGAAGATCCATCGCGCCCGCGTGACGTCTGCGCGTCTTGATTACGTCGGCTCGATCACGATCGATGCGGACATCCTCGACGCCATCGGCCTTCGCGCGAACGACGAGGTCATCATCGCCAACTGCGACAACGGCGAGCGTTTCGAGACGTACGTGTTCCGGGGCGAGCGCGGCTCGCGTCAGATCATCATCAACGGGGCCGCGGCGCGTCTTGCTGGTGAGGGCCACACGGTCATCATCATGCACTACGCGTACGCGACTGAGGACGAGTATCGCTCTTTCAAGCCCAAGGTCGCGCTGATGCGTCCGGACAACACCATCGAAGAGGTCATCACGTACGACAATCGGTGATCGATCCCGGCGTGCGGGCGTTGTCCCGTTCGTCGTTTGTCGCGCTTCAGCCGTCCACGTCTCAAGAACTTTGCCGAGGGGATTCCCTTGAACGCCAACACGTCGTTCCGGTGTGCCGTCATCGGCACGGGCAGCTTGCTCGTGCAGTCTGCGGAAGAGCTGCGCTCGCGTGGCCACGCGATCCTCTGCGTGGCCTCGCCAGATCCGAAGGTCGCATCCTGGGCCGCATCGAACAAGGTGCCCCACGTCGCAACCTGGGCCGAACTGGAGGCCGCCGTGCGGGGCCAGCAGGTCGACCTGCTCTTCAGCATCGTCAACGACGAGGTTCTGCCCCCCTCGGCTCTCACGCTCCCTCGCGTGATGGCGATCAACTACCACGACGCGCCGCTGCCCCGCTACGCGGGCATCCACGCGACGTCGTGGGCGTTGATGGCCGGAGAGAAGGAGCACGCGATCACCTGGCACGTGATGTCCGATCGCGTCGATTTCGGCGACATCCTGGTGCAGGAGCACTTCGGGATTGCGCCCGATGACAACGCGCTCACGCTGAACGCCAAGTGCTACGCCGCGGCTCAGCGAGCGTTCCGCACGCTGCTCGGGCACCTCGAGAGGGGCACGACGACCCGCAAACCGCAGTCCGAGTCTGCGCGCACCTTTTTCGGCCGCCACAAGCGTCCGGCGAACGCGGGAATCATCGATCCCAACACGCCGGCGCAAACGCTCGAGAACCTCGGGCGGGCGCTCGACTTCGGCGTCTACGAGAATCCGCTCTGCGCGGCGCGAATCTGGACGGGCGATCGCTTCATCGTGGCGTCGAGCATCGTGCTCGCGGAGAGCGGCCCGCACGCCCTCCCCGGAACGATCATCAACGCCGGGCCGGATTGGCTGCGCATGGCCGCCGCCGACGGCTCACGCGATGTGCGCCTGCTTGGCCTGAAGGAACTCGACGGCTCGCCCGCGAACCTGACGGATGCTCGCTTTGCCGTCGCTCGCACGCTGATGATGCCGCCCGCGGGCGCACTGGCGGAGATCGTCAGGGTCGATGCCGCGGCTCACAAGCACGAGAAGAAGTGGGTTGCGCGGCTCGGCGCCATGAGCCCGATCGTGATGCCGTTGATCTCGGGCAAGCCGACAGGCGAGTCCGGCGTCCTTTCGATCGATGTCGGTTCGCGTGATGCGTTCTCCGCAGCGGCGCTCTTCTGTGCGTATCTGGCCCGCGTGTCGAGAGCTGCCTCATTCGACCTGCTGCTGCATACGCCGGGGCAGGTTCCCGCGGGATCGGCGGCTGCCGCGCTCTTTGAATCCCATGTACCGATCAAGATCGAGTGCGAGCCCACGGACGCGACGGCTCCGTTCGCAGATCGGGTCCGCACCGCGCTTTCGGACGCCGAGCGCATGGGCTCGTTCGCCAAGGACGTCGCGATCCGGTTCCCGACGCTTCGCAACGTGGCCGAACTGAAGTTGGGCGCGATGTGGCACGCCGCCATCGAGTTGGGGCCGAACAGCGGTGCGGCCCCGCGCGCCGCGATCACGCTGCGGGCAGATGGGTCCGGGAAGGTGTCTCTCGCGTTCCGTCGTGAGATCGTCGGCGAGCAGACCGCGCGGGCCATTGCCGAGCAGTTCCAGGTGCTCCTCAAGTCCGCCGACGCGGGCGCAAAGACGCTCGCCGGTCTTGACTTCACGCCCGCGCATGAACGCACGCGCGTGCTTGAGACGTTCAATGCCACGAAGACGCCGTATGAGACGGGCCTGCGTCTCGGCGATCTGATCCGTCGCCGTGTGAAGCAGCATCCCGATGCACCTGCGTTGGTCTTTGATGGCCGGGTGGTGAGCTATGGTGAGCTTGATGGGATGGCGTGGGGGATCGCGAAGAAGCTGAGGTCTCTGGGGGTCAAGCCGGGGACTTTGGTTGGTGTGTGCGTGGACCGGAGCGTGGAGCTGGTGGCGGCGTTGGTTGGTGTGAGCTACAGCGGGGGTGCGTACGTGCCTCTGGATCCTGGGTACCCGTCCGACCGGTTGGTCGGGATGTGCCAGGACGCGAAGATGCCTGTGGTGCTGACGCGGAAGGACGAGCTGTCTCGTGCCGGTGCCGCGTTCAATGCCGTGCCTGGTGGGGTCCAGATCGTCCGCCTGGACGATGGTTCCGTCACGCCCTCGGAGCCCTTGGAGCTTG
>JAPKGU010000075.1 GCA_026647565.1 Phycisphaerales bacterium | reverse complement strand
CATCCCCAAGGCCCCACCGGCACCCGCCTGACCCTCGAGCTGATCGAAGAGCTGGTCGCCGCGGGCGGCGGCTACGGGCTGTTCAGCGGCTGCGCCGCCGGCGACACCGCGGATTCGTGCGCGTCGCGGCGGCGGCGTCGGTGCTGAAGATCACTTCGAACTGAGGGTGGCGGTCAGACGTTGAAGTACTTGGCTTCGGCGTGGTGGACGATGATCGCCGAGGTGGATTGCTCCGGGTCGATCTGGTCGTTCTCGGTGAGCGTGCAGTCGATCCGCGCGGGGTCGAGGAGTCGGAAGAGCTTGCGCTGGTCGGCCATGTCGGGGCATGCGGGGTAGCCGAAGGAGTAGCGGCTGCCGCGGTACTTCTGGGTGAAGAGGTCGCGGACCTTCGGCGAGTCCTCGTTGCCGATGCCCAGTTCCTGGCGCATGCGTTTGTGCCAGAACTCCGCGAGGGCCTCGGCGGTTTCGACGGCAAAGCCGTGCAGGTAGAGGTACTTCGTGAAGTCGCCGGACTCGAAGAGGGTGCGGCAGGCGTGGGTGGCGCGGGGGCCGACGGTGACGCAGTGCAGGCCGAGGACATCCGAGTCCCCCGAATCGACAGACCGGAAGAAGTCGCTGATGCACAGCCGCTTCTTGTCCTGCTGGCGGGGGAAGGTGAAGCGTTCGAGCTCGCGGCGTTCGGCGAGCGGCCTGGCCGCGCTGTCGGGTGTCCAGACGACGAGATCGTCGCCATCGCTGTTGCAGGGGAAGTAGCCGTAGACGACGGCCGGCTCGAGGATCTTCTCGCTCTTGCAGCGGCGTTTGAGGTCTTCGAGGATGGGCTTGAACTCGTCCTCGACGAGGTGCTCGTACTCGCTTTCGGAGAGTGCGCCCTTTTTGACCTGCCACTGGCCTCGGAGGAGCGCGACGGGGTTGATGAAGGGGTAGACGTCGTCGAGGTCGATGCCTGTGACGGCGCGCGAGCCGAAGAAGGGGGCGTGAGGAACAGGGATGTCGGTGCGGACGGAGGAGCGGACGGGCGCGTGCGTCGCGATGGATGAACGTGCGGCATCGCCCGTGGTTCGATTGGCAGCTGCGAGCTTCGAAGCACGGGTGGCGACGATCATCTCCTCGGCCTTGGAGCGTTTGTCGAGACGAGAGTCGATCTCCTGGGCGAGGATGTCGCTCTTGCCGGACATGAGATGCTCCATGGTGCGGAGGCCGTCGAAGGCGTCCTTGGCGTAGAAGCACTCGCCCCGGTAGAGCGGGCGGAGATGGCCCTCGGCGTAGGGACGGGAGAGTGCGGCGCCGCCGAGGACGAGGGGAGGCGCAAGCCCCTGCTCGTTGAGTTCCTTGATGTTCTCTTCCATCACGTTGACGGACTTGACGAGCAGGCCGGAGAGCCCGATGGCGTCGGCGGCGTGCTCTTTCCATGCGGCAATGATGGCCGGGAGGGGCTGCTTGATGCCGAGGTTGATGACCTTGTAACCGTTGTTGGAGAGGATGATGTCGACGAGGTTCTTGCCGATGTCGTGGACGTCGCCTTTGACGGTGGCGAGGACGATCGTGCCCTTGGCAGCGCCGGACTTCTTCTCCATCTTCGGTTCGAGGTGGGCGACGGCCTGCTTCATGACCTCCGCGGACTGGAGCACGAAGGGGAGCTGCATGCGTCCGGAGCCGAAGAGTTCGCCGACGGTCTTCATGCCGTCGAGGAGATGGTCGTTGATGACGTCGAGGGGCGAGTACTTCTTGAGGGACTCTTCGAGCGTGTCGATCAGGCCGCGCTTCTCGCCGTCGATGATGTGGGCGCGGAGGCGGGCTTCGACGGTGGTGTCGGTCGCGGCCTTGACTTCTTTGGCAGCGGCGCCGGCGTCCTTGAAGAGGTCGATGAAGCGCTGGAGGGGATCAATGCCGGCGTCGCGCCGGTCGTAGATGAGGTCGAGGGCGGCGGCCCACTGCTCGGCGGGAATCTTGTTGTCGGGGAGGATCTTGGCGTAGTGGACGATCGCGCTGGTGAGGCCTGCGACGCGGAGTTCGTGGAGGAGCGCGGAGTTCAGGACGACACGGGCGGCGGGCGCGAGGCCGAAGGAGACGTTGGAGAGGCCGACGACGGTCTGTGCGTCTGGGAACTCGGTGGAGAGGCGGCGGACACCCTCGACGAGTTCGAGCGCGGAGCGGCGATCGGACTCCATGCCGGTGGAGATGGGGAGGACGAGGGGATCGAAAAGGATGTCGGAGGGATCGAGGCCCCAGGTGTTGACGCCTCGTTCGAACGCGCGGCGAGCGACAGCGACCTTGCGGTCCGCGGTGCGGGCCATCGAGGATTCCTTGTCCTCGTCGATGGAGCCCACGACGACGGCGGCGTTGAAGGTGCGGGCGAGCTGCATGATGGCGTCGAACTTCTCTTCGCCATCCTCGAAGTTCGCGCTGTTGATGATGCACTTGCCGGGTGCACGCCGGAGGCCCGCTTCGATGGTTCTGACCTGCGTTGAGTCGAGCATCAGGGGCACATCGACCTGGCGGACGACGCGCGAGACGATCTCGCCCATATCGCGCGGGTTGTCGCGCCCGGCGTAGTCGACGTTGAGGTCCAGGACGTGGGCGCCCTCGCGGACCTGCTCTTTCGCGAGTGAGACGATGCCGTCCCAGTCTTCTCTTTCGAGGAGCGTCTTGAACGCGCGGCTGCCGCTGGCGTTCATGCGCTCACCGACGATGAGCATGGACGCGTCCTGGCGGTAGTCGACGACGGAGTAGAGGGAGGTGACGCCTCGGGGAGCAACGGCGGTGGATGGCTTGTGGGCCGCTGCTCTCTTGCGCAGGCCGCGCCGGTCGAGTTCCTTGATGAGCAGTCCGATGTGCTCGGGGGTGGTGCCGCAGCAGCCGCCGACGATGTTGACGCCGTCGTGCTCGACGAACCTGAGCATGGCATCGGCGAAAGGGTGTGGGCCGAGGGGGTACTCGGTGCGTCCCTCGACGAGAACGGGGAGCCCGGCGTTGGGCATGACGCTGACGGAGCGGGGGAGCGAGGGCGCAGCGGGGCTGCGGCTGGCGAGCGAGCGCCAGTGTGCGCCGAGCCAGCGGACGTGCTCGACCATCTCGGCGGGGCCGGTGGCGCAGTTCAGCCCGAGGGAGAGGATGGGGTAGCCGGAGAGCGCGTTGGCGGCGGCCTCGATGGCGGTGCCCATGAGCATCGTGCCGGTGCTCTCGATGGTGACCGAGACCATGATGGGGATGTCGGTCGGGGCGCGGCCGCGGTCGGCGAGCGCTTCGAGCACGGCGTTGATCGCGCACTTGACCTGGAGGAGGTCCTGGCAGGTCTCGATGATGAAGCAGTCGCAGCCGCCGTCGATGAGGCCTAGGGCGGACTCGCGGTAACTGGCGCGCATGGCGTCCCAGTCGGTCTGGCCGAGGGTGAGGAGGCGTGTGCCGGGGCCGATGGAGCCGGCGACGAAGCGTGGGTGTTGTGGCGTGCTGAAGCCGTCGGCGGCCTCGCGCGCGACCTTGCCGGCGAGGCGAGAGAGGTCGTAGGCCTGGTCGCCGATGCCGAACTCGTTGAGGACGAGGCGGCTGGCGCCGAAGGAGTCGGTCTCGATGACGTCGCAGCCGACTCGGAGGAAGGACTCATGGATGGAGCGGATGACATCTGGACGGGTGCGGACGAGGATGTCGGTGCAGTTCTCGCAGTTGCAGTAGTCGCCCTCGACGGTGAGGGGGATCTTGTGGATGGCGGTGCCCATGGCGCCGTCGAAGACGATGGTGCGGCCGGAGGCGACGAGGTCGAGGAGAGAGGGTGGCATGTCGGGCGGTGGATCGGGTTGTCGAAGTGGGGCGGGGAGGTCTGAAGCTGGGCGGGATCGACAGGGGATGCTAGGCCGCGAGCATCCGTTCATCCGGATGAATGGATAGAACGGGATCGGGATGGCGGGTGGCGTTGCTGGGAAAAGCGAACGCGGCCCGGCGTGGGCCGAGCCGCGTGGGGATGCGGTTGGTTTGATGCTGGAGCGAGGTGGGCGTCTGCTTCTGTGGCAGCGCGGGGTCGCTGGAGCATGTATACGACGTTACTTCTTCTTGGCGAAGTAGTTGCCGGAGTACTTCCGCTGGAACTTCTCGACGCGGCCTGCGGCGTCGACGAAGGTCTGCTTGCCGGTGAAGAAGGGGTGTGAGCCGGACCAGACTTCGACGTGGAGTTCGGGGACGGTTGCGCCGCAGGTCATGACGACCTGGCCGTTATGGAAGACCTGGCAGTTGGGGTAGTACTTGGGGTGGATTTTGTCCTTCATGGCCTGCTCCGTCTCTGCGGTGATCTGGGATCGCGTTGGATCGTTCGGGTTCGCCGGGACGATCGTGGCGAAGCACCGGCGTCAAGTCGAGCCGGAATGGTAGCGGGGTGTACGGCTGGAGCAAGGGGTGTGGCGGGCCGATACTTGACCCTTGTGGCGGTGGGGCTAGTCTTTTGGCCCCCGGCGGGCCATGGCCGCGGGGCGTGTGCGGCTGGTTGCGTGCGGTTGGGCGTGATGAGCGTCCGGAGGCACGCGGATGGAGTCGGCATACGGTTGGATAACTCATTCCCCGATAGCTCAATGGTAGAGCGACCGGCTGTTAACCGGTAGGTTCTAGGTTCGAGTCCTAGTCGGGGAGTTACCGACGCCGTCACGGAAACGTGACGGCGTTTTGGTTTACGGCTTGGCCCGATCTGGGCCATCGGGCCGAGGTCGCGGAAAGTCCCGCCGTGGCGGGGGTTTCGGCGCTTCCCGGCCCGCACGCCGCGCTCTCGGTCTTGAAGTCGATTCTCGGGGTCCGACGGCAACCCCGACGGTTGCTCTCGCCCCACCGACGGCAACCCTCTCGGACTCTCTCCCTCTCTGGTTGACGCCCCCCGCGAGATTAACAGCAGGGTTGCTCTCGGGGGCCTCCCGAGCAACCCCAAGACGAGGCTGCGTAGGTATCCAGAGGAGGCTGCGCGGACTTGACGATTCGGGGCGTTGCGGCTGGTGCAAGAGTCGGCAACGGACGACCGCCTAGCCGAATACTGTTTATGCTGCGGTGACTGAAAGGACTGAGTGTGCCAGGAATGGGTAAGGGAATGCCGGAATACGACAAGCCTCCCGTGGTCGAGGTCGTCTGTGGCGTGCTGTTTCGCCCGCTGAAGGGCATCCTCGCGCCGCACACGGGCGTTCTGTGGGAGCGCTTTCGTTCCACGTTTTCGAAGTGCGCTGAACTTCCCCTGATCGCACCCTCGGTGGAGACATTCGACGAGGCAATGCAGGCGACGATTGAACTAACGGACGTCCCGCCCATTCCACGCCTCTGGTTTCTCTCTGACCGAGAAGACCGGCTAGTCCAGTTCCAACGGGACCGCCTGCTCTTCAACTGGAAGCGAGTCGATCCTACTGACGAGTACCCCCACTTTCAGGATGTCTTCGCTAGCTTCCAACAGCATCTCGGAGAGCTCGCTGCCTTTCTCGAGCAGGCAAAGATGGGCGAGATTGAACCGAGGCAGTTCGAACTGACCTACGTCAACCACATTGACCCAGCGGTCATCGCTGGAGACATCAGCGGGCTCGGGGCTCTATTCCCTGATCTGGCGTGGCGTGCAGACCAGCCCCGGTTTCTGCGGCCGCCGGAGGACGCGACCTGGCGAATCTCCTTCGTACTGCCAGATCGGAGCGGTAGGTTGCACGCCACGGTACGAACACTTGTTGATGCCAGCACTGCTCGCCCGCTCATCCGCTTTGAGTTGACAGCCCGAGGGATCGGCGCGGACAAGACGGTTGCCGCAATGCCAGCGTGGTTCGCCACTGCACATGAGTGGATTGTGCGGGGATTTGCCGACCTCACGCATCTGAAAGTCCAAAAGACCGCCTGGGGAAGACGCGATGTCTAGTGCGACCGCCAATCCCGGTCTCGCAGAAGCTGAAGACCTCGAGTTGTCATCATCGGCAACTTGGGGTGCCTCTCGATTGCGCAACGTCACAAGGCGAGATGTCGTCGGAATGTCGTCCGCAACCACAGATCTCGGGGCGAAGCAGACGGTTCTCTCGACACGGACGGGAATGGAAGTGCCACTTCCGGTCGAGGCTGGCGTGTCGGTCAATCTGGCAAGCGCTCGAGGGAAACAGGTTGATGCGGCCTATGTCTACACGAGCGGGATTCGCGGCAGCGCTTCGATTCATGACGCGGTTCTGCGGGCGTGGGAATCGGGCAGCATTGCCGGTCACGCCGAGGCTGTGGTTACTCTCAGCGACACTCCGCGAAGTTTGCTGACTCGCGAGTTCAACGTGGTGTGGCCCAAGGCTACTCGTGAGCCGGAGCTCACGTATCTTGCTGCGCTACTGGCGATGCCGCAGAGCAACCCAGGACAGACCGTGGGCACCGCAGCAGAAGGCGAGTTGTTTCAGCACCTCGTGACCGAGTGGAAGCAGGCGACACTCAATACGTCCTCGATGACCCGAATGGTGCTGCACCCCGCCTATCAGCGAGTTGTCGGTATCGGTCCCTCCGTATTGCCACATCTTTTCGCGGAACTGCAACGTGAACCGGATTGGTGGTTCGCGGCACTCAAAGCCATCACCGGAGCTGATCCCGTCCCTGCGAACGAGCGAGGCGACTTGATGGCGATGACGAGGCGCTGGATTGCTTGGGGTCGTACTCATGGCCATGTCCGCGAGTGAAGCGTTTGGAGACGGAGCCTTTCCACAGCTGGATGCTGAGGGATGGCGAGAGACAAGCCCGCGCGATGCTCGCTACAACTGCATCGCCTGGGCCGCTGGCGATTCCAGCCGCCACTGGTGGCCTCCTGATTCACCACCGCAAATCCACTGGCCCATCGATGGAGCCGATGAGTCCCTCGATGGCTTCGTCCAAGCCTTTCAGGCTCTTGGCTTCGAACGATGTGAGAATGGCGAGTTGGAGGCCGGCTTTGAAAAAGTCGCCTTCTATGCCGACGAGGAGGGCATATCGCACGCGGCAAGGCAACTTTCGTCGGGTTCTTGGACCAGCAAGGTTGGGAAGAACTTCGACATCGAGCACACCCTTGCTGGACTGGCAGGCGGGCAGTACGGCCAGGTCGTCGCATTCATGAAGCGGCCCGTTCGAAGTACAACCGCGCGACACCGTGCCGACGCCCCGGCGCCTCGCCAAGAGCAGCAGGAACAACCCCTGCGACATCGAGCACCTGACTAGCGATTGTGATCGGCCGCAGCGATCGGTTGACAGGAGCGTTGCTCTTGCCCCCCTTGCGCGCGACTTCGGAACTCCATCGCGTAGGTATCCAGTAGCCAGCGGCATCGTGCCGCGGGCGACCGATCCCTGATCACCACGGCCGACCACGGACGGGTGAGCATCTCCGAAGGGAGTGCCCGTTGTACCTGCGCACTGATCCGACGGACCCGGAGGACATGACCCCGGACAAACGGCTGGAGGAGGTGGCGAGCATCCTCGCTCGCGGGATTCTGCGGCTGCATGGCCGCGTTCTCCCCGACAATCGCGACATCGAGATTCTGCCGGAATCCTCGCGGACATGCCTTGAACTCTCGGCCGGTCCTCGCCCTGATGGCGTCGCTGGTTAACGGCCAGAGAAAGGCGGCGATGTGCGATGTTGAACGTGGGCCAGAAGGTGAGCGAGTTGCGGCGTATGACTGTGGGCGAACTGCGGCGGGAGTATGCCGAGGTCTTCGGCGAGCAGACGCGCTCCTACCACAAAGAGTTCCTGGTCCGCCGGATCGCGTGGCGGGTTCAGGCCAACGCGGAAGGCGGCCTCCCCGACCGCGCGCGGAAGCGGGCGCTGGAGATCGCCGACGACGCCGACCTCCGCGCCCGTGCCCCCGGATCGGCACAGTCGCCAACCCCGGCGACCCACGCGGGCACGGGGCGGGCTGTGATCGGGCGGGTCGAGGTCCATGCCGATGACCGTCTGCCGATGCCCGGGGCGCTGCTGACACGTGACTATCGCGGACGGACCATTCGCGTTCGCGTGCTGCCGAAGGGATTCGACTACGAGGGGACGGTCTACCGCTCCCTGTCCGCCGTGGCGCAGGCCGTGACCGGCGCGCACTGGAACGGCTACCTCTTCTTCGGCATCCAGACCTCCAAGACGACGGCGACGGAGAAGCCATGACCCGCAACCAACCCAATCTATCCCGACCCAAGGCCGCCGCCGTGCGCTGCGCCGTCTACACCCGCAAAAGCAGCGAGGAGGGCCTGGAGCAGGAGTTCAACTCGCTCGACGCCCAGCGCGAGAGCGGCGAGGCTTACATCTCCAGCCAGAAGAATGAAGGGTGGACGTGCCTTCCCGATCGGTACGACGACGGCGGGTTCACCGGCGGGAACATGGACCGCCCCGCCGTCAAGCGGCTCATGGCCGACATCGAGGCGGGCAAGATCGACTGCGTCGTCGTCTACAAGGTGGACCGGCTGAGCCGTTCGTTGCTTGATTTCGCCCGGATGATGGAGGCGTTCGAGAAGCACAAGGTCGCGTTCGTCTCGGTTACCCAGCAGTTCAACACCAGTTCGTCGATGGGGCGGCTGGTGCTGAACGTGCTGCTCTCGTTCGCCCAGTTCGAGAGGGAGATCATTTCCGAGCGCACGCGGGACAAGATCGCCGCCACGCGGCGTAAGGGGAAGTGGGCGGGCGGGCATCCCATCCTCGGATACGACGTGGACCCCCGCGGGTTCCGCCTTGTGGTCAACGAGGACGAGGCCGCTCGGGTGCGCGAGGTCTTCGCCATGTATTTGGAGCACCAGGCGCTCATCGCCACGGTGAAGGCCATCGACGCCAAGGGCTGGTCGAACAAGCAATGGACGACGCGGAAGGGGAGGGCGCGGGGCGGGAAGCCGTTCGACAAGAACGGCCTGTTCAAGATGCTGACCAACGTCGCCTACCTCGGGAAGGTGCGGTACAAGAGCGAGATTCACGACGGCGAGCACGCGGCCATCGTGGACGCCACTATTTGGCAGCGGGTTCAGAACCTGCTCACCCGGAACGGACGGACCGGCGGCGCGGCGGTCCGCAACAAGTACGGCGCGCTCCTGAAGGGCCTGCTCCACTGCGCCCCGTGCGGGTGCTCGATGGGCCATACCTACTCAACGAAGGGCGGCTCCATCCAGTATCGCTACTACGTCTGTCTGCGGGCGCAGAAGCGGGGCTGGCACACCTGCCCATCCAAGTCCATCCCTGCGGCCGAGATTGAGCGGCTCGTGGTTGATCAGATCAGGGCGATCGGGCGAGACCCGACCGTCCTGGATGCGACGCTGAAGCACGCCCGGAAACAGGTCGAGGAGTCGATCGGCACGCTGGAGCAGGAGCGGGCGGCGCTCGAACGCGAACTGAAGCGGCACTACCGCGAGGTACGCACGCTCGCCGTCGAGGCCGCGTCGTCCATCGGAACCGGGGCCTCGCGCCTGGGCGACCTCAACGAACGCATCCGCGTCGGCGAGCAGCGCATGACCGCGCTGCGCGAGCAGGTCGTCGCCCTGAGCCGCGAGATCGTGGACGAGAGCGAGGTCACGGCGGCGATGGCCGCGTTCGATCCGGTGTGGGAGACGCTTACGCCGAAGGAGCAGGCCCGCGTGGTGCGTCTGCTCGTGAAGAGCGTCGAGTACGACGGGGCCACGGGCACCGTCTCGCTGACGTTCCATCCGGAAGGGCTGCGTGGGCTTGCCGCCGAGATTGCTGAGGAGGTCGCAGCGTGAAGACGACGGACCCGCGCATCGAGTTCAAGGTCCACTTCCAGGCCAACCGTCGCGGCAAGAAACGTGTGGTCGTTGGCGAGAGGCCGGTACATGCGATTGCGCAGGGAAACTTGCCCCGCATCACTCGCCTCATAGCGCTGGCGATCCGGTTCGAGCAACTCATCCGCGATGGCGAGGTGCGCGACCTCGCCGACATCGCACGCCTCGGGCACGTCACCCGCGCCCGTGTCACGCAGATCATGAACCTGTTGCATCTCGCCCCGGACATTCAGGAAGCGATCCTGTTCCTCCCAAGGGTGGAGCAAGGACGCGACCCCGTCACAGAGCGTGAACTGCGGCCAGTGGCGGCACTCCCCGATTGGCGGAAACAGAGGAAGGCGTGGCTAGAACTCGGCACAACTCATTGATTCACAATGCTTTAGATGAATCTTCTCGCTTCCGACATGCCCCGGAACCCGATCGAGCAATTGACGAAGTAATCCGCTATGCGTATTCTTTGACGGCTGGCGGAAAGATTTACCGCCAAAACCGCGTGTTCGGTGTTGAGGCGGGATACACTTGCCGGTCAGCACCCACGGAATCCAAGGAGTCCTCGAATGGCGACGATCGAAACCAAGCCCGTTGATCCCAGTGTGAACCCCTCGGAGGCCAGCGCCGGGGATAGCGGCAAAGAAAGAAATGGCAAGAGCGGTCCGGAGCGGAAGCACGGGAAGAGTTTCGTCTACATGGGCCTCCGCGACTGCGAAGACGCCCTGCGGAAAATCGATCACCATGCGAAGAGCATGTCACGCGAGGGGTTCGCCCGCGCTCTCGGGCACGACGCGCCGAAGGGGCGATTCCTGCACAAACTCGACGCGCTGGAGAAGTTCACGCTGATCCAGTTGGACGACGAGAATGTCCGGCTCACGCCCCTCGCCACGGACATGCTCTATGCCGGAAGTGAGGCCGCACGCACGAAGGCCAGGGCCATCGCGTTCCTCGCGTACCCGGAGTTCAAGAAGGTGTTCGTGGAGTGTCCGAAGAACCAAGATCATCCCCGCACCTACATCGAACAGTTCGTCAGTGCGAAACTCCAGATTGTCAACGAGGTGGAGCGGTTCATCAAACTGTTCATCGAGTCAGCGCACTACGCCGGGCTCCTCGAGGGTGAGCCGAACCCCGCGGCCCAAGCGTTCCGGCTGAAGCCCGCAATGACGCCCGCGGCGGGCGCACAAGATCAGGTTGAGGCAAAGCAGGAGGCTGGCGACGGCTACGCGATCATGCCGCTCGAAGAGGTTGAGGCGTATCTTGAATCAGTCGGCCTTGAAGACTACCGCGAGCGGAGCGAGGTGAGCCAGCGGACGACGGGAACGTTCCGTCTCGCAGCCAGCGAAGGCAAGGTGACAGTTGAGATCGACCGTCCGGTCAGAATCGTGATCAAGGCACAGGACTTGGTCACCGACCTCCCCGCCATCGTCTCGGCGCTCAAGCAGCGGGGATTCAAGGCGTGACCACCTGTTTCGTTCAAACCGCCCGCTCCAGCGCTAACTGGGCGAGCGGGTCAGTCATCTCCCGAGGCACCGCAAGCGGCCCAACGGGAGGCCGGGTGGAACCCGACTCAGGCTGGCACCTGAGAGTATCGCGGGATTCCAACGGCGACAAGGGGCATTGCCCAACAAGGAGGGGCTCGCCGTGAACTGCACCAACCACAACAACAACTAGTCCGTCGTTTCGATCAACGACGCGCGGGATGAATTCCGACGCGATGGCGACGCCACCTGACGTGGCGACGTGGTCAGTCTGATTTCAACTCGCTCTCGCTGACCGTTCAACCACCTGATCTCCCCCCACCGGCCTTGGTCTCTCGCCCTGGGTGCGCGATCGCCGCGCGCCGTTACGGATGCACCGCCATGTCGATCGACCCCAATCGCCTCAAGTCCGTCGAGCCCATCCTCCTCCGCAAGGCTCGTCGGCTCAGTAGCCGTCGTGGCCTGAGCCGCAGCGATGTTGACGACATCGCTCAAGAGTTGCGCACGCACCTGGTGCAGAAGGCGGCCAAGTTCGATTCCTCCATCACGACGTGGGAGCAGTTCGTCTCCTACATCTCCGACAAGCGTGGAATCTCGCTGCTGCGCTACCTCTTCGCCGATAAGCGAAGCCCGCGACGCGAAGAATGCTCGCTCAACGAGCCCGTGCTCGATTCAGATGGCCGAGTCGTTGAGCGCCACCAAACGACACCGGAGACCGGTCGGACGTGGCAGCGGCTGTACGAACTGCAGCGTGACGTGGCCGATGTGCGTGCGACCCTGCCGTCGGAGTTGCACCGGCAGGTCATGGACGCTCTCGCGCGCGGCGCGACCATCAACTCGATTGCTGACGAGTTTGGCATCTCCCGCAGGGCTGCCGAGCGTTACGTGAGTGATCTTCGGCAGATCTTCGAGGACGCGTCACTGCGCGACTACATGTGAACCCGCGCGACTTCGGCGGTGCTCCGCGTAGGTATCCAGTAGGAAAGAACTGGAACCCCTGGAGGACACCGCATGTCGCGTGAGGTCTATCGCTATGCATTCGGGCAGGACGTGGCGTTCGCGGACGTGCTCGCGACGCTCGATCTCTCGCTGATCGCCGTCGAGAGCCTGCACGGGGAATCTCGATCGCGCATGGATGCCCGCTTCATCGATGACGAGCACAAACGTGCAATTGTCATCGATGCGTCCACAGAGGTCGGACGTTCTCTCAACCAGGTGTTCGTCGGGTACGTCAGGCGCGAGTTCGGGGAGACGGCGTTTCGCGTTGAGCGGCTCGATCGTGTACCCGAGCGATCAACTGTCGCAGGGGCGTCAGGCTGAACGCCATAACCCCTCCATCCAGCGAGTCGATGACCGACGGCAGAGCGCCTGCGGAAGCGGCAGTCGCACTGGCGCAATTCGACCCGAGCGTCGTGCCCGCAGCGCTTCGAGCACGTCCGCAATGGGTCTGCTGGAGGTACATTACCCGTGGCGACAAACAGACAAAGTGCCCCGTAAGCGCTCGGGGCGGTGGGCGCGCGGACTCGACTGATCCGACGACATGGTCGCCGTTTGATGAGGCGGTCGCCGCTTGGAAAGTGGGCGGCTACGCCGGGGTCGGGTACGTCTTCTCGGCAGATGATCCCTTCTGCGGCATCGATCTCGACGGTTGCATCGATGCCGCGGGTGCCATTGTCCCAGCGGCGCAGGCGATCATCGATTCGCTGAGTTCGTATGCCGAGATCTCGCCCAGCGGGCGCGGCGTGAAAATATTCATCGCCGGGCGCAAGCCGGAAGGTGTCGGCTGCAAGTCCAAGTCCATCGCAGGATTCAAGGAATCCGAGGTTTACGACCGGGATCGGTTCTTCACCGTCACCGGGCAGCGGGTGCCGGACACGCCGGAAGGCGTTGAGGAGCGGCAGGCCGCGCTCAACACGCTCTGTACGCGGCTTTGGCCGAAGAAGCCGAAGCCGCATCTGAATGGAACAGTCGTCGGCACAGGCTTTGGCGGTGACGACGCCGCGCTGATCAAGCGTGCCATCGCCGCGAAGAACGGCGACCGCTTCGGAAAACTGTGGGCGGGCGACACGTCACTGCACGGCGACGACGCCAGCGGGGCCGACCAGGCGCTGTGCAACTCCCTCGCGTTCTGGACCGGCAAGGACGCCGACCGGATGGATCGCCTGTTCCGTGGCTCGGGCCTGTTCCGTGGGAAATGGGACGAGAAGCGCGGTGCTCGAACCTACGGACAAATGACGATCGAGAAGGCGATTGCGGACTGCCAGGAGACGTATGCGCCGCGCCGCCGTGCCGCGTCAACGACCGCCGCGCCCGATGGCAGCGCAGAACCCGAGCCCGGCGAGGGCGGTGATTCGCTCGTGCCCCTCGGTCAGCACGACCCCGCGACCGGCCGCCTCGTGCTGTCGCCCCGGCGCACGCTCCCGACGGCCGAGGCTTACGCCCGCGAGTTCAACCAGCACACCGACGGCCGGACACTGCACGGGTACGGCGGCCTTCTCATGGAGTGGCGCGGAAACCGCTACTGCCAGGTGGAGGAGGAATGGCTCAAGCAGCGGCTCCAGCCGTGGCTGCACAAGGCGCTGCGGTATGTGCTCAACAAGCAGACGGGCGAGATGGAACTGGTGGACTTCGAGTCCAACCCGACGACGGTCAAGCAGGCGCTCGACACCATCCGAGCGTTCGTTCACCTCCCCGCTTCGACGGTGTCTCCATCATGGCTCGGCAGCGGCAAGGACCGTCCGCCCGCGCTCGAACTGCTGCCCTGCAAGTCGCTGAATCTGCATATCCCGACCGGGCGCGTGTTGGCCCCGACGCCCGCGCTGTTCACCATCAACGCGCTCGACTTCGACTACGAACCCAACCCCGAGCCGCCCGAGCGGTGGATCAAGTTCCTCGAGCAGTTGTTCGGCGATGACCTCGAATCCGTGGACCTGCTCCAGGAATGGATGGGCTACTGCCTCACGGGCGACACGAGCCAGCAGAAGATGCTGCTCCTCGTGGGGCCGAGGCGGTCGGGCAAGGGCACGATCGGCCGCATCGTCACACGTCTGGTCGGCGCGGGCAACGTCGTGGGGCCAACGACCAGCAGTCTGGCCGGGAACTTCGGCCTCCAGCCCCTGATCGAGAAGTCCCTGGCCATCGTCAGCGACGCTCGCTTCGGCGGCGACAACGTCGGCACCGTCGTCGAACGCCTGCTGTGCATTTCTGGCGAGGACACCCTGACCATCGACCGCAAGTTCCTTGGGTCCGTCAGCATGAAACTGGCGACGCGGTTCATGTTCCTGACGAACGAACTGCCCCGCCTCAACGACGCCAGCACGGCGTTGGCCGGGCGATTCCTTGTGCTGCGGCTTTCCAACACGTTCTACGGCACCGAGGACGTGACGCTCACCGACCAACTGCTCGCCGAGTTGCCGGGAATCCTGCTCTGGGCGATTGAGGGGTGGAAGCGGCTGCGGGCACGCGGTCGGTTCATCCAGCCCAAGAGCGGCGAGGATGCCATCCGCGACATGGAGGACCTCGGCTCCCCTGTCGGCGCCTTCATCCGCGACCGCTGCGTTGTCGGCGTGGGCCATCGAGCATGGGTGGACAACCTCTACGACGCCTGGAAGGGGTGGTGCGAGCAGGACGGGCGCAACGCCGTCAGCACCAAGCAGGCGTTCGGACGCGATCTCATGGCCGCTGCGCCGGGCGTTGCACGCCGTCGCGGAACCGGCATGGTCTCGTTCTACGAGGGCATCGGGCTACGCGGGGAGGTGCCGCCCGTATGAGCCCCGCTGCCCCGCACTGTCACGAACTGTCGCGTCAGTCGCCATCGTTGCCGCACGCACCCCGCGTGCGTGCGTGCGCGTGCGATGGCGCGCCCGCGTGCATAGGTATCAATGGGAACTGTCGCGTCAGTGCGCGGCAGTGCGCCGCAGCCATGCCCCCTCGCGGGCTCCCGCCCGTGGGCCACGACGTTGGCCCGGGTTGCGGCCTTCCAGACGGGTCGGGGCGTTGCCCCACCGTCGCGCTCGCGGCCCACGGCCCAACGTCGCCCAACAGGGCGGGACGGGGCGGATTGTGGGTAAGTGGGGTAGGTAGGGACGAGGTAGGTACTTCCCGAGGGGGGACCGGCCCCCTACGCCCGCGGGAACAGCCGCGCTTGGCGACTGAGTTTGTTTCGCGTGGCCGAGCGCGGGGTGGGGGCGTCGCGGCGTCGTCCGCCCGCCCCGGCAAGGCCGCGACGTGGGCCAACGTGGGCGAACCCGTGGCCAACGGGCGGGGCCGGGAACGGGCGACCCGACGCCAATCCGACGCAGATCCAACAGCAAACCGACGGGTCCGGCCGCGCGTGCGGCGGGGCATGAACGGAATCGCAATCGCCGCAAGGAGCGAGGCATGAAGATCGAGATGTGGCCGCTGGCCAAGGTGAAGCCGTACGAGAAGAACCCGCGCAAGAACGAGGGCGCGATCGATGCGGTCGCCAAGAGCATTCAGGAGTTCGGGTTCCGCGTCCCGATCGTCGTCGATGGCGACGGTGTTGTCATCGCCGGACATACCCGGCTCAAGGCGGCGGAGAAACTCGGCTTGGAGAAGGTGCCCGTGCATGTCGCGCGGGAACTCAGCCCCGACAAGGTGCGGGCGCTGCGCATCGCCGACAACAAACTCCACGAACTCTCGTCGTGGGACATGGAGTTGCTGCCGATCGAACTGGGCGACCTTCAGAGCGCCGACTTTGATCTGTCGCTCCTGGGGTTCAGCGAAGAGGACCTGAGCGCCCTCATGGCCCCAGCCGGGAACGATGGGCTCACCGATCCCGACGATGTTCCCGGCCCGCCCGACGCCGCGACGACCGTGCCCGGCGACATCTGGGTGCTCGGTAACCACCGGCTGATGTGCGGCGACAGCAGCAAGCCCGCGGACCTCGATCGTCTGCTCGGTGGCCAGCAGATCCATCTCGTCAACACGGACCCGCCGTACAACGTCAAGGTCGAGCCTCGCTCGAACAACGCCATCGTCGCGGGCCTGAGTTCATTCGCGCTTCCCGGCAAGGCCGACCAGCACGACCAGCAGAGCGCCGACCTCAACCGCTACCCCGAGAAGAGCAGGGCCACGCACAAGAAACTCCGCGCCAAAGACCGCCCGCTCATGAACGACTTCATGACCGACGATGCGTTCGACAAGTTGCTCGACGCCTGGTTCGGCAACATCGCCCGCGTTCTCATTCCCGGCGGCGGCTTCTACATCTGGGGCGGGTACGCCAACTGCGGCAACTACCCGCCCGTGCTGAAGCGACATGAACTCTACTTCGCGCAAGCAGTCATCTGGGTGAAAGAGCACCCGGTGCTCACTCGCAAGGACTTCATGGGCAACCACGAATGGTGCTTCTACGGCTGGAAGGAAGGCGCAGCGCACCGCTTCTTCGGCCCCGCCAACGTGCCGGACGTGTGGTCGATCAAGAAGGTGAACCCACAGAGCATGGTCCACCTCACGGAGAAGCCCGTCGAGTTGGCAAGGCGTGCCATTGAGTTCTCGTCGCGCCCCGGCGAGAACGTGCTGGACCTCTTTGGTGGGAGCGGGAGCACGCTCATCGGCGCGGAGATGACCGGGCGGCGCGCCTTCCTCATGGAACTCGACGCGCTCTACTGCGATGTCATCGTGCAGCGGTGGGAGAAGTTCACGGGCCGGAAGGCGGAGCGGCTGGGCTCGAACGCTGTGGCCGAAGAGAAAGCCGCGACCCGCGTCGCGGCGAAGGGGAAGGCGTGATGGCGGCGTCAATCCTCGTCGCTGGCGGGGAGTGGCCCGTCGGTCGCTTCGTCCCACGCGAGCCCGTACTCGGCCGCGTCTTCGAGATCGCGCTCGATGAGCAGGTCGGCCGTCTTGCGCCCCGTGCAGGCGGCGACCGCTCGGGCGAGATCAGCCCACTCCTCGACCGTCAGCATCTGGTCTTGGCGTGCGCCGAGCAGGTGGTTGGCGGCGGCGAGAACGGCCTCGAGTTGGGCGTGCGTGGCCTGCATGGGTCAGGCCCCCTTCCCGGCGACGAAGACGCCCCTGTCATGCTTCTTGAACCGGGCCGCGTTCCCCTTGGCGGCGATCTCCCGGATGATCGCGGCGTAGAGCGTGGCCTCGGGGGTCTTGCCGCCGGGGCTCTTCCAGAGTCCCTTGGCCTCCATCTCCGCGATCATGTCCGTCGCCCGCATGGGCTTGGTGGCCTTGGCGAGCACCTGCGCTGCGGCGTCGAGGGCGCTGACGCGCTTGGGCTTGTTCTCCTTCGCGGCCTTCGGGGCCTTGGGCGTCTTGGGAGCCTTGCCGCCCGTGGCCGTCGCGGCCGCGGGCTTCCCGTCGAGGCGGTCCTTGATCTCGGCGAGCGCGGCCTTGCGAAGGCGGTCGCTGCGGGCGGCCCCCTCGGCGCGAGCGGCGCTCTTGGACATGCGGGCGGGCTTCTTGGTCGTCTTCGTACTCATGCTGTTCTCCAAACTACAGGTGCGGAATCCCGTCGCACATTGCGGCGGGGAATCGCGTGCGGCGCGGTGTCCCGCGTCGTCGCGTGCCGGGGCGGCGGGTCACTTCCCGAAGATGTGTTCGGCGAGGCCCGCGGCGAGCAGGCCGATGATGGCCTTGGCCGCGTCGGTCGTGGGCATGCGGTCCCAGCCCCGGTCGAAGCAGGCGACCTCGGTGTGCGTGAAATGCTCTTGCAACCAGAGCTTCGAGATGCGGCTGTCGTCGAGTTCGTATGCGGCGTCGGTCGCGTGCTCGGGGAAGACCAGCGCCTCGAAGGCGTGGCCCGCGATGTTGCCCTTCACCCATGTCCCGCCCGTCGGGCGTCCGGTCTTCTTGGTGATCTCCAGCGTGTCGAGCATCTCGCTGGGGTCCGTTGGCGTGGTCGGGATGGGCTTCCCGCTCGCGGCGGCGAACCCGGCCTCGAAGGCAAGCGCGATGGCGTCGCGGATGCTGGCTACCGAGATGTCGTGGAAGTCGAGCGCGTCGCGCTTGCGGTCCTTGAGCGTCTCCAACCCGAGCCGGTTGCGGACCGCTTCCGTCGCCATGCGGAGGGCCTTGGCCTTGTTCGTCGTCGTCTTCGTGTTCTTCTTCGCGTTCATGTTCGTGTTCTCCTTTGCGGGGTTCCGCCCCGCGTTGTGACACATGAAGATTGCATGGAGGCCAACCATCGCTACGGGCGATGCGAAGCGCCCCATCCGCCTTTTACGGAGCAATCCCATGGCAGCACACATGAAGCCGACGGTCGGGAAGAAGTTCAAGGGCTTTCTGCCGGAATCCGGAG
>JAPKGU010000074.1 GCA_026647565.1 Phycisphaerales bacterium | reverse complement strand
CCAAGGATATCGGCACGATCGGGCCTTCGTCGGGATGGACGCGCGGGGAGGGAACTACTTGTCCGACGCGGGGAGCAGCGAAGCGATCGTGCGGCCGATGTCGTCGTCACGGCTCAGCGCCCAGTCGCGGGCGGTGCGACCAAGCCGGTCCTTGGCGAGCGGGTCGGCCTTGGCGTCGAGCAGCGAGCGAACCCGCTCGGCGTCGCCTCGATCTGCGGCCCGCATGAGCGGCGTCAGCCCGTCGGCGTCGGCGAGATTCGGGTTTGCGCCGGCGGCGAGGAGCTCGTTGAGCACGTCGTCGGAATCGGCCGCGGCGGCGGCGACGGCGAGCGCTGTGGCGCCCTCGTTGTCCGCCCAGTCGATGGTGGCGCGGGCGCCCGCGTCGAGCAGGGCCCTGACTCGATCGACGGCGCCGGCCTGGGCGGCGATGAGCAGGGCGGTCTGGCTCCACTTGTTCCGCATGTCGACGTTGGCGCCCGCTGCGAGCAGCGCCTGGAGGCGGTCGAGATCGCCTCTGGCGGAGGCGAGCATGATGGCGGTCCAGCCGTCGTCTCCCCTGGCGTCGACGCGTGCGCCCTTGGCGAGGAGCGCCTCGACGCAGGCGCTGTTCCCCCATCCCGCGGCGTAGATGATCGCGGTTCGGCCGTCGTCGGAGCGGGTCTCGGGGGAGGCGCCCAGTTCGAGGAGCTTCTTGACGGCTGCGTCGTGGCCGTTCATCGAGGCGGCCATCAGCGGGGTCATGGTGCTGCGGCTTCCGGCGACGGAGCCGACGGCGTTCAGGTCGGCGCCGCGCTTCGCTTCGCGCTCGATCGAGGCGATGTCGCCCGAGGCGGCGGCGGAGAAGATCGCGGGCGAGACGGAGGTGCTGTAGGCGCCGTCGTGGCGGAGTTCGGCCGCCAACTCGCGCACGGTCCAGAACATGAAGCCGCCGGCGACGAGCAGCACAATCACGACGAGCGAGAGCGACATTGGGCGTGACGCGGACATCGTGACCTCCGGAATGACGTTCGCCCCGGCGGGGCGCGCGAGACGCTTGGTGGGTGCGCTATTGAACCCGAATGGGCGTGCCTCTGCAACCCTGTCTGGGGCGCGAACCCCGGAGCATCGGAGGTCGGGTGCCGGACGGTCGGCTTCTTGACGGGTGTCGGGGGCTAGCAGGTCGGGCCTGGTGGCCTCAGCGAGGATCCACCGGCTCGATGACGACCGGCAGGGTGTAGCGATGGACCCAGCCGGTCGGCGGGCGATCCCACCAGATGACGGACTCGATCGAGTTCGCTTCGGGCGTGGGCAGTGGGGCGTCGAGCGCGACAAAGCGAGCGACCTGCGTGCGGCCGGAGCCGAGCACCCCGCGGAGCGCGGCGAGTGCCCTGGGTGTTGCATCGGCCTCGGCGAGATAGACGGCACGCTGGGGTGTTGGGGGAGGCGGCGTGGGAGTGACCGGGCGGGGGATGGGCGCCGATCGTCCGGAGGCCATCGCGGAAGGATCGATCGCCGGGGATGGGTCGGGCTTGGGGTCGAGGGAGGCCACGAGTATTGCGTCGGCACGATCGAGGATCATCCAGGATGGGCGCGGCTCGGCGTGGATCGCCGCGAGGCGCTGGAGCGTCCGATCCTGATCGAGTGTTCGAATGACGAGTACAAGCCGGCGCTCGCGGATCAGTTCCGCGGCCCGCTCGGGCGAGATGTCGTTGGTGGTGGGCGAAGACAGGGCGTCGGCAGCGGGATCCACCCCGGCGAGCGTGCTCAGGAGCGGCGCAGGCGCGGGAGAGTCGGCGGCTTGGAGGTTCGACTGGGGTGCCGCGGCGAGGGCGATCTCTTGAGAATCGCTCGCGCCCGCACCCAGGAGCACAGGAGGAGCGGCGCGCTGGAGGTGCTGGCGAGGAGCCCGGTCCGGGAGCATCACGATGCCGACGGCGCCGACGATCAGGAGGGCCGCGGCGACGGCGGAGACTCGGGCGAGGGGCGAGCGAGTGATGCGAGCCAGAACACCGTCGTGGCGAATGACGACGCGCGACACGGGGAGCTCCGGCACGGGGGAGTCGGCGCCGGAAAGCCCGACGAGGAGGTCGCGCTCGAGGCGTGCCTCAACGCCGGCGAGCAGATCGGCGGGCGCACGCTCGACGCCGAGTGACCGGATGGCGGCGCGATCTTCGGCCATGGCGTCGAGGAGATGGCGCAGGCGCGGCTCGCGTGCCAGGAGCGCTTCGACGGGGTGCTGGCGGGCGCGGGGGAGATCACCCTCGACCCAACCCAGGAGGTCGAGTTCGTCGATCTGATCCGGGCGGCCAGCGACGGTGCGCTCGCGATTCGGATCGTCGGGTTGGCGAGGGCCTGTGGTCATGGGCGATCGGAGTTCACGCGGGATCCGGGGTTTGCCTGGTCTTGCCTTCGAGGATGTCGCGAAGCGCTGCGCGGGCGCGGAAGATGCGGCTCTTGACGGTGCCGACGGAGACTTCAAGGGCGTCGGCGATCTGCTGGTACTCCAGTCCGTGGGCGTCGCGGAGGATCAGGACGGTGACATGCTCGGTTGGGAGTTGCTGGATTGCGCGGAGCACGGCGCTCCGGGCCTCATCCTGTTCAACGCGCCCGGCGGCGTCTGGTTCCCCGAGCCCCCCGCGCCCGAGCCCGGATTGCCCCCTTGACCCCCTCGACCACTCTGTTTGTGCCGCCCTGTCAGGGATATGGCCGGACGCGGACCCGCCATCCAGCCCATCCAGGGAGACGGTCCGCCGCAGCTTCTCCGAGCGGAGACGGGTCAGGCACGTGTTGAGTGTGATGCGGTAGACCCAGGTGAAGAACTGGCAGCGCCCGTCGTAGCGATCGATGTGCTGGACCAGTTTCACCATGGTGTCCTGGGCGAGGTCGGCGGCCAGGTCGGGGTTGCCGCACGTGCGCAGGCAAAGGGAGTAGATGCGGTCCTGATAGATCCGGACGAGCTCGTTCCACGCGCCCGGACGTCCTTCCTTGACGGCCTCAACCAGGGCACGGTCGCGCGTGTCGGAAGGAGTGGGGGGAGTGGGGGGAGTGGGGGGCACTGGGGACGCGGGTGGGGCCGGCGAGGCGGCGGGAGTCGTGCCCGAGGACGACGGCGCGGGTCCCGGACGTGGGACATCGCGCGCTGCGCCGGGGCTTGGTTCACGAGGGGCTGGCACCGGGGGATGGTACGGGGAGGGGGTGCGGGGGGTGAGTGCCGGAGATGACTTATCATCAGCTATGAGTTGGCTGCTGTTCCTCGATGAGAGTGGGCACGACCACCGGACAATGCCCTACGAGGTTCATGGCGGCATCGCGCTCCATGCGACCAAACTGTGGCCGTTCATTCAGGCGATTCGATCTCTGGAACTGAGCACGTTTGGTGCGCACTTGAACGAGCATGGCTCCGAGGTGAAGGGATCGAAGCTGCTGGCGAGGGATCGGTTCAAATGGGCCTCACAGGGTCCGGCGATGGAGCACCTGACTCGCCGGAAGCAAGCGCTGGCCTTTCTCAACTCAGCGGCTCAGGGCAAGACACCTCGTCGCGACGAGTTCACTGCGTTCGGACAGGCGTGCCTCTCATTCGCGAAAGACATTCTGTTGCTTCTGTCGAGCCACGATGCCCGTCTGTTCGCTTCGATGATCCCGTGCGTCGCGCCGCCCATGGAAACACGAGCGGATGTTCCTCGGAAAGACATCGTCTTTCTTCTCGAGCGATACTTCTACTTTCTGCGTGATCGATCGGAGATGGGGCTTCTCGTCATGGATCGCACGGAGAAAGACAACGATCGGAAGCTCGTCCGGCGGATGGAGCGTTACTTCATCGAGACCGTCACTGGGGCGCAGCGATCCCAGTTCGTTGTGCCGACACCGCTCTTCGTCGAATCCGATATGGCGTATGGCGTGCAGGTCGCGGACCTCTGCATCTACTGCCTCAACTGGGCCTATCGATTCAACGTCCGAATGACCGAGGCGGTCAGGAGCGAGATCAGCGACTTTGTGGGACTTCTGGAGCCGTTGATATGGCAAGCGGAAGTGGAATCGACCGGGAAGCGGTTCCGCACACACAGCGTGGTGTACGTGCCGGATCCGTACACGGCGCGGTCCGGCAATGGGACCGGCCAAAGATGACGAGGCCAAAAAGAAAGAAAGAGGTAAGGCCTTTGGAGCCACCGTGGCAACTCCGAGGCGGAACCTCTGCCCTGATTATCGGGAATCGACAGCCAAAAGTCAACGCGAAATGAAGGCTCGCGGAGTGCCCGAGAACACGAAAGACGACCGCATGACCAGCGCCTACGACACGTACACCTCCCCCCTCGCGACGCGGAACGCGAGCCCCGAGATGCTGAAGCTGTGGTCCGCCCGCCACAAGTTCAACACCTGGCGGCGGATCTGGCTGGCTGTCGCTGAGGCGCAGCGCGAGATGGGTTTGCCGGTATCGAAGGAGCAGGTGGAGGAGCTGCGGACGGTGGTGAGTCGGCCGGGGGGGATCACGGACGCGGAGATTCAGGCGGCAGAGAAGTACGAGCGCGAGCTGCGGCATGATGTGATGGCGCACGTGCACGCGCTCGGGGACTCATGTCCGAAGGCGAAGGGCATCATCCACCTCGGCATGACGAGCCAGGATGTCGTGTGCAATGCGGATCTACTGATCATTCAGCAGTCGTTGTATCTGATCCAGGCGAAGATCGAGATCGCGATACTGGCTCTGGGCAACGCGGCGGAGCCGGTACGTCACTTTCCGACACTCGGCTTTACGCACTATCAGCCAGCTCAGCCCGTCACGGTTGGGCGACGATTCGTGCAATGGGCCTTCGAGCTCAGGCCGCGTCGTGACTCAACGCTGAGCGGCATCTATTTTGAGTCGATGTATCGCGGCCTTCGAGGTGCCACTGGAACACAGGCGTCGTTCCTTGCACTTTTCGCCGGTGACCATGCCAAGGTTGACGAGCTTGAATGGCGATTCCTCTGGAGAATGCAGCGCCTTCAGAACGAAGAGATCACGCGCGTCGATGATGAAGACGAGGAGATGTACAACCACCAGCCGTTATCGCGCGAGGTGTGCGCGCTGAATCGTGACGATCTTCGCAAACGATTCGAGGGCAGGTCCTTCATGCTCTCGGCGCAGACGTATCCCAGAGTGGTCGATGCCGAAGTTCTTTCCGACCTTGCCTCGACCGCCTCCGTCCTCCACAAGATCGCGACCGACATCCGCCTCCTCTGCAATCGCAAAGAGATCGACGAGCCCTTCGAGGACAAGCAGATCGGGTCGTCGGCGATGCCGTACAAGCGCAACCCGATGCGCTGCGAGCGGATCTGCGGCTTGACGCGTTTCGTGATGAACTTGGTCGGGAACGCCTACGACACGGCCGCGACGCAGTGGCTGGAGCGCACGCTCGACGACTCCTCCAATCGCCGCCTCTCACTCCCCGAGGCCTTCCTCGCCCTCGATGGCGCGCTCGACCTGATGCACAACGTGGCCTCCGGCCTCATCGTCCACGAGGCGATGGTCAGGAAGAACCTGATGGCCGAGCTGCCCTTCATGGCGACCGAGAACATCCTGATGGCGTGCGTGAAGCTCGGTGGCGATCGCCAGCACTACCACGAGTTGATTCGTCAGCACGCGCAAGCCGCGGGAATGCGCGTGAAGCAGGAAGGGCTCGACAACGACCTGCTCGATCGTCTGCAAGCGGACAGGAACTTCTGGTCCACCTCACGCGGCGGGCCTCTCGGGGCGGAGCTTGACTGGGAGGGTGTGATGGACCCGATGAAGTATGTCGGCCGCTCCGTCGAGCAGACCGAACGCTTCATCAAGGAAGTCGTCGAACCCCTCCGCGAACAGTACGCCGACGCGATCGCGAAGCTGGGCGCCAGCGGCCCGAAGGTGTGACGGACAATCACTCCGTCCACTCCGTCCACTCCGTCCACTCCGTCCACTCCGTCCACTCCGTCCACTCCGTCACTCCGTCACTCCGTCACTTCCCCATCGCCGCGCGGCAGGCCTCCAGCGACGCCCGATGCTCTGCCAGATGCGGATGATCCGCCGGGATGAACTTCTCCGACAATGCCACCGACTCTTCAAGGTCGCGCAGCGCCGCGTCAAGCTCGTTGCTCTCCATCCGCGCGACGCCCGATCGCCACAGCACGCGGGCCAGGCCACCCGAGCCCTCCGGGTTCGCCGCACGCAGACGCCTGATCGCATCGTCAAAGTTCGCGCGGGCCGCCTCCGTCATCCCCTGTGCCTGCTGCGCACGGGCGAGATTGGTGATCGCGTTGGTCACGCGCGGGTTGTCGTCCCCGTAGAGGCGCCTGTACATGTCGAGCGATTCGGCGTAGAGCGAGGCGGCATCGGACGCCCGCCCGAGATTCAGGCGCACGGTCGCGAGGTTGCTCAGCGACATCGCCGTTCCGGGATGATCGCCCGTGTAGAGCCGCTGCGACATCTCCATCGCCTGTCGGTATAGCGGCTCGGCCTCGGCCGGCATGCCGCGCCCGTTGTAGATCACCGCCAGGTTGTTCAAGCTCTCGGAAACATCCGGGTGATCGCTCGGATACAGGCGCTGGCGCATCGCGAGGGCCTCGGCGCCGATCCTGGTCGCCTCTTCCTGCTCGCCCAGGTTGTTCAGCGCCATCGCGAGGTTGCTCAGGTTGGTCGCGATGCTCGGGTGGTCGCCCGGATACACGGCCCTGTACATCGCGTCGGCCTCGATGAAGAGGGCCCTGGCCTCCTCGTACATTCCGAGAGCTTGCCGGTTGTACCCGAGGTTGCCGATGCTCGCCGCGACCTCCGGGTGATTGCCGGGAAAGAGCCGCCGGCGCATGTCCAGGGCGCGCTGGTACAGCGATCCGGCCTCTTCAGCGCGGTCCATGTCCTCCCGGACCCACGCGACCATGTTCAGGTTCTCTGCGATTGTGGGGTGATCGCCGGGGAAGAGCCGCGTCCGCATCTCGAGCGCCCGCGTGTAGAGCGTCTCCGCCTCCGGCAGACGCCCGAGCGTCAGCTCGATCATCGCGAGCGTGTCGAGACTGTTGGCCACATCCGGATGATCCCCCTTGTACAGCCGCTCGCGCATCTCCAGCGCCCGCGCCGCGAGGGGCGACGCCTCTTCCGCTCGTCCCGCGGCACGCAGGACCGAGGCCAGATTGCTCAGCGAGATCGCGACCTCCGCGCTATCCCTCCCGTTGTCGCCCCCATTGTCGTTCGAATGAAGCTGCTCGCGGATCCTGAGCGACTCCGTCAGCGGCGCGACGCCGTCCGACGCGCGCCCGAGATCCGCCAGCATCAGCCCGAGAGCGCTCAGCCCCCGCGCGATCGCGCCCTCATCGCGGGGCGTCAGCCGCTCGTACATCGCCAGCGACTCGCGGCACATCGGCTCGGCTTCCGGCCTCCCCAGCGTGTGCAGGTTCCTGGAGAGACTGTGCAGCGCGTTGGCGACGAGCGGGTGATCACCCGGGTATCGCGCGCGATACGTCTCGAGGGCCGCCCGATACAGCGGCTCCGCCTCGCGAGCCCGTCCGTTGTTCTCGAGGATCGTCGCGATCGTGCTGCGCAGCGCCGCCTCGGTCTCGGGATCATCCTTGAACCGTCCCGCGTCGAGATCGCGCAGGGCAAGCTCCATCGCGCCGAGAATCGTGGTGTCGTGCCTGCCCCCCACGGCGCCTCCACCCCCGCCGCTCCCCGCACCGCTCCCATTGCCGCTGACGGCAAACGGATCGCTCGAGCGCAGGGCCGTCGTCACGAAGTCCGTGATCGCCTGCGCTCGGGCCCGCGCCGCCTCCGCCGCGGTCGCGTTCGTCTCTGCTGCCGACTTCTGCCTCAGGGCTTCCTCGCGCTGCGACTCGGCGAGCTTGCGCTGCTCGGTCTCACCGGTCTGTGCCGCGAGCGCCGCATCACGCTGGAGCGACGCCTCCCGCGCCTGTGAGATCGTGCCCGCCAGCCCCGCGATCAGCGCGAGGAACACGGCCGCCGCCGCGATGGTCTCTACCCGATGACGCCGGACGAACTTCTTGAACAAGTACGCGCGCGACTCCGGCGCCGCCTCCAGCGGGCGCCCATCGAGGTACCTCCGGATGTCCGCCCCCATCGCGTCGGCGCTCGCGTACCGCCTCACACGCTCCTTCCGCATCGCCTTGAGCGGGATCCACTCCAGCTCGCGCTTGAGCTCGGACGCAAGCCGCTCGCGTTCGACGCGCCGCGCGCTCGCGATCCCTTCACCGGTGCGATGGTCCACGCCGCTCAGGCGCGTGCTCGGCCGGGGCGGATCGACCTCGCGGATGATCCGCTGCACCTCGACGAAGCTCGCCGAGCGCAGCGTCGCGGCGTCAAACGGCAGCGCCCCGACCAGCACCTCGTACAGCACCACGCCCAGCGAGTACACATCCGATCGCGTGTCGATGTCCAGAGCGCCCGAGATCTGCTCCGGCGACATGTACTCCGAAGTGCCGATGACCGTGCCCTGCTGCGTGAACGCCGTGTGCCCCCACGCCTCGTGCGTGATCGCCTTGGCGATGCCGAAGTCGATCACCTTGGGAACGGCGTGTCCATCCTTCATGGAGACGAGGATGTTGGAGGGCTTGATGTCGCGATGCACGATGCCCTTGCTGTGCGCGTGCTGCACCGCCTCACAGATCGGGATGAACAGCTCCAGCCGCTCGCGGATCGTGAGCTGGTGCCGATCGCAGAACGTGTTCAGCGGCTCGCCCTGGACAAGCTCCATGACGAAGTAGGGACGTCCGCCGCCACGCGCGCCCGCATCCGTGACGCCCCCGTCGAAGACCCGCGCGACATTGGGGTGGTCCATCACCGCGAGCGCCTGGCGCTCCTGCTCGAAGCGGGCGACGACCGCCTTGGAGTCCATCCCCGGCTTGATGATCTTCAGCGCGACGCGCTGCACCATCGGCTCGCGCCGTTCGGCGAGCCAGACCGTGCCGAACCCGCCCTCGCCGAGGATGGAGAGCAGCTTGTACGGCCCGACCTGCGTGCCGGGCTGGTCTCTCGACGACTCACCCTCCCGCGTCCCCGATGCCGCCGTCGGGCTGGCGTCAGGATTCGATCCGCCATCGCGACCGGATCCATCGCGCGATGGCCCCGCGCTCGGCCACTGGTTGGCTTCGCCGGTCGCTCGGGTTGGTTCGTCGGGGCACATGCTGGTCGGGTCTCCGCGTCACCCACGATAGCGGATGCGGGCGTCGGATGGTGCACAAGATGGGCAAGTCGGCCACGCGAACGGTGCGAGAGCCGGTGGATAGACTGGCGCACCCCCTCATGTCCGCCGCGCCATTGCCGGAGCATCACATGCGAACTCACTGGGCATCGTTCGTGACCCTCGTCGCCGCCGCAGCCATCACCGTGAGTCCCGCAGGCGCCCTCGCCGCCGAGCCCGGCGCCTCATGGGCCCCCGTCCCAGGCAAACTGATGACCGAGTGGGGCGCGAAGGTCACCCCCGACAACGTCTGGCCCGAGTACCCCCGCCCCTCGCTCGAACGCTCCGAGTGGATGAACCTCAACGGGCTCTGGGACTACGCCATCCTCGGCATGGACCCCGCCAGCACCGACAAGGTGCAGGGCAAGATCCTCGTCCCGTTCCCGCCCGAGTCCGCACTCTCCGGCGTCGGCAAGATCGTGCAGCCGGACCAGACCCTTCATTACAGGCGCACCTTCGAGGTCCCCGCCTCATGGAAGGGCCGCCGCACCCTCCTGAACTTCGGCGCTGTCGACTGGCGCTGCCGCGTGATCATCAACGGCACAGACGTCGGCTCCCACACCGGTGGCTACACCCCCTTCTCCTTCGACATCACCGACGCGCTGAAGGATGGCCCGAACGAGATCATCGTCATCGCCCACGACCCCACCGATACCGGCGGTCAGGGCCGCGGCAAGCAGTGGCTCAGCCCCCACGGCATCTGGTACACGCCCACAAGCGGCATCTGGCAGACCGTCTGGCTCGAGCCCGTCTCCGATGTCCACATCACCCGCCTCACCTGCAAGGCCGATCCCGCCACCGGCGCCGTCAACGTCATCGCCGAGCACGCGGGCACGTTCGCGCCTGACATGAAGGCAACCATCTTCATCGAGAAGAACGACGATGCCCTCGCCGTGATGGAGAGCGAGGGCGGCATGGGCAACTTCAACATCGTCCTCCCCGATGTCCGCCCCTGGACCCCCGACGACCCCTTTCTCTACGACCTCAACGTCCGCATCACGCAGGGTGACAAGGTCATCGACGAAGCCTCGTCCTACTTCGCCTATCGCACCGTCGCGCTCGGCAAGGATGAGAACGGGGTGCCGCGCCTGCTGCTCAACGGCAAGCCCGTCTTTCACTTCGGCCCGCTGGATCAGGGCTTCTGGCCCGACGGTCTCTACACGCCGCCGAGCGACGAGGCGATGCGATTCGACATCGAGGCCGCCAAGCGCATGGGCTCGAACATGCTGCGCAAGCACGTGAAGGTCGAGTCGGACCGCTACTACACGTGGTGCGATCGACTGGGGATCATGGTCTGGCAGGACATGCCCAGCCCGTTCTTCAACGACGAGCCCGCGGGCAGCGAGAAGAACAAGTTCAGGAACCCTCCCCTCACGCAGGAATGGAAGGACGGGTTCCTCGCCGAGTGGACCGAGATCATCGACGACTTCCGCCACCACCCCAGCATCGTCATGTGGGTGCCATGGAACGAGGGGTGGGGGCAGAACGACCTCGCCTGGTCAAAGGAGATCGTCGAGCGCACCAAGAAGCTCGATCCCTCGCGCCTCGTGAACAACGCCAGCGGCTGGACCGACATGGCCGTCGGCGACACCATCGACCACCACCTCTACCCCGGCCCCGGCATGCCGCCGATCGAATCGACCCGCGCCTCGGTCCTGGGTGAGTTCGGCGGTCTTGGCCTCCCCATCGACGGCCACACCTGGGTCGAGAAGAACAACTGGGGGTACGTGAGCTACAAGAGCAAGGAGGAGCTCACTGACGCGTACCTCGCGTTGATCGAGGAGCTCCCCATGCTGATCGGCCAGGGGCTCTGCGCCGCGGTTTACACGCAGACCACCGACGTCGAGATCGAGGTCAATGGTTGGCTCACCTACGACCGCAAGGTCTGGAAAATCGAGCCCGACGCCGTCCGTGCCGCCACCCTCCGTCTCTACCAGACGCCACCGCGCGTCCGCACGCTCGTGTCACACGCCGGCTCGCCCGTCCGCGATGCCGCGGGCTCGTGGCGTTACACATCCGACACGCCCTCGCCCGACTCCAGTGGCCGCGCCTGGTTCGAGGCCGCCTTCGACGACTCCGGGTGGTCCAAGGGCCTCGCTGGGTTCGGCACAAAGGGCACGCCCGGCGCACGCATCGGCACGGAGTGGTCGTCCGGCGAGATCTGGCTCCGCCGCAACTTCACGCTCGACGTCACCCCGAAGGGGAAGCTCGCGCTCTCCATCCACCACGACGAGGACGCCGACGTCTACTTCAACGGCGTCAAAGTCGCATCCCTCAGCGGCTACACCACCGACTACCGCGTTGTCTCTCTGAGCGCCGACGCCCTTGCCGCCATCAAGCCCGACAGCAACACCATCGCCATCCATTGCCGCCAATCCCGTGGCGGCCAGTACATCGACTGCGGCATCATCGAGATCACCGACTGACCCGGACTCAACCCCGCCCCAATCCGAGCACGCCCATGCACACCACCCGCTCCGCCCCCATCCTCGCCTCGCTCATCGCGATCGCGGCGCTCGCGCCCGCCCCTGCCTCTGCCCACGCCTCGACCAATGCGACGACCCACGTCCTTTCCAACACCGACGAGCCACGCATGTCGCCCGTCCTCTTCACCGCGGTGATGCTCGACGGTCCCTTCTGGACCGGGCGCATGGCCGCCGTGCGCGAGGGTGTGCTCGCCGCCAATCGCCACCAGTGCGACATCACCGGGCGGATCGCCAACTTCGAGCGCGCAGCCGCGAAGATCGGCGGCAAGGCCGACCCCGGCCCCTACCAGGGCCTTCTCTTCAACGACTCCGATGTCTACAAGATGATCGAGGGGTGGTGCTACCTCCTCGCCACAGAATCCGACGACGCCCGGCGTGCCTCACTCGACGCCGAGCTCGACGCGCTCATCGCCAAGGTCGCCGCCGCCCAGCATCCGGACGGCTACATCAACACCTACTACACGCTCAAGGCCGGCATCGAGAACCGCTTCACCCGCGAAGAGTGGGACCACGAGACCTACTGCATGGGCCACCTCATCGAGGCCGGCGTCGCGCACTTCGGCGCGACCGGCAAGCGCGCGCTCCTCGACGTCGCCATCCGCGCTGCCGACTACCTCGACACGCTCTACGGCCCCGACACCTTTACCGCGCCGCCGGGCCACCAGGAGCTGGAGCTCGCGCTCGTCCGCCTCTTCGATGCGTCGGGCGAGCCAAGGTACCTCGACCTGGCCGAGTTCCTCATCGAGCAGCGTGGTCGCCCGCACCGCAAGCTCGACGGCACGGTGTACGGACCGTGGGGCGACTACGCCCAGGACCACAAGCCCGCTGCGGAGCAGACCGAGGCCGCGGGCCACGCGGTCCGGGCCGGGTACATGTACGCGTCGATGGCCGACCTGGCGCTCCGAGGCCGCGGGAACTACCGGCCCGCGCTGGAAGCCCTGTGGGAAGACGTGACCGAGCGCCGGATCTTTGTCACCAGCGGCATCGGTCCCTCCGCGCACAACGAGGGCTTCACCGCCCCGTACGACATCCCCACGCACTCGGCCTATCAGGAGACCTGCGCCTCGATCGCGCTCTGCATGTGGGCCCACCGCATGTTCCTCCTTACCGGCGAGGCCCGTTTCATGGACCAGTTCGAGCGCACCCTCTACAACGCCGTCCTCGCCGGCGTCTCGCTGGACGGGTCGAAGTTCTTCTATGTGAATCCGATGGCCAGCCGCGGCGGCCACGCCCGCAAGGACTGGTTCGAGTGCGCCTGCTGCCCGCCCAACGTCCTCCGCTTCCTCGCCTCCCTCGGCCAGAACGTGTACGCCGTCAAGGGCGACACGATCTACGTCAACCTCTTTATGCCCGGCCGCGCGACCGTGAGCGTCGGCGGCACGCCGGTCACGATCGAGCAGCAGACCGACTATCCCTTCGACAGTTCGGTGCGGATCGTGGTGAACAACTCGACGGATCGGGAGCTGATCGTCGCGGTGCGGTGGCCGGGATGGGTGGGCGCAATGACGGACGGGCCGGCGGTGGACGAGGACGGGTATCTGCGCACCGCGGCGGACCCCGGCGTGCCGCTGACGATCGACCTTCGGATCCCGATGGAGGCGCGTCGGGTCTACGCGGATCCGCGGATCAAGGAGAGCGCGGGCCGCGTGGCGATCATGCGTGGTCCGATCGTGTACGCGGCGGAATCGCCGGACAACGATCGCCCGGTCGGGACGTACGTCCTGCCGCCGGGTGTGCCGCTGAGCGTGGGCGAGCGAGATGCCACGGGTGCGCCGTCGCTCATGGTGAGCGCGCTCGCGACCACGGCGGGCGCCGGTGCGGGTCTGTATCGAGAGGGTCCTGACCTGGTGCGTGCGGTGCTCGAGTTGAGGCCCTACTTCACGTGGGCGAACCGAGGGCCGAGCGAGATGGTCGTGTGGCTGCCCGAGTCGACGCAGTTCATGGATCCGCAGCCCCCGAAGGGCGTGCGTGTGTCGGCGAGCTTTGTCGGGCACGGAGAGGGAGTGAACGCGATCATCGACGGGATCGAGCCGTCGAGCAGCATCGATCACTCGATCCCGCGTCTGACATTCTGGCCGCGCAAGGGCGTGGGATCGGGCGCGGTTGCGGGCGACGGGGCGGAGCCTGCGGGGCGAGAGTGGGTTGCGGTCGAGTTTGACGAGCCGCGACGCGTGAGCGAGGTATCGATGTACTGGTTCGATGACACGGGGCGTGGTCAGTGCCGCATGCCCCGGGCGTGGATCGTCGAGGCGCTGGTTGGGGGCGCGTGGAAGCGGGTGGCCTCGGTGGGCGAATCGGGGGTCGTGAAGGACGCTTTCAACTCGGCGCGGTTCGAACCGGTGAGCGCGAAGGCGGTTCGCGTGCGGGTCGAGATGCGAGAGGGGTTCAGCGCGGGCGTGCTGGAGGCGCGCGTGAGGTAGGCACGGAGAAGCCGGTCGAGTGGCGACGAGATCTCCGGGGCGTGCTCAACCCTCGAGGGCGAGCCGCACCATCATCTCGACACCTGCTTCGATCGCGTCGTCATTGAAGTCGAACGTCGGCTGGTGCAGCTGCGGGACCTTGAGGGGATTCTGTCCGGGCGGCAGCAGCCCGAGCAGGTAGAAGCACGTCGGGACGTGCTGGCCGTAGTACGCAAAGTCCTCGCCTCCCATGGTCGGCGTGGGCGTGACCACGGCGCGATCCGGTCCGAAGGCGCCGCGTGCCATGTCGAGCACGCGCGAGGCAAGGGCGGCGTCGTTGACGGTCGCGGGGTAGCCCTCGGTCCAGCGGACGCGCGCGGTGCAGCCGTAGGCGACGGCGGTGGTCTCGATGATCTCGATGAGGCGTGCGCGGCACCTCTCGCGCATCTCGCGCGTGAGCGTGCGGACGGTGCCGCTGAATGTGGCAGTGCGCGGGATGACGTTGTTCGCGGTCCCGGCACGGACCTGTCCGGTGGTGACGACGACCGGCTCGAAGGGGCTGACGTTCCGGGAGACGATCTGCTGGAGCGAGACGATGGCCTGGGCCGTGGCGAGGATCGGATCGAAGCCCAGGTGCGGGAACGCCGCGTGCGCCTGGACACCCTCGATGGTCGCCTCGAAATCGTCTGTCGAAGCGAGCAGCGGTCCGGGCCTCGTCGAGATTGTGCCGACGGGCAGCTGAGGCCAGCCGTGCAGGCCGAACATCCGAGAGATCGGCTGGGCGCCCGCTGGTCCTGCGCCCTCGATCAGTCCGTTGATTGCGCCGTCGCGGCACATCTTCTCTCCGCCGGCGCCGCCCTCCTCGGCCGGCTGGAAGACGAGTCGCACGGTCCGGGGCCGATCGTGGAGCTTCGAGAGGACGCGGGCGGTGCCAAGGAGAATGGTCGTGTGCCCGTCGTGTCCGCAGGCGTGCATGGTGCCGGGCGTCTGCGAGGCGTATGGCTTGCCGGTCTCCTCGAGGATCGGCAGCGCGTCGATGTCGGCTCGTAGCCCGATCGCCTCCGGCGCCGGTCGGCCGTGGGGGACGTCGGTCCGAGTCACACCGACACCCGACGCGGCAGTCGCGGGAATCACGCCGATCACGCCGGTTCCTGTGCCCGCGTCCGGCCCACCGACGCTCGCCTTGAACGGGATCCCAAGTCGCGAGAGCTCGCGCTGGATCACCTGGCTGGTGCGGCGTTCCTCGAACCCGACCTCGGGGTGCGTGTGGAGATCGTGGCGGATGGCGGTGAGTTCGGGCAACTCCCGCCGGATCATCTGACGCAGCGCGTCCGCCGTGAGACCGGTCCCCCCGATGCCTGTCGTGGTCGTCATGGGAGAAGCGTAGGGCCAGCGCTTCGGGCCCTCGCTCGTCCGGAAACGACAACCGGCCGCGATGTTCGCGGCCGGTGTCGAGGAAGTTGCCTTCGCTTGTGCCCCGCCGTCGCGTCCCTGCGGAGGGGGCATCCGCTCCGGTGCAGCCATCCTTCCGTGGAGGCGAGAGCCGGAGGTGTGTGTGTCAGTTCGCTCAGGCGGCGCGGCGGCGGGCGCCGGTGCTGAACGAGCGGCCGAATGAGTAGTTCTTCGTGGAGAACTTGCGGGCCGTCGTCTTGCGAGCGGTGGTCTTGCGGGCCGTCTTGCGAGCGGTCTTGCGGCTGCTCTTGCGGGCCGTGCTCTTGCGGGACTTGGGGGACTTCTTGAACGAGTTCTTCCAGCCGCTCTTGCGGGCGGTGGTCTTGCGGGCCGTCTTGCGGGCGCCCTTCTTGAAGGACTTGCGGGCCTTGGGCGTGCGCTTCGCGCTGGCTTTGCGGGCCGTGGTCTTGCGGGTACGACGGGTACGGGTCGGCATGTTCGTGCTCCTGATCCCTCTCGGGATCACAATCCGGGCCGACGAATCTGCCGGCCGTGGGTTCTGCCTTCGGGACGGGCCGGACCACTCGGCCGGCCGTGAACGCCCCCTGGCTCGCCGCGATAACCCGCGGCTGACCCCGCCAATCGTCCTCGCCGGACCCCCAAGTTGAGGCGAGGGTTGGAAAAGACTGCAAAACCATGCGAATCGGCGTTTCGGGCGCTGTTCTTGCGCCCGATCTGGTGCGTCGGAGGCGCTGATACCATCGACGGACGGCGTGTCGCCGCGCTGGATTGGTGCGGTGCGCCGGACTGCGCGGAACCCGCACGCTCACGTTTGTCGATCCGAACGTCGATCCGAAGAGACACATGGCCTCTCCACCCGCATCAACGCCCTCGCCCGCCGGTTCGATTCAGTGGTCGCCCGACTCGTGGCGATCGCGTCCGGAGGCGCAGCGGATCGACTACCCGGACGCGGCGGCGGTGGAGCGCGAGCTGGCGAAGCTCCGCTCGCTCCCGCCCCTCGTGACGTCGTGGGAGATCGAGAAGCTCAAGCAGGAGATCGCCGACGCGCAGGACGGGAAGCGGTTCGTGCTCCAGGGGGGCGACTGTGCCGAGACGCTGGACGACTGCACGCCCGGGGCGATCACCAACAAGCTGAAGATCCTGATGCAGATGTCTCTTGCCCTGGTGTGGGGCGGCAGGAAGCCGGTGGTGCGCGTCGGTCGCTTCGCGGGCCAGTACGCCAAGCCGAGGTCGAGCGCCGTCGAGACTCGGGTCGTCAACGGCTCACCGGTGACGCTTCCCTCGTACTTCGGAGACCTGGTGAACGGCGCGGCGTTCACGCCGGAGTCCCGGACGCCGAACCCGCACCTGCTCGTCCGCGCGTACCAGCACGCGGCGCTCACGCTCAACTTCATCCGCGCGCTCGTCGAGGGCGGCTTCGCGGACATCCACCACCCGGAGTACTGGGACCTCTCGTTCATGCGTCACGCCTCGCTGCCGGCGGATCTGCGGGCGCAGTACGAGCAGATGACCCGCTCGCTGGCGGACGGGCTTCGGTTCATGGAGGTCCTCGGCGAGGCACGGGTCGAGGAGCTTACCCGCGTCGAGTTCTTCACGAGCCACGAGGGGCTGAATCTTCTCTATGAGTCAGCCCAGACACGCACGGTCCCGCGCCGAGAGGGCCACTACAACCTCTCGACGCACCTGCCGTGGATCGGCGAGCGGACACGTCAGATCGGCGGGGCCCACGTGGAGTACTTCCGCGGGATCCGCAACCCGGTCGGGATCAAGATCGGCGGCACGACAAGCCCGGAAGAGGTGCGCGAGCTCGTGGGCGTGCTCAACCCGAGCGCCGAGCGCGGCAAGATCGTGCTCATCACGCGCCTCGGCGCCGCGAGGGCAAGGGAGAGAATCCCCGAGCTGGTGCGGGCCGTGCGAGCGTGCGGCTCGCCGGTGCTCTGGGTCTGCGATCCGATGCACGGCAACACCGTCTCGACACCCTCGGGGCTGAAGACCCGCTCGTTCGACGCGATCCGCACCGAACTCGAGACGACGTACGACGCGCTCCGCGCGTCGGGCGCGCACCTCGGCGGCATCCACGTTGAGCTGACCGGCGAGGACGTCACCGAGTGCGTAGGTGGGGCCACGGACATTACCGAGGACAACCTCCACACGAACTACGCCACGCTCTGCGACCCGCGCCTGAACTACCACCAGGCGCTCGAGCTTGCCTTCGCGCTCGCCAGGCGCCTGTCGCAGAACGCGAGCTGAACGCCCCGCCACGGTCACACCAGCGGCGTCTTCCCAGGCATCGGCACCTCGGGCGTGGGGAGCGGGCCGAGCTCGTACGACGGTGGCGCGAGGTCGAGCGTCGAGTTCAGGGCCTGGTCCCACGTCACGGTCTTGCCGGTGTACGCCGCCATGCGGCCCATGATCGCGGTGAGCGTGGACTCGGCGACCTGCTTCGCCTCGTTGACGCGCTGGCCCGAGGTGATGGCGTGGATGAGATCGACGTGCTCCTGCACGTACGGGTTGTTGTTGTCGCCGGAGAAGCGCCACCCCTCGGTGTCGCCGGCGGGTTTGTTGCCGGAGGCGGGATACGGACGGAAATCGGCGGAGCCGGGACGGAGGGAGCAGAAGCCGCCGGTGCCTCGGATGACCTCCTCGACGCGCGGCTCCGTGCCGTCCTGCTGGCGGCACATCGAGAGCATGGTCGCGCCCGAGGCGTACTCAAACAGGACGCCGAAGTGGTCGTAGATGTGGCCGTACGCGGGGCTGGTGCGGACCTGTCTGCCGCCGACGGCCTGCGCGCGGGCCGGATGGGTCTCGCCGGTCGAGACGCTCATGGCCCAGTTGACGACGTCGATGTTGTGCACGTGCTGCTCGACGATGTGGTCGCCGGAGAGCCACGTGAAGTAGAGCCAGTTCCTGATCTGCCACTCCATGTCGGACCATTCCGGGCGTCGTGGGTGCATCCACAGGCCGCCCTGGTTCCAGTAGGCCTCGGAGGCGATGATGCGTCCGAGGGCGCCCTCCTTGATGCGGGCCATGGCTTCGCGATAGGACGTCTCGTGGCGGCGCTGCGTGCCGGCGACGATGGAGAGCCCCTTCGCGTCGGCCTTCGACGAGGCCTCGAGCACGGCGCGGATGCCCGCGGGGTCGACGGCGACTGGCTTCTCGACAAAGACGTGGCACCCCTTCTCGATCGCCGCGGCGATGTGGATCGGGCGGAAGTGAGGGGCGGTGGCGAGGACGACCATGTCGACCTCGCCCGCGAGGAGCTGCTTGTAGTTGTCGAAGCCGGTGTGGACGGCGCTCTCGGGGATCTCGACG
>JAPKGU010000073.1 GCA_026647565.1 Phycisphaerales bacterium | reverse complement strand
AGAGTGTGAAGGGGACGGCACCGAAGCTGCCGGCGTTCCAGCCGCCTTGCGTCGTCCCGAGACTCGCTTCCGTCGGCATCTGGACAGTCCTCTCCGGGGACCAGGCGCACCCGAGCGTTCGGATGTGTCCAGCCAGCATCCCATACGTCAAATATGACCAGGTTCGGCGCGGATGCCAGCGGAATCTCCAATTAGTCGCGTGAGTTCTCGTTCCGCGCCCGTTTCCAGCTCGGCGACCGCCCCTGTTCGACCACGTGTTGCCCACCCTCCCCCACCCTTTGACGCTCCTTCGCCGGCCCGCCACCAGGAGACGATCAGTCGTCCTCGTCCTCGTGGTGGCCACGATCCGACGCCTCGGACCCGTTCCCGCCCTCGGCGCCGCCCTCTCGCTCCGCTTCACCCAGCTGGAGTGACATGCCGAGCAACGGCAGCGATGTCGCCTGTGTCGCCGGGTCGTAGTTGCGAATGAGTGTGAATCCCCAAGCGCCGATCAGCACGAGGAAGATCGCCGCGGCCACCGGCCGAGCGCTCGCGATGCCCTGCCCGGCTTCGACCGCCTTCCGTCCGTGCAGCATGCCGGCCGTGATGTTCTCGCGATGACGCGCGGTATGCAGCAGCACGCCCAGCACGTGAACGCCCACGACCGCGAGCATGGCATACGCGCAGAACTCGTGGAGCGGATCAGGACTCCGACGGGCGCGGGCGAAGCGCACGAGATGCAGGTGCCGCCGGCGCAGGGATAACCGTCCGGGGTTCGTTGACAGCCCCCCGACTTGATACACTGTACGAGTTGCTGCGGCACGCTTGTTGGTGAAACCGTCGCATGCTTTACGAGGAGCGACCCATGAAAGTCACTGTTCGGTACTCGATCTTTGCTGTCGCCATCACCAGCCAGTTCATTGCGGGCTGCGAATCCACGCAGTCTCGTGAGAGCATGGGTGTGTTGAGCGATGGAGCGCAGGGACCCGTGGTCACGGCGCCGGCTGTCGCGGTCAATACCTTTGATGATGGGAGTGTTCAAACGCAATCGCTCGGCACAAAGACGTACTCGAGGAGAGCGCTCGAGTTGATCAAAAAGCTCGAGCCGGTGAGCTTTGCATTTCTCGACAGCGGCGAGCTGTACTCATTCTCAACTGACGGCGCCGATCCGGTCGTTGTTGCGGCAGGGGGCCGGATGGTTCTGGACTCGGTCACACTCAATGCCGACGGGCAGATTGTTGCTTGGGAGTCCGCGAGCGGATCCTCATCACAAGACTGTCAGATTGTCGTTACGGTAATACCTGGTCCGCCGCGTCAAACGCTTTACTCCTGCAGCGCGATCGATTGCGACGAGACTTGCGTTCCCACGTGGATTCAAGTTGACGAACTGTTCTATTTTACTCGTGCGTGTCCCGCGACACCATGATCGCAATGAGAACGCGTCCACCGTTCGCGGGCGCGATTGCTGTCCAAGCTGTCCCGGGTGGGTTCGCGACCTCCTGATAGCTCACAGCCCCTAAACTGCTGCTCGCGGCGATCGCGCCACACGCGATCTCCGCACGGAGCAGCACATGTCCGACTCGATCGAATCCGTTCTCCAGGAGAATCGTCGCTTCCCGGCCCCGAGCGCGGCGGCGGCGCGAATGGCCAAGTGGCTTGTTCCCTCGATGAGCGATTACAAGCGTCTCCACGCCCGCTCGATCAGCGACCCCGAGGGGTTCTGGGGCGAGGTCGCGAAGGAGCTGCACTGGTTCAAGCCGTGGTCGAAGGTCCTCGACTGGAAGGTCCCCGATGCCAAGTGGTTCGTCGGCGCCACAACCAACGTCTGCTACAACTGTGTCGATCGCCAGGTCGAGCAGGGCCACGGCGACATGGTCGCGATCGTCTGGGAAGGCGAGCCGATCGGCAGTGGGGGGAGGCCGGACATCCGCCGCCTCACCTACAACGACCTCAAGCGCGATGTCTCCAAGTTCGCCAACGCTCTGAAGGCCCTAGGTGTCAAGAAGGGCGACATCGTCACCATCTATATGGGCATGGTCCCCGAGGTCGCCATCGCCATGCTCGCCTGCGCCCGCATCGGCGCCGCTCACTCCGTCATCTTCGGTGGCTTCTCCACCCAGGCCATCGTCGACCGCGTCCTCGATGCCAAGTCACGCACCATCATCACCTGCGACGGCGCCTATCGCCGCGGCAGCGTCGTCCCCTTGAAGGAATCCGTCGATGCCGCCGTCGCCCAGCTCGCGCAGGCCGGCCACGAGGTGAAGAACGTCATCGTCCACTCACGCGTCGGCAACCAGACCGCGTGGCACTCCGGCCGCGATCACTCCTTCAAGGACCTCCTTCTCGCCTCCTCCGACCAGTGCCCCTGCGAGCACATGGACTCGGAGGACATGCTCTTCCTCCTTTACACCTCCGGCTCGACGGGGAAGCCCAAGGGCATCCTCCACACCACCGGCGGCTACATGGTCCACACCTACCTCACCAGCAAGCTCACCTTCAACCTCATCCCCGATGACAACCAGCTCTACTGGTGCACCGCCGATGTCGGCTGGGTCACCGGCCACTCCTACATCCTCTACGGCATCCTCCCGAACCGCGTCCCCACGCTCATGTACGAGGGCGCACCCAACGCGCCGAAGGAAGACCGCTTCTGGGACATGATCGCCCGCCACAAGGTCACGCACTTCTACACCGCGCCCACCGCCATCCGCGCCTTCATGAAGTGGGGCGATGAGCACCCGAAGAAGCACGACCTCTCCTCGCTCCGCGTCCTCGGCTCCGTCGGTGAGCCCATCAACCCCGAGGCGTGGATGTGGTACCACGAGACCATCGGCTCCTCGCGCTGCCCCATCGTCGATACCTGGTGGCAGACCGAAACGGGCGGCCACATGATCACGCCGCTTCCCGGCGCAACGACCACCAAGCCCGGCTCCTGCACGCTCCCGTTCTTCGGCGTCGACGCCGCGATCGTCGACGAGAGCGGCAACGAACAGCCGCACAACACGGGGGGATTGCTCGTCGTGCGCAAGCCGTGGCCCGGCATGCTCCGAGGCGTCTACGGCGATCGCGAGCGCTTCATCCAGACCTACTTCACCCGCGTCCCCGGCATGTACTTCACCGGCGACGGCGCACGCCGCGATGCCGACGGCTACTTCTGGATCATGGGGCGCGTCGACGACGTCATCAACGTCTCCGGCCACCGGCTCGGAACGATGGAGGTCGAGAGCGCGCTCGTCAGCCACGACGCCGTCGTCGAAGCGGCGGTCGTCGGCATGCCGCACGAGATCAAGGGCACGGGCATCGCGGCCTTCGTGACGCTCGCCCCCGGCTCCGAGCCCGCATCCCCTGCCGATGCCGACAAGCTCAAGAACGCCCTCCGCGAGCACGTCTCCAAGGAGATCGGCGCGATCGCCAAACCCGACCAGATCCGATTCACCCCCGCGCTTCCCAAGACCCGCTCCGGCAAGATCATGCGCCGTCTCCTCCGCGCCATCGCCTCCGGGGACGCCAAGATCACGCAGGACACGACCACGCTGGAGGACTACACGGTTCTGGCCAAACTCCGGGAGTCGGAGGAGGCCTGACGCCTCGCCTGCGCCCGCTCGGATAAACTACCCGTGCGTGCTCCTTGCGGACAGGGGGCACGCACCCGGACGAACAGTGAGGACTCGGAATGAACCGTCGGCCAATGCGCTCGCTCGCTCTCGTGCTCATCGCGGTCGGTGCTCTGGGTGCCAGCGCTCAGACCGATCCGAAGCCATCCGATCCGCCCGCGACCCAGCCCGCGCCGGCGCAGCCCGACGCCCAGGAGAAACCCGTGCCAGCAAACCTCGTCTACGTCAAACTCACCACGTCGATGGGCGACATCGTGCTCGAACTCGACAAGGAGAAGGCACCGCTCTCGGTCGAGAACTTCCTGAACTACGTGGGCAAGGGCCACTACGACGGCACGATCTTCCATCGCGTCATCGACGGCTTCATGATCCAGGGCGGCGGCTTCACCCCGGACCTGAAGCAGAAGGACACCGACAAGCCGATCAAGAACGAGTGGAAGAACGGCCTGAAGAACTCGCGTGGCACGATCGCCATGGCCCGCACCCAGGTCGCCGACTCCGCCACCAGCCAGTTCTTCATCAATGTCGCCGATAACGGCTTCCTCGACCAGCCCCGCGACGGCGCCGCGTACGCCGTGTTCGGGCGCGTCGTCGCCGGCATGGAGACCGTTGACAAGATCCGCGCCGTCCGCACCGGCGTCCGGAACGGCATGGGCGACGTGCCCGTTGAGCCCGTCGTGATCAACAAGGCGACGAAGTTCGACACGAAGGAAGCCGCGACCGCTCCCAATGGCTAAGCGCCGACCGAGAGGCCGAGCCGCCGATAGCGGCGCGAGCGCGGCTCGTGCGCCGGGTCGGCGCGCCAGGGCCGCGCCGCTCGTTGGCGTCATCATGGGATCAAAGTCCGACTGGGAGACGATGCGCCACGCATCCGAGACGCTCGACGCGCTCGGCGTCCCGCATGAGTGCATGGTCGTCTCCGCCCATCGCACCCCCGACTGGCTCTTTGAGTACGCCGCCGCCGCCGAATCCCGTGGACTCCGCGTGATCATCGCCGGCGCCGGCGGCGCCGCCCACCTCCCCGGCATGTGCGCCTCCAAGACCATCCTCCCCGTTCTCGGTGTCCCGGTCCGCTCGCGGGCGCTCGAGGGTCTGGACTCGCTCCTCTCCATCGTGCAGATGCCCAAGGGCATCCCCGTCGGCACCCTCGCCATCGGCGAGGCCGGCGCCGCCAACGCCGCGCTCCTCGCCGCCGCGATCGTCGGCCTCGATGACCCGCGTGTCCGCGAGTCGCTCCGATCCTTGCGCGACGGACGCACGGCCGAAGTCCTCGAAGATCGCGTGATCAAGCCCGCCGGAAAGCCCCGGCGCTCGCGCAGGAGCTAGCGCGTGCCCCACGCCCGCACGGGTCCTTGCATCGGTGTGCTCGGTGGCGGCCAGCTCGCCCTCATGCTCGCGCAGGCCGCGAGCGAGCTGGCCATCCGCGTCCGCACCCTCGACACCACGCCCGACGCGCCCGCCGCGCTCATCGCCGATCACCACGTCGCCCGCTTCGACGATCCCGATGCGATCGCCCGCTTCGCTTCCGGTTGCGACGTCGTCACCTGCGAGTTCGAGAACGTCCCCGCGGCGACCCTCGAATCCGCCGCTCGCCACGCCCCCGTCCACCCGAATCCCCACGCCTTCGCCACGGCCCAGGATCGTGCGCTCGAACGAGGCCTTTTCACCTCACTCGGTATTCCAACGCCCCGCTGGCTCGCGATCGACACGCTCGCCGATGTCGACACCGCACGCTCGACCATCGGCCTGCCCCTCCTCCTCAAGACCCGGCGCCTGGGCTACGACGGCAAGGGGCAATGCATCGTGCGCACGCCCGATGAGGCCCGCGCCGCCGCCGCCGAGCTGCTCGCCTCTGCGCCCGGCGGTCTCATCGCCGACGAGGTCGTCGACCTCCGCGCCGAGGTCTCCGTCATCGCCGTGCGTGCTGCCGGTGGCCAGACCGTTTCATACCCCCTCTGTCAGAACGAGCATCGCAAGGGCATCCTCTGGAAGACCGTCGCGCCCGCCCCGATCCTCGCGAGCCATCCCACCCTCGGCGAACAGGCACGCGCCGCCGCGATGCGCGTGGCGGCAGCGCTCGACTATGTCGGCGTGCTCGCCGTGGAGTTCTTCATCGCCGGCGCGCCGGGCGCCGCGCCGATGCTGCTCGCCAACGAGATGGCGCCCCGCGTCCACAACACCGGCCACTGGACCATCGAGGGCGCCGAGTCGAGCCAGTTCCAGAATCACGTCCGCGCGGTGCTCGGCCTTCCGCTCGGCTCGACGGAGATGCGCGGAGCCGCCCACGCCGCGATGCTCAACATCGTCGGGCGCTCACCGGCCCCGGCGTCCCTGCTCGCCGTTCCGGGGCTCTCGCTCCATCTCTACGCCAAGTCCCCCCGCGCGGGCCGCAAGCTCGGGCATGCAACGATCTGCGATTCGAGCCCGGATCGCCTCTCGGAGCGCCTCGCTGCGATCGAGCGCCTCATCACCTGGGACGCCTGACTCGGTGCGCGGCGTCCAGAATTCCTGACTTCGTGAGTTCCCCTCACCTCAACACGTTGTACACGATGATGCACCGCAGCGCCGAGATCCCGTCGCGCCACGTGATCTTCTTCCCCTCGGCGTACGTCCGCCCCGAGTACGACACCGCGACCTCGTAGATACGCAGCCCCCGATCGACCCCCGCTCCCGGCTCATCTTGCGCGCCTCGCAATCTCATCTTCGCCAGCCGCGCGATGATCTCCGGCTCCACACCGAATCGCCGCTCGGTGATCGTGAGCTGCTGCGCGACCCGCCTCGTGAACGCCTTCGTGCAGCACTCGATGTCCGAGAGGTTCAGGTTCGTGAGCATGTTGCTGAACAGCGTGATCATCCGATTGGCCGCGTAGTGCCAGAAGTAGAGCACGCGGTGCGTGCGGCCTCCGAACCGTGTTCCGATCACCGCGTCCGCGCGTCCGGAGAGGATCGGCTCGATCGCCGCCGCGTGGTCGCGGGGGTCGTACTCAAGGTCCGCGTCATGAATGATGAAGACGTCCGCACCCTCCGCGAGTGCGGCGTGCAGGCCGGTCTTGAGCGCCGCACCCTTGCCGCGGTTCCTGTCGTGTCGCTGCACCACCACGTCTCCCCGGTCGCCATAGGAGGCCATGATCGACCACGAGCCATCCTTCGAACCGTCGTCCACGATCACGAGGCGGCGGTTGAGCGGCTCCCCCGTGACGGGGTGGGCCGGCGGAGGCGTCGCGTCGAAGCGGGCGATCACCTCGCTGAGCGTCGCCTCCTCGTTGTAGACAGGGATGATGACGGCGACCTTCATGTGGCGAAGAATGTACCACGGGGTCAGGCGTTGCGTTTGATGACCCCGACCAAGGACGCACCGCATGGCCGCTCTACCCCTTCGATTCCGCTCCGCAGCGCCCGCGATCGCGGTCGCTCTTGCCGCGTCCGGCCACCTCGCGACGGCAGGGTGCGAGGCGTTTGATACCAGCGGATCCGGTGACTCGTACTCCAACGTCATGGGAGACATCTCAGCGACGGAGGAGGGGCAACTCCCCGCGGCTATGGAGGCCGCACGCACGGTGCTCGAGTCCAGCTCCTACCGCATCACGAAGTTCACCCGCGACGACGTGAGGGGGGCCATCGTTGCCGAGACGCCCCAGGGCCGCTCTGCGCAGATGGAGTTCGAGCAGATGGGCCTCGAGCGCGTCCGCATGAAGATCCGCGTCGGCGTGATCGGCGACACCGAGGAGTCCCGCCGGATCCTCGATGCCATCCGGCTGAGGTTGTGAGAGAGGCCGGCTCGATGACCGCGGTCCTCGCGCACTCGGCACGAGTCAATCGCGAGCCGCCAGCACCCGTGCCTGCACCGACGAGAGCGCCATCTCCGCGATCTCTTCGCGCGTCGCCCACGTCACCCTCGGCCTCGCGCGCTCGATCGAGCGTTTCACGCGATCGGTCGCGCGGAGCGAGAGCACCGTGAACTCGAAGCGGCGGTGAGTTGTCTGGTGCGTGAAGCGTTCTCGCTCGCGGAGTTTCATTGAGGGAGCAAACGCGAGGGCTTCGCGCGCGACCTCCGCGGCGTCGCGGTCGGTGCCGGTCCACTCGATGGTCGGCGCCTGCACCATTGACGCCCACATCCCCTTCGGCGGCCTCGTCTCGATCGCCACCCTGCCTTTCCCATCCTCCACCACGACGCTCACGGCCCACACCACCGGCGTCACCTTCGCCCGCTTCGGTTCCGGGATCGCATCTGTCCAGCCCCTCGCCCTCGCGACGCACGCTCCAGCCAGCGGGCACACCTCACACCGCGGCCCACGCGGCACACACACCGTCGCCCCCAGCTCCATCAACCCCTCCGCCGCCAGCGTCGGCCCCGGCCTCTTCCCCGCGCCGCGCACGAACTCATCCGCCCGTTCCCGCGCCCACGCGATCTGCTTCGGGTCCGATGCGCTGCCGCGCCGCCCCAGGAAGCGGAGCATCACGCGGGTCACATTGCCGTCGACCATGGCGACGGGCTCGTGGAACGCGAGCGAGGCGACGGCGCTGGCCGTGTAAGGACCAAGCCCCGGCAACTCGATCAGTTCTTCTCTGGTCCCGGGGATGCGCCCGCCGTGCGCGCGCACGACGGCCCTTGCCGCGAGGTGGAGCAGGCGCGCTCTTCGGTAGTAACCCAGACCCGACCACAGGGCCAGGACCTCTGGCTCAGCGGCGCTCGCCAGGTCGGCGACGGTCGGGAACCGCTCGAGGAACCGCTCGAAGGCCGAAGTGACCCGCTGGACCTGGGTCTGCTGGAGCATCAGTTCGCTGACGAGCACGCGATACGCGTCGCGCCTGGTTCCGAGAGGCCGGGAGCGCCAGGGCATCTCGCGGGCGTTTGCGCGGAACCATCGCACGAGCAGGGGTGCCCCCTCGCGTCCACGCCCCTTCGTGCCCCGCTCACCCCCCATGGGACCCGCCTGAGGTAAGCGCCGCCCGCACCCCCTCCTTGATCTGCCCCCATGGTGCCTCCGGGGCCTTGCACACCGTGATCCAATCCGTGTGGATCAGCACGTTCGTCACGCCCGGAATCCCAAAGAGCGCGATCCCCAGCGCGTCCCCGGCCCGCGACGCCTCTTCCGCACGGAAATAGGAGCGGACCGTGTCGCCGATGGGCGCGTCCGGCACGCACTTCAGCGCGTTGGGGTTCGGGGTTGCATCGAAGCGGACGACTTTGGAGCCCATGGTTCCCTCGATCCGATTCTCAGGAGCGAAGATTGTCCCGCCGCGTCCGGGTCCCGGCCAACAACCGCGCCGCAGGAACGTAGACTGTTGGACAGCACGGGGCGAACCGCTCGCCCCGGGTCCGAGGCGGAAACCCAGAGGGAAACGCGGGCGTGCTCCCCTTCCAGCGATTCAGCGATCTCGTCGATCGGCTCTCCACCTACGTCTGGTGGGAGGTCGCGCTCGAACTGATGTTCATCTGGATCTTCGTCTACGCCATCGCCCGCTTCGTCCAGGGGACCCGGGCCGCGGGTGCTCTCAAGGGCGTCCTCGTTCTCTTCCTCCTCCTCACACTCGGCGCAAAGGTCCTCGCCGGCTCGGAGGCCTTTCCTCGCATCGGGTTCTTGTTCGAGAAGGTCCTGGGCGTCATCGCCCTCGGCCTCGTCGTGATCTTCCAGCCCGAGCTGCGTCGCGCCGTCATGAAACTCGGCGAGACCTCGCTCGGATTCAGGGGCACGCCCTCCGAGATCGCCGCCATCGCACGCGAGATCGCCGAAGCCGCCGCTTATCTCAGCAAGGCACGCTTCGGCGCCATCATCGTGATTCAGCGACAGGAAGGGAGCAAGGCGATCCTCGAAACCGGCGGCGGCACCGTCATGAACGCCTCCCTGAGCTCGCGCCTCCTCCAGACCATTTTCTTCCCCGGCTCCGCGCTCCACGACCTGGCCGTACTCGTGAGGGGCCAGACCATCGTCGCCGCGGGCGTGCAGCTCCCCCTGGCCGATCCATCCGAGATGCCGGACCCGTCCCTCGGCTCGCGCCACCGCGCGGCCCTCGGCGTGAGCAAGGAGCAGGACGTGGTGGTTGTGGTCGTCAGCGAGGAGACCGGCGCCGTGCGCATCGCGGAGAGGGGACGCCTCTCCCAGCCGTTGCCTCCCGCGGCACTCCGGCTCGAACTTGCCACCCGCCTCGGTCGAGCACCGGAAGATGACGACCAGGCCGGATTGCCCGACGCCGCCCCCTCCGCTCCCGCCTCCGAGTCGCTCGAAGAGAGGGAGAGTGCCTGATGCTCAAGCAATGGCCGACCATCCTGGTGGTCTCCCTCGTCACGGTCGTGATCTGGCTCTTTGCCGAGGGCGAGAACATCCGGCGCGACTCGATCGTTGCGACCGTGCAGGTCGTCCCGCCGGCCAACAGCAACATCGTCGCGTGGGTGCAGAGCGACTCACCGTGGGATGGCCGGGTCACCGTCAACCTTTCCGGTCCGACCATCGGCATCGATAACGCCCGCGCCCGCCTGCGCCAGCCCATCCTGCTGACGCCGGGTGTCGAGGGCTTCAGCTCCGCTCCAGGCGATCACACGCTCGATCTGCGCACCCTTCTCCGGAGCGTCCCCGAACTGCGCGTGACCGGTGTGTCCGTGGAGGCCACCGAGCCGCGCACGATCGTCGCGCACGCCGACGTGCTCGAGAGCGTCGAACTGCCCGTTCGCGTTGAGATCGCCGCCGCGGAACTGGACGGAGTACCCGAACCGAATCCCGCACGCGTCCAGATCCAGCTTCCCTCCCTGGCCCGTTCGCGCGTGACCGCAGACACCGCCCTCATCGTCCGCCTCGGACCGGAAACACTCGCCGGTCTCGCTCGGGGTCGCCGAGAGACCATCCAGGCGGCACCCTTCGAACTCCCCCCGGAGCTCATGGGCATCCGCGGCATCCGACTGGGCGCCCCGAGCGCTCGCGTGTCCCTCACGCTCCGCGAACGCACGGCCTCGGAGGTGCTCGCCTCGGTTCCCGTTCAGATCAGGATCGCCCCGGTCAACCTCGCTCGGTATCGCGTGTCGATCGCGGAAGCGGATCAGTTCCTGAGGGACGTCCGGGTGACCGGCCCCTCGGAAGAGATCGCCCGCATCCGCAGGGGCGAGATGCGCGTCATCGCCATGGTGACCCTGTCCGCACAGGAGCTTGCCTCCGGCATCACCAGCAAGGCCGCCACCTTCACCGACCTCCCCACGTCGCTCCAGTTCCAGGTGGAGGACCCGATCATCACCCTTGAGATCAAGCCCATTCCCGAGTCCACCCCGAACGGGAGCGGGCCTTCCGACGCTCCCTCCAACTGATCGCCCTCTGCCCCGTCACCCCCGTCCGCGGCCCGTCCGACGCCCCCGCCGACTGACCCCTCCCCCGCCTTCTCCGCTATTTGCCCATTTGCGATTTGCCATTTGGCCTTTCGCCCCCCTCCCGACCTAACCTTCCACCCCCTCCCCCGGGCACCCCCCGTGGGCGGGCCTGCCGTCCGTCGACGCGCCCCCGAGGGCACGCCGCCGGACCCGTCCAATCACCGACGCACCGGCCCCGGTTCGGGCCCAAAGCGAGGACCGATCGTGAAGATCAAGACCGACGAAATCGCAAGCGTGATCCGCAAGGAAATCGAGCAGTTCTCCACAGCCCTCGAGGTCTCGGAAGTCGGTCGAGTCGTCGAAGTCGGCGACGGCATCGCCCGCATCTACGGGCTGTCGAACGCGATGGCAGGCGAGCTCCTCGAGTTCCAGACCTCCGACGGCGCCGTCATGGGCCAGGTCTTCAACCTCGAGCTCGACACCGTCGGCGCCGTCATCTACGGCGACTACCTCTCCGTCAAGGAGGGCGACCTCGTCAAGGCCACCGGCCGCCTGCTCGAAGTTCCCGTCGGCGAGGCCCTCCTCGGCCGCGTCGTCGACCCCCTCGGCCGCCCGCTCGACGACGGCCCCGCCATCCAGACCGATCACTTCCGCAAGGTCGACATCATCGCCCCCGGCATCGCCGAGCGTCAGCCCGTGCACGAGCCGATGCAGACCGGCATCAAGGCCGTCGACGCGATGATCCCGATCGGCCGCGGCCAGCGCGAGCTCATCATCGGCGACCGCAAGACCGGCAAGACCGCCGTCGCCATCGACGCGATCATCAACCAGAAGCAGTACTGGGGCACCCCCGACGCCGTCGTCTGCATCTACGTCGCCGTCGGCCAGAAGGAATCCACCGTCGCCGGCGTCGTCGAGACCCTCCGCAAGGCCGGCGCGATGGACTACACCATCGTTGTCGTCGCGGGCGCCTCCGACCCCGCCCCCATGCAGTACGTCGCCCCCTACTCCGGCACCGCCATGGCCGAGTACTTCATGTGGCAGGGCAAGAACGGCAAGACGCCCAAGCACGCCCTCTGCATCTACGACGACCTCTCCAAGCAGGCCGTTGCCTATCGCCAGCTCTCGCTCCTCTTGAAGCGCCCCCCGGGCCGCGAGGCGTACCCCGGCGACGTCTTCTATCTCCACTCCCGCCTCCTCGAGCGCGCGACCAAGCTCTCCGCCGAGAACGGTGGCGGCAGCATCACCTCCCTCCCCGTCATCGAGACGCAGGAAGGCGACGTCTCCGCCTACATCCCCACCAACGTGATCTCCATCACCGACGGACAGATCTACCTCGAGCCCGAGCTCTTCTTCTCCGGCGTCCGCCCCGCCATCAACGTCGGCATCTCGGTCTCCCGAGTCGGCGGCAACGCCCAGGTCAAGGCCATGAAGAAGCTCGCCGGCTCCCTCCGACTCGACCTTGCCTCCGCACGTGAGCTCGAGGCCTTCGCCCAGCTCGGAACGGAACTGGACAAGGCCACGCAGCGCCAGCTCGACCGCGGCCGCCGAATGGTCGAACTCCTGAAGCAGGGCCAGTACACGCCCTTCAACATCGTCGATCAGGTGATCTCGATGTACGCCGGCACCAAGGGCTTCCTCGACGACGTTCCCGTCCCCCAGGTCCGCGAGTTCGAGAAGGCCATGCTCAACCACTTCCAGGGCGCCGGCAAGCAGATCTGGAACGAGCTCGACCAGAAGAAGGCCCTCGACGCCGACCTCGAGAAGAAGCTCACCGACGCGATCGCCAACTTCAAAGCCGGCTGGAAGCCCAAGGCCTGATCGCGACAGGCCGGAACATGCAGCCCGACATGCAGCCCGACCGTGAGGGAGGGCGTTCTCACTCCTTCGAAAGCCAAGTGATCTCCCCAGACCCCCGGCCGATCCCCGGGGGTCTTGGTAATCGGACCCAGAAGCCGCCCTGTTTGGGCTGCTTTTCTTTGGGTTCGGAGGGGTCCCGTCGCTATCCTGAGTCCGGAGGCGCCCGCGCGAGCGGGCGGGAGGCAGCGTGTCCGCGTCCTCCCCACATCGCTGTGATCGGAGAAAGAAAATGCGTACCAGCACCGGCATCATCGGCCTGACCGTCGGGTTGACCACCGCCTTGGCCACCGCGCCCGGCGCGAGCGCTCAGACCATCGCCGACGAGTTCACCTGCGCCTACCGCTTCGTCGATCTCGGCCGTCCACCCGCCTCGGTGCCCGCCCCACTCGGCGGCCTGACCTTCAAAGCCGACGATCCCAACACGCTCCTGATCGGCGGCAGCGCCAACCAGCCCACGGCCAAGATCTACGCCGTCCCGGTCATCCGCGATTCCTCCAACAGGATCACCGGCTTCGGCCCGACCGCCACCGTCCACGCGGACGCTCCGAACATCGACGGAGGCCTCGTCTACGCGCCGGGCGGCGTGCTCCTCTTCTCTCGTTACAGCATGAACAACGTGGGGCAGATCAAGCCCGGCTCGACGACGATGGACAAGACCGTTGACCTCAATACGCTGGGGTTCAGCGGCTCGGTCGGCGCGATCATGGTTGTCCCCGCTGGTTTCCCCGGCGCCGGCCGCTTCAAGGTCCTCCCCTACAACTCCAGCTTCTGGCATGACTCGGTGCTCAGCGCCGACGGCGCGGGCACATTCAACATCTCCGGGCCGACGAACACGATCAACGTCGGTGGTGGGCCCGAGGGAATCGTCTACGTCGAGGGCACCGCGGTCCTCTTCGATGCGCCCAGCGTGCTCGTCAGCGAGTACTCCACCGGGCGAGTCGTCGCGTACGAGGTCGATGCGAACGGCGATCCGATCGTCGCCAGCCGCCGCGTCTTCATGACGGGGCTTGGCGGTGCCGAGGGCGGCACACGCGACCCCGTCACCGGTGACTTCCTCTTCTCCACCTTCGGCGGAGGCGACCGGGTCCTGGTCGTCCGCGGCTTCGACCCGGAGTGCACCGCCAACTACAACCGCGACTGCACCATCGACATCCTCGACTTCCTTGATTTCATCGACGACTTCTCCACCTGCGAGCAGGCCCCCGGCCCGTGCGGCGCGTTCGGTGACGCCGACTTCAACGGCGACACGATCGTCGACATCCTCGACTTCCTCGACTTCATCGACGCCTTCAGCACCGGTTGCTGAGATCCCCCACCTCCGCTCCGAACACACCCGGCATTCAGCGGCACTCCCGCGTCCTCCCGTACTCATGCACCGCCCTGATAACGCCGCCCACGATCACCGGACGTCCTCTCCAAACGCCGCGTAAACCATTACCACTACAGAGCGCGCGGCGTCCGCTGTCGCAATTGTTCTTCCATATCCCCCTTGATCCGAGTACGCTGGACCGATTCCCGGCATGAACATGCAAAGGGCCGGCTTGGAGGATCTCATGTTTCGCCAGTGTTCCATCGTTCCCGCCTCGCTCATCGGCCTGTTGCTCGGTGCCGGCCTCATTCCCCGCTCCGCCCTCGCCGCGCCCCCTGAGTACGCCGCAGGTGTCACCGCCTCGAACCCGCTCCTCTGGTACCGCTTCGACGAAGCCAGCGGCAGCGCGATCAACCGCGGCTCGCTCGGCGCAGCATTCAACGCCTCCTACGCCGGCCTGCCGGAACGGGGCGTCGAAACGCCCGGCGGCGATGTGGGCGTCGGGCTCACGCAGGGCGACTGGCTCGAGACCACCGGAACGTCGTCCCTCACCGGAAACCCGACGTTCTCGATCGAGGCCGTGGTGTGGATGCAGGACCTCGGTGCCGCGAGCAACTGGGGGCCCTTCCTTCACTGGGGCTCAGGAGGCACCGGCAAAGAGGTGTACTTCGGCGTCCAGCGCGCCGCGAACAATCGCTTCTACGCCGGCTTCTACAACGCCGGCATCCGCACCGTTGACTCATATCTCGGCGACCTCTGGCTGCACGTGGTGTGGACCCGCGCCGGCGCCAACAACAGCGAAGCCGGCTCGACGCTCTACATCAACGGATACCCGATCGCGACCGAGCGCGACACCAGTCTCTCGCCCGGCTTCCTCGCCGCCGGCTCGATCGCCGTGACGTCAACCACCTTCCGCATCAATCAGGCGACGGATTTCATCAACAACCGATACTTCACAGGCGTTCTCGATGAACTCGCCCTCTACAACCGCATCCTCACAATCGAGGAGATCCAGTCTCGCGGCAGCCTCTTCCGCTGCCCATCCGACTACAACGCCAATGTCACCGTTGACATCCTCGACTTCCTCGACTTCATCGACGACTTCTCCACCTGCGAGCAGGCCCCCGGCCCGTGCGGCGCGTTCGGTGACGCCGACTTCAACGGCGACACGATCGTCGACATCCTCGACTTCCTCGACTTCATTGACGCCTTCAGCACCGGTTGCTGACCCGTCGCTCCGCCACAGACGCGGTCCCATTCCAGCCGAGGCCGCGCTCAAACCCCCGCGCTCAGCGCTCCGCCCGCCCCAGTCCGGTCCGGCGGCGTCCGCCCCGCTCCACCAAGGATGTCGCTTCGCGACCGCATTACCGGGGGCGGCGTTGCCCCTTCGGGGCTGCCTTGCCCCCGGCTACATTCGTGCATCCCGTTGGGATGCTCAGCGGAAGGAAAGAGCACCGAGCTTGCCGCAGGGCCGGCAACCTCGGTGGCACGGCGGGACGGCAAGGAAGGTGGGGGCCACCTGCCGATCTCAAGGACGATCTGTGCTGGATGTTGGCTCCTCGGGGTTCCGCACCCTTTGTGTCGCCGCCAGGACCGGCCCTTCGCTCAAGTGAATCACCTCGCAATGCACGAGGTCGCCGGGTACGAACTGCCACGTCTCATTGGCCGGTTCGTACGGTTGATCGAGTATGCGATACAGCCCGCTTCCCAGGTTCTCGGCCTTGACTGGTCGCCACACGTCTGTGCCTTCATCGAGCAGCGCAACATAGATGTGTGACACAGCGCCCAAGGTGACTCCGCTCTTCCCGACTACTTCAATCCTCACTCGTATCCAGCACCGCCATGAACGCCTCCTGCGGGATGTTCACGGAGCCGACGTTCTTCATCCGCTTCTTGCCTTCCTTCTGCTTCTCGAGCAGCTTGCGCTTACGAGAGACGTCGCCGCCGTAGCACTTGGCGGTGACGTCCTTGCGGAAGGCCTTGATGGTTTCGCGGGCGATGATCTTGCCGCCGATGGCGGCCTGGAGCGGGATCTCGAACTGGTGGCGGGGGATCTGGCCGCGGAGCTTTGAGAGGATCTGGCGGCCGCGCTGCTCGGACTTGTCCTTGTGCGTGATGAGCGCGAGGGCCTGCACCGGATCGCCGTTGATGAGGATGTCGACCTTGACGAGGCGGTCGGGCTCGTACCCGATGATCTCGTAGTCCATCGTGCCGTAGCCGCTGGTGATGCCCTTCAGCTTGTCGTAGAAGTCGTAGATGATCTCGGCGAGGGGGATGTGGAAGGAGAGCATCTCGCGCGTGTCGGAGACGAAGGTCTGCGACTTGTAGATGCCGCGGCGCTCCATGCAGAGCTTCATGATGTCGCCGATCTTGTCCTTCGGGAGGATCAGATCCACGCGGCAGATCGGCTCCTTTATCTCCTCGATCACGCCCGCATCCGGCAGGTCGGCCGGGTTGTGGATCTCCTGCTCGACCAGCTCGCCGCCCTTGCCCTTGGTGGTGACGAGGTACGACACGGTCGGCGCGGTCTGGACGACCTGCACGCCGCCCTCGCGCTCGAGGCGCTCCTGCACGATGTCCATGTGGAGGAGGCCGAGGAAGCCGCAGCGGAAGCCGAAGCCGAGCGCCTCGGAGTGCACGGCCTGGAAGGTGAACGCAGAGTCGTTGAGGGAGAGCTTCTCGATCGCCTCGCGGAGTTCCTCGAAGGAGTTGCCGCGTTGTTCTTCGTCGGTGGCGGGGTAGAAGTCGCAGAAGACCATCTGGCGCGGGGGCTGGTATCCCTCCAGCGGCTCGGTCGCCGGGTGCAGGTCGAGCGTCACGGTGTCGCCGACACGGACATCGGCGAGCGTGCGGATCGCGGCGACCATGTATCCGGTCTCGCCCGCGCTGAGCGACGGCACACGGTTGGGCTTGGGCGTGTACTTGCCGAGATCGGTGATCTGGAACGTGCGCCCGAGGCCCATCATGCGGATCTTGTCGCCGACCTTGATGGAGCCGTCGAACATTCGGATGTAGACGATGACGCCCCGGTAGTCGTCGTAGACCGCGTCGAAGATGAGGCCGCGGGCCTGCGGCATCGTGCTGGGGCGGGGCGGGGGGAGCTTGTCGCAGATCGCGGCGAGAAGTTCGGGGAGACCCTGGCCGGTCTTCGCGGAGACGAAGATGCACTCTTCGGCAGGAAAGCCGAGAACCTGTTCCAGTTCTTGGGCGATCTCCTCCGGGCGCGCGGAGGGAAGGTCGATCTTGTTGATGACGGGGATGATCGTGAGGTTCTCGTTGATCGCGAGATAGGCGTTGACGACGGTCTGCGCCTGGACACCCTGGGTGGAGTCGACGACCAGCAGCGCACCCTCGCAGGCCTTGAGGGCGCGGGAGACCTCGTAGGTGAAGTCGACGTGCCCCGGCGTGTCGATGAAGTTGAGCATGTAGAGCTCGCCGTGCGAGTCGGCGGAGTCGCCGGCGCTCTTGGTCTTGTGGGTGCCGCTCTCATCGACCGGCGCCTCGAAGTCGGTCTCCAACTCGTCGGCCTTCGCGCCGGGCTTGTGCCGGTGCATAACGGTGACGGCGGAGGCCTTGATGGTGATGCCGCGCTCGCGCTCGAGGTCCATGGAGTCGAGGATCTGCTCGCGGGCCTCGCGGGCCGAGACGGCGTTGGTCGCCTGGAGGAGGCGGTCGGCGAGCGTGGACTTGCCGTGGTCGATGTGGGCGATGATGGAGAAGTTGCGGATGTTCATGGGAGGGGGAAGATCGGGCGGGCGGACGTAACCGCTGGTCGGAAAGGGGCTTACGAATCGGGCTCGGCGGGCCAAAGGCAAGGTCGCGCCGCGTGGCCGGGATCGTATGCGAGGGAACACGAGCGCACCGCTCTCGAGAGCCGTGCCACCGGGAAGCCAGGATCAACCCGCCTTCTGTCCGACCACATCGAACACCGGCGGCAGCATCATGAACGCGTTCGGGTCATTCGAAACCTCAATCCAGCACGCAAAGAACGCGTCCGAATCCTGCTGCGTGATCTCGTTCATCTGAACGAGGCGCGGCACAAACGAACGCCAGAACGTTGTCGGCCAGTTCCAGATCGTGGTGCCCGGCCGGGCAATGCGGTTGTGGGAGTCGAGGTGGGTGACCTTCAACCCCGCACGCGTCATCATCGCCGGGAGACTGCCGACAAGGTCGGGGTTGCCGCCACGGGCGCGCCAGGAGCGGGCGACGGCGTCGATGATCTTGGTGAACTCGGGACGCTTGGGGGCGAGCGTCATGTGCTCATAGTCGAAGTAGTCCTGCACGACGAAGCGGCCGCCGGGCTTGAGCAGGCGGGCCACGGCGCGGACGACCGCCTCGGGGTCTTTCACAAAGCAGAGGACCCAGCGCGCGTACGCAAGGTCAAACGACGCGATCGGACTGGTGGCGTTCGAGTGTGCGGCGGCGCGGCAGAGAACCTCGTCGATGTGCTGCACGTCGCCGACATGCGCGGTGATGGTGGGGGCGTGGCGGGCTTGTGCCGCCGCGGCAAGGTGGTTGACGAAGGGCGCGGACTCGTCGACACCCACGACCGAGCCGGTCGGGCCGGCGATGTGCGCCAGGTCGAACGCGGCGTAGCCGGGGCCGCAGCCGACGTCGAGGATCGACTGGCCGGGCGCGATGCGGGCCTTGGCCCACGCCTCATGGGCCGCGGCGGACCAGAGACGGTGCTGGAAGCCGAGGCGCCAGAGTTCGGCGGCGTCGGTGCCGAGGACGTATTCGGGGGCGGAGGTAGACATAGGAGTGGAGGGTAGGGAGGGAAGAGAAATCGCAAATGGCAAAGGGCCAAATGGCACATGAAGAGACGGACGATGCAGAGCGTGTGAAGACAGAGCTTGTCCGGGGTGGGTGGGGTGTCAACGCTTGCACGTGGCGGCACGCGGCTCGGATGACACGGATGGGCATGGGTTGGCAGCACGGACGCCGATGCGCCTTGTGGCGCGGGCTCTCGGGTCCTTCCACCCCCGGACCATGCCGCGGATGGCCCGGCTGAACTACCGGCGCGAGATCACGGCGACGTCGATGCTGCCGTTCCTCTTGGCGCCTGTGGAGGGCGGGATCGCGGGCGTGCTGGTGCGGACGGGGTTCGAGGGGCTGGTGACCGATGGGACGATCTCGCAGGCGTCGCTGAACTACATCGTCGCGGTGGTGACGGCGTCGGCGGCGTTCGCGAACATCACCAGTTTCGTCTGGGTCCGCGCCAGCCACGGGCGCGACAAGATCCAGTTCCTGGTCGGCGCGCTGGTG
>JAPKGU010000072.1 GCA_026647565.1 Phycisphaerales bacterium | reverse complement strand
CTGGCCGGCCCCGGCCCGGCCGTCCCCCCGCCGCGCCCCGGGATCGGCCTCAGGACCGCCCGCCTCCAGCGGGTCCTCGGCGTCCCGGTCCCCGCGGAGGCCTCGCGCTCGGAGGGATCCACGCGGCGCGAGAACCGGGCGCTCGCCTCCGTGGCCGCACTCGGGGCAGAAGCGATAACCGTGGGCGCGGAGCCGCACGAGCCGCGTGTGTCCATAGCCGGAGCGCGACGCGATGAAGCCGATGAAGACGAGCACCACAACCGCAACGGCGCCGATGAGTGCCGCGAAGACGGGCACCGGCAGCGAGGTCAGTGAGAAGTACCGATTGACGATCGCGAGCGTCGCGACGATGCCGAGCATCGTCACCCCGAAGATGATCGACGCCCGCCGCGCCCCGCGATCGACCGGGTAGCGACCCGACTTGGCGGGGTTCACGACGTGCGCATACGCGCCGGTCCAGGCCGCCTCGAGCGACGCCGGCGTGCAGGCGTGATCGCACGCGGCACATCGACCCGGCGCGTCGCCCCCGGGCAGATCCGCGAGACACTCCGGACAGACGCGGAACGACCTCGCCTTGAGGCGCGCAAAGTCGCGCGCGTCCCGCCGAACCAGCAGCGGCATCAGCACCGCCGTGAGCGGCCCCACCACGATCAGCACCATCGGCGCCATCGAACGAGGCACGACCCCGAGAAGGATCACAAAGAACAGGAGCACCAGGCCGAGCGTCGCCGGCAGCAGGCCAACGAGCGCGGGCAGCGGGATCGTCGTGCGCGAGGTCAGGGTGGGCCAGCGACGGGCGCTCGCCGTCTTGTCGTCCGTCCGCTCCCACGCTCGCACCAGCGCCTCGCGCGTGAATCGCTTGCGGCAGCCATCACACACACACTCGCCGCTTCTCTCACCGCCTGCTTCGCCGAACGGGCGGCGACAGCCCGGACAAAGCCGATAGTCGGCCTCGCGCGCCCTCAGCACGCGAAGCTTCCGGACCGCGATCGGGATCGCGATGGTGAGGCCGACCACGAACGATCCGGCGCCGATCGCCAGGGCAAGGAACCACGTGAAGCCCGGCTGGATCAGCGCGAGCACCGAGGCCAAGTAGACCGAGACATACACGAGCGTGCCGAACACACCGAGCAGCACGCGCCACCGGCGCCGACGCCACATCGCGGCGATGCGCGCGCCACCAGGCAGCGTCGAGGAACTGGCGGGGGGACCCATGCTGGAGCATCGTACAACGGCCCGGCGCGAGCGGTGCGCTCTCACGCCGGCACAAGCTGCTTCCGCGCAATCAACTGGTAGACCTCGCAACGGTCCAGCAGCTCCTCGTGGCGCCCGATGTCCACGATCCTGCCCCCGTCCATCACCACGATCCGATCGGCGCTCATCACGGTCGAGAGCCGGTGCGCGACGATGAGGCACGTGCGCCCGGTCGCGAACTCCGTGACGGCCTCCGCGATCTTGGCCTCAGAGTCCGCGTCGATCATGCTCGTCGCCTCATCCAGGATCAGGATCGCCGGATCGCGCAGGATCGCGCGGGCGATCGCGATGCGCTGGCGCTGACCACCCGAGAGCGTCAGCCCCTGCTCGCCCACGGGCGTGTCGTACCCCATCGGCAGGCGCGAGATGAACTCGTCGGCGCGGGCACGCCTCGCGGCATTGAGGATCCGGTCCTCCGTCGCGTTCTCCGCGCCGTACGCGATGTTCGAACGCACCGTCCCACGGAACAGCACCGTCTCCTGCGTCACCACGCCGATCTGCCGACGCAGCGAACGCACCGACACCGTCGAGATGTCACGACCGTCGATCTCGATCCGGCCCTCCTGCGGCTCGAACAGGCGCGGCACAAGCGCCAGCAGCGTCGTCTTCCCGCAACCGTTCGGCCCCACGACCGCGATCGTCTCACCGTGCTCCACACGAAGACTCACGCCGTCGATCGCAGGACGCAGCGCGTTCGGATACGCGAATCGCACGCCCCGGAACTCGATCGATCCGGCGTGACGCGGCAACCTCTCGAGCGCCGAATCGTGCCCCGGCTCCGGCTTCGCCGAGAGAAGAGACATCACGCGGTCCGCCGCCGCCGCAGACTGCTGGATGTCGTTCGAAAGCCCGGTGAGCGGCTTGAGCGCCGCCCCGGCGACCCCGAGCGCGATGAAGACGGCGATGAAGGACTCCGGCTCCAGCGCACCGTCCAGGATCGCCTTGAACGCGACGAGCGACAGCGCGCCGAGCACGATGATCGTCAGCACCTCCACCAGCGGGCTGGCCAGCGCCCGCGCCGTCCGCACCCGAAGCGCCTGCTTCATCGCCTCCTTGTTGATGCGATGGAAACGCCCCGACTCGTACCGCTCGGTCGTGTGCACCTTCACCACGCGCAGCCCCTGCAGCGCCTCGGCCGTCGCGGCGTACAGCCCCGACTGACGCTCCAGCGCCGCCCGCGACGCGCGACGGATCCGCTTCCCGAGCTTCCGGATCACGGTGTACAACAGCGGCGCCACGATCAGCGAGACCATCGTCAATCGCCAGTCGATCACCAGCGCCGCAAAGAAGCCCGCGATCCCCTTCGTCGCCTGCGCCAGCGCCTTCGAGACCAGGGCCGAAAGCCCGCCGCCCACGGCGACCGTGTCGTTGACGATGCGGCTGATCGTGTCGCTCGGACCCTCGGTGACGATGTCCTTCAGCGGGAGCCGGATGACCTTGTGGAACAGGTCGCGGCGCATCCGCGTGACCGTCCGCTGCACCACCGTCATCGAGAGGTACATATGAAGAAAGTTGGCGCTGCCCCCGATCACGGTCAGCAGGCCAAGCCCGACGATCACCAGCACCAGCCCTTGGAAGGGGTCTGTCGGCAGAGCGTTGATCAGCGAATCCGGGATGCGTCCCGCGACGACCTTGTGCGCATCCGCCTCGCGGAGCATGTCGGGAAGGGACTTGCCGCCCGGCTCCAGAAGGTTCTCCAGGATCGGCTTGATGGCGACCAGGCCGGCGCCGAGGCCGCCGGCCGAGATAAAGGCAAAGGCCACGGCGCCCGCCAGAGCGGTGCGGTCGCGGAGCATGCCCTTGGCGAAGGTCCAGAAAGGAGACATCGAAGCAGGATCATAAACACGAAGGCACGCCGCGTCGGAACGCTCGCCCCGACCTCCTTTCCGGGAATCGGAACCGGGGCATGTGCGGTCCATCCGAGATCGAGCCACACCGGGCAGGGACCTGACATCCCGTCCCAGACGAGGTACATTCCCTGCTCATGGCATCGACTCGTCCAAGACCAGCCGTCTTCCGCGCCCTGGGCCGACAAGACCCGCCGCGCCGGGTCCTCGTCGGCGGCACGTGGTACGAGATGCTGGATTGCCTGAAGCACGACTCCTGGGCCGCGACGGCGCTGTATGAGAACCCGGCGAAAGAGGTGGTGGTCTGCAAGTTCAACCGCCAGCAGCGGGTGGGGCCGATCCCCATGAAATGGCTCGGGCGCCGGCTGGCCCGTCGCGAGCAGGGTCTGATGGAGCTGCTGGAGGATGTGCCCCACGTGGCACGATCGTGCGGCCCCATCGCCGCCGAGGACGCGTCGGGCGCGAGCAAGACCCTGGACTACGCCGTGGGGCACACGTATGTGACCGGACGCCCCTTGAAGCCGGGTCAGCGCGTGGACGACCTCTTCTTCGAGCGGCTCCGAGCGACCCTCAAGGCGCTGCACGCGCGGGGCGTGGCGTACGTCGACCTGCACAAGGCCGAGAACGTGATCGTCGCCGACGACGGCTCACCGTGCCTGATCGACTACCAGGTCTGCTTCTGGCCCCAGGGGATCGCCGGGCGTTTGTGGCCCATTCGATGGATCCTCGGCGTCTTCCAGCGGATGGACGACTACCACCTGATGAAGCACATCATCCGCTGCCGCCCGGACCTCCTGCCCCCGGATCAGCGCGACATCCGGATGCACCGTCCGGCCTGGATCCGGGCGTGGCGGAAGGTCGCGACGCCCCTCCGCACGGCGCGCCGGCGCTTGCTGGTGCTCATCGGCGTGCGGGCCAAAGGTGGCAAGGCCTCCACCGAGCGGCACGCGGAAGAGGCGTATCGCGAGCCGGGCTGACGCTCCCCACGGCGATCCGCACGCCCGGCCCCTCACAAGCCCCGTCCACTCGCCCACTCGCCGGTTCCGGCCATCGTTCATAGGATGGTCCTCACGATTCTCGTGGGTCCGTGGTCCGCGTCGGAAAGCCGCCGGAGCCGCGCGGAGGAAAGATGCCCGAGCCCCGGGTCACGTTCGTCATCCCCTGCTTCAACCATGGGCGCTTCGTCGCGTCCGCGGTCGAGTCGTGCCTGCGCCAGCGCGACGCGGACGTGCACGTCGTGATCGTCGATGACGGCTCCACCGACGGCGCCACACCCGATGCGTGCGATGCCCTCGCGTGCGAACGCGTCCACGTCCTGCACCAGGTCAACCGGGGCCTGCCCGCGGCACGCAACGCCGGGATCGCGCGGGCGCGCGAGCTTGGCCGCGACTGGCACGGCGAGTACCTCGCCTTCCTCGACGCGGACGACTTCCTCGAGGAGACCTTCGCGAAGGACCTCGCGCAGGCGCTCGACGGCGCCCCGGCGGACGTGTCGCACGCCTACTGCCAGGAACGCCTCGTCGAACTCGGGCACGGCACCTGGAAGGTCCCGGAGTGGGACGCCGACCTCCTGCTCATCACCAATCTCCACCCCGTGACGTGCCTCGTCCGCTGGAGCGCGATCGACGCGCTCCTCACGGGCGCCTCCCCCCGGCCCCGCGGCCCGTTCGATGAGTCCATGCGCCTCGGGTACGAGGATTGGGAACTCTGGATCACGCTTGCGGCGCGCGGGTTCAGGGGCGTGCGCGTCCCCAGGGTCCTCTTCAACTGGCGACGCCACAGCCACGACACCATGATCTTCGACGCCGTGAAGCGGCACGATGATCTCTACGCGCACATCATCCGCGCACACCCGGAGATGTACACCCCGCGCCTTGAGGCGCTGCTGCGCCGCACCAACAGCATGATCCGCGCGTGGAACATGAACTGGCTCGACGAATCCGGAGAGCCGATCCCCCTGATCAACCTCAAGCGTGCCCGCGACGAGCTTGTGCGTCTCCGAGAGCAGCACCACCGGCTCGGGGCCGATGTCGGCGCGCTCCGCGCTCGCGCGGAAAAGGCGGAGCACGAGGCGATGACGCTCGCCGCCGAGCGCGACATGGCGCGCGACGAGGCGGCGCGTCTGCGGAGCGCCAGCGCCCGGATCGCGCAGGACTACGAGCGCATGGGCGCGGTGCGCCTGCACCACGCCGCCCATCGCGTGCTCTCCGCGCTCCCTCCCTTCGTTTCCCGCCCCATGACCCGTGTCGGGGGCGCGATCGTCCGGCTCCTCGCCCGATCGATGGGCACGTCCGGCGCCGGCTCACGCCCTGTCGCTCAGGTCCCCGAGGCAGGCGAGGCCGGACCCGCGCCGGCACAGGTCGACGAGCGATCATCCCAGCCAGCCCGGCGTCACGCGCCAGGAGCGCGCACGCCATGACCATCGCACCCGGATCCCTGATCGGCGAACCCGTCCGCGTCCACGTCGAGGACGCGATGCCCTCTCAACACGCCGACGCCCGTCGAGCCCAGAGCGTCGATCGGTCCGCCCGACGGATCAGGTGTGTCGTCCCCTGCTTCAATCGGCGCTCCGATCTCGAGCTGCTCTTCCAGGATCTGGCCTCGATCCGGCTCGACGGCCCGCTCACGCCGGGGGCGCGCGGCGCGTGGCGAGCGGCGATCGACGTCCTCGTCGTCGACAACGCCAGCGCAAAGCCCCTCGCCGAGGCCACCGTCCCGCCCGGCCTGCGCGTCGAGTTCCTCCGCTCCGAGCTGAACACCGGCGGCTCCGGCGGATTCAACCTCGGCCTCGCCCGCGCCCTGGCCGATCGACGCGACGGCTCCGTGCCCTGCGAGCTCATCTGGATGCTCGACTCCGACGCTCGCGTCGAACGCGACGCGCTCGTCGCCCTCGTCGACTGCTTCGACGAGGACCCGGCACGCGTCGGCGTCGGCTCCGCACTCAAGGACCCCGCCACCGGCAAGATCTACGAGATCGGCGGAAAGGTCTTCTCCGGAGGAGGCGGCTTCGGCCCGATGCACGCCGGCGAACTCGACACGCGACCGATCAAGAAGGAACCCCTCAAGTCCGACTACGTCGCCGCGTGCTCGTTCATGGTCCGACCCGGCGCCGTCGAGGCCGCGGGCCTCCTCCCCGATGTCTTCATCAAGGCCGATGATGTCGAGTGGGGCGTCCGACTCGCGCTCGCCACGGGTGGCACCGTCGTCGCGGCGCCGAGATCGATCGCCATCCACCCCTGCTTCGACCGCTTCGAGACATGGGTCCGCTACTACTACTCGCGAAACGTCTTCGTGCCCATGGCCACCGTCGGCCAGGGACGCCTCACGCGCTTCCGCAAGGCGATCCGCGAGACGCTCCGCGCCACCGGCCAGTCCATGATGCAGCGAGACGACCTCGCACGCATGCACATCGCGGGGCTGCGCGACGCCGCCAGAGGCGTCACCAACGGAAAGGCGCCGGAAGACATCACACGCTTCGAGCCCTTCACCCCCGTCGCGTCGCTCGGCGCGGCACTGGAATCGCACCTCCAGAAATCGGGCGCAACCCTCCGAGGCCGAAGCGTCTACGTCCACCCATACCTCAACGTGCCGGTCACGATCCGAGAGAAGATCCGCTCGCAGCTGAGCGCCGCCGGCGCCATCGTGGTCGAGCCGCGCCCTCCTCAGGGCCCCGATCGCGGCAAGGGCGCCGTGAATCGCATCCGCATGCCACTCTATCGCTCCGTCCCGGGCGCCGCGTGGCGCCTGCTGACCGGGGTTCCACGCGCCGTCGCGATCGTGCCCACGCGCGGGCGTCCGGAGTCGTGGCTCCAGGGACGCGTGCAGGCCCAGCTCGCGCCCGAGGGCTTCGTCATCAGAGAGCCGAAGCGATGGAGGCAGATGAAAGCCGCGGCGACCACGCTGCGCGACGGCGTCCGCCAGGCGCTCGCGCTCTCGGCGCGCCCCCTGCGCGTCGAGCCGTGGCCGGACGCGATCCCCAGCACCCCCCCGGCCTCGCTCTCGATCGTCGTGCTCGCCCACAACCGACGCGACGCACTCGTCGCCACGCTCGAGGCCCTCGCACGTGACGAAGCCACACGCGACGCGGAAGTGATCGTCGTCGACAACGCCTCCGCAGACGGGAGCGCCGACCTCGTTCGCGAGCGATTCCCGCGCGTGCGCGTCGTGGCCCTGGCAAAGAACATCGGCGTCGCGGGATTCAACCGCGGCGTCGCCGAAGCGACCGGCGACGTCGTGCTCGTCCTGGACGACGACGCGATCCCCGCGACAGGAGCCGTGGCCCGCGCGATGCAGATGCTCCGCGACAGGCCCGAGGCCTGGGCCGTCACGCTCCACCCGCGACACCCCAGCGACGACAGAAGCGAGTGGCCCTTCGCGGGCGACGCCCCAAGCGAAGATTGGCCGGTCATGGGGTGCGCGAACCTCGTCCGGCGCTGGGCATGGGCACGCGCCGGCGGATACGACCCCTCGTTCTTCCTCTATCGCAACGACACCGACCTCTCGCTCAAGATCAGACGCCTCGGCGGACGCGTCCTCTTCGACCCCGCGCTCGTCGTCGAGCACCACAGCCCCATCGCCAGACGAAAGAGCAACCGCTGGCTGCGCCACGCCACGCGAAACTGGATCTGGCTCGCCAAGCGCCACTCCCGCGGCCTCGAGCGCGTCCGCTGCATCATCCTCGGATGGGCATGGGCGCACCGACTCGCAGGGCTGAATCCCTTCCGCCACGCGCTCGTGGTCCGCGGCGCCGCCACAGGGATCTTCCGGCACGCGCCGGCGCTCCCCCTGACCGTTCAGGCGGCGCCCCTCGCAAAGGGTGAGGGCCTCGCCCGCCTCATCCGACTCCGCGCACGCCGCTGAGACCCGCCCGCCACCACTCCCCGGCTCACGCGCCCCCGCCCCGCTGACAACTGTCTGTCAGCGACGTCCGCGTGCGCGCGCTCCGCGCAGTGCGGCGCGCCCACCCGAAGATTCTCGCAACTTTCTCCCAAACGCTTGGCCCTTCGCACGTTGCCGGTTCGCGTCCGCGCTCGCGAGCATCGCCGCGCGCGCACCGATCCGTCGCGCCGCGGGATAGGTACAGGGCACGCCGGTGCCGACGCGAACGACGACGCCCCGGCCTCTGCCCACCTTCAAGCACCGACGCGCCGACAGACCCGCCGGGCGGCGCGAATCCATGGAGTGACGCACGATGCCGACCCCTCCACCAGCGCACGGCCCCGATCCCGCGTTCGTGCGCCACCTCATCGACGAGCATCGAGGCACAACCAGGCCCCGGCTTGAGCGCCTCTGGTCGTACTACCGCAACGCGATGTCCGGCGCCGTCCCCACAGGGCGATCCCGGCGCGCGTACACGCTCGCGCAGGAGGCGGGCCTGCCCCTCCGCATCACCGGCACGCCCGGCGTTCACGAGGATGATCGCGCCGGCGCCCGACGCGAAGTCGTGATCGAGAACGACATCGCCTGGCGCATCCACCTGATGGTGGACTTCCTCGCAGGGCGCGCAATCACCATCGAGAGCGCCGCGCCCGACGCCGCGACACGCACTCGCGCCGAACGCGTCCTCAACGCGATCTGGGAAAGATCGGGGGGCGTCTCGCTCCTCCAGGACATGGCACTCCTCGGCCACGTCTACGGGCACGCGGATCTCGTGCTGCGCCTCGACGAGCGATCGCTCCTGCAGGTCGGAAGGGCCGGCGCCGACCAGAACGCCAGAGAGGCCGCCATCGCCGACGCGATCCGGATCGAACCGATCGAGCCGACGCGCGGCATCCCGATCGTCTCGCCCGCCGACTATCGCGCCCTCGACGGGTACCTCATCCACGTCGAGCACGAGGACAACACCCTCACCGCCCGCTCGTCCGGCACAGGACGCGCCACGCGCCGCCGAATCTCCACCCTCGAAACCCTCACGCCCGGTCGGCGCGTCGTCGAGCGCGACGGGCGCGTCCTTCTGGACGAGACCAGCACGCTCCTGCCCGACGTCACGCCCGTCGTGCACGCGCAGAACACGTCCCAGCCCTTCCGCTACGCCGGGCTTTCGGAGGTCGAGCCGCTCATCCCCCTCCAGGACGAGCTCAACACGCGCCTCTCCGACAGGGCCTGCCGCGTGACGATGCAGTCGTTCAACATGTACCTGGCCAAGGGGATCGAGGGCTTCGATCGAGTGCCGATCGGACCGGGGCAGGTCTGGTCGACCAGCAACCCCGACGCGCAGGTGCAGGCGTTCGGGGGCGACGCCTCAAGCCCCTCCGAGGACGCACACATCGAGCAGATCCGTGAGGCCATGGACAAGGCCTCGGCCGTGCCCCCGCTCGCCGGAGGCGTCGTCCGCGCGAGGATCGGCAACCTCTCCAGCGCCAGCGCACTGCGCATCACCCTCATGGCCCTCCTCGCCAAGACCGAACGCAAACGCCTCGCCTACGGACGCGCCGCCGTCGAGATGAACACGCTGATCCTCCGCGCGCTCGACGCCTGCGGCATCCTTCGCACCGATCCCGGAGATCGCGCGACCCGCATCGTCTGGCCCGATCCGCTCAAGGGAATCGCAGAGACATCGACACACACATCCCCGCCAACGTCCTGATCCCCACACCCCAGCACCCACGCAAGGAGATTCTCATGCCCGCAGATCCAGGTCCCGGCCCCGAGCCGATCCCGACCCACCCCACCCAGCGCCGCCCGCGCCCGATCGAGGAGATCGAGTGGAAGGACCGCGCGCTCAAGGCCGAGGCCGCGCTCGACGCCGCTCAGAAAGAACTCGCAGCACTCACCGAACGCTGCGCCACACACGAGCGCAACCTCCAGAGCGTCGCCGCGGCACACGCCCAGGCCCAGGCCGAGGCCCAGCGCGAGAAGGCCATGACCGACGCACTCGCGCCACTCAACCCCATCGATCCGGACCTCTGCCTCACGCTCCTCGAACGCGAACTGGAAGGTGCGCCCCCGGACGACGCACGCTCGCTGGCCATCAGCGCCGCCGCACGCCTCGCCTCCGAGCGCCCCTACCTCTTCCGCGCCCCCGCCCGAGTCGCCGGCGCCGCCATGGCCGGAGAGCCCGGCGAGCCGCGACGCACGCCCATCGAGGATGCGCTCGAAGAGGCACGCACCAGCGGCAATCGCACCCAGCTCCTGAAGTACCTCCGCCTCCGACGCGGCGCGTGAGCGGAAGTCACGTCGTCACGCACTCGATCCTCGCTGTTCATTGCTCGCTTCCTTCCTCTGTCTGCCATCTGGCTGTCTGCCGTTTGGCCATTTGAAAGGATCCCCATGCCCTTCACCGGAAAGCCAACCTTCGGAGCCGGCGCGACCCTCCCCGAACTCGCCGAGGACGTCGCCGACATCGTCTCGATCGTCAGCCCGTTCGAGACGCCCCTGCTCGACCATCTCGGCGACGCGAAGCGCTCCGCGCAGAGCACGATCCACGAGTGGATCGAGGATGCGCTCGTATCCCGTCTGACAAACGCCGATTGAAGGGCGCTGCACGTGTCGCGCGGCAGGTAGAGCGTACCCACCTTTCGGTTCGGGTCGATCTCGATCTTCGGGATGAACGCGTGAACGGCCGCGCGTGCCTCCAGCATCGGCGTGCCGGGCTTGAGAGCCTGCGACAGTCCAGCGACCTGCTCGCGTGCCCAGGCGCGGAGGCGATCGGGGTCGATCGACTTTGGGGATGCTGGCTTGTTCGCCACGTCCGCCTCGAGGGTCTCGCGTCGCCGCTTGAGATCGACGAGCGCGGTCCGCAGTTCGCCAACGTCGGCGAGGTCGCTGTCCGAAAGCAGGGCGACGGTCGTCTTGATCCGCTTGTTCAGGTCGGCCAGTTCCTTGCTGCGGTCCGGCTGCGCCTTCGCGGCCGCGCCGCGCCCGCATGCGGCCTTCACGAACTGCTCGATCGCCCGCTCGACCCCGGCCTTGTCGGCCAAGACGGTGGCCCGGAGTTGGTCCAGCACCCAGCGGTCGAGCGCGACGGCCTGGATGTGCGTCGCCTTGCAGACGCCGATGCCCTGAGCGCGATACCCACCGTCGGCGTAGTACCGGATCTCCCCGGCCGAGTTCTTGAGGACGCAGCCCCAGAAGTTGTGCCCGCAGTGCTTGCACCGCACGAGCCCGGACAGCAGGTACCGCTGCGTCGGGCGGGCCAGGCCACCCGCATTGCGGCGCTTGGCCATCTGCTCGTGCGCCTTCCAGAACAGGTCCGGCGGCACGATCGCCTCGTGGACCTTTTCGATGACGATCCAGCGGTCCTTGGGGTTGCGCGTGGTCTTGGCCACCTTCTTCGGGATGGCCGACCCGTCGGACGCCACCTCATGGATCTTCCCGAACGTGCGCCGGTTCCATGCGAGCGCGCCGCGATAGCACGGGTTCTGGAGGATCGACTTCACCGCCATCTGGTTCCAGCGGGCGTGCATCGGGCCGGATATGCCCTTGGCGTTGAGCGCGATGAGGATCGACCGGAAGCCCAGCCCCTTGGCGCACATCTCGAAGATGTCGCGCACGACGGCGATGTGCTTCGGGTCGCCGGGGATGAGCCGCACGATGTCCGACTTCATCTTCTTGGGGAGTTTCTCCTTCGGATCGATGAAGCGCAGGTGGCGACCGTCCGGCCCGAACTCCTGGCGTCGCCCGTCGGAGAGCGTCCGGACGGTCTTCAGCACCTGCCCGTTGGCGGACACGTACTGGCGGTCGTAGCCATATGGGGAGCGACCACCCATCGCGCTGTGCTTCACGGTCACCGTCGAGTGCTGGCCGCGAATGCTGTCGCGCGAGAGTTTCACCGAGTACTGGCGGGCCTGCCATGACTTCACGCCTTGGAGCAGTTCACCTTCGTCGCCTTCGGGGATGCCCTCAGCGGTGAAGTGCGTCTCGACGCCCGCCAGACGGAGCCGGTGCAGGTAGAAGCCGGTCTCGTTGGTTCCGCCGCGCGAGAACCGAGACATGTCGTAGCAGAGCACCGCGTCGAAGTCGCGCCCGTTCTCCGCCTCATGGATGAGTCGGGTGAACTGGTCGCGACCCCGGGCGCTGGTTCCGCTGATGGCGTCGTCCACGAACCACCGCAGGATGCGGAAGCCGTGATCTCTCGCCCAGCGCTCGACCGCCACCTTCTGGTCGGGAAGCGACCGTTCTTGCAGGTCGGTCGAGCGCCGGGCATAGCCAACCGCGAATCGGATGTCGTTGGCGATCATGCCCCCTCCGTCGCGGCGAACAGGCCGCGCTCGACCTTGCTGAAGCGTGCCGCCTTCCCCTTGGCGGCGATCTCACGGATGATGGCGGCGTACAGGGTGGCCTCGGGGGTCTTGCCCTTGGGGCTCGACCACAGGCCCTTCGCGCTCGCCGCCTCGATCATTTCCTTGGCCCGCATCGGCTTGCCAGCATCGGCCAGCACCTTGGCGGCGGCGCTGATGGCGCTGAGCCGCTTGTCGGTGGCGTGCTTCGAACCGGCGGTCGCCTTCGCGTTGGCCAGGTTCCGCTTGGTGCGGGCAGCGCCCTCGGCGCGGGCGGCGCTCTTGGACATGCGGACGGTCTTCGGGGCCTTCTTCGTCTTCGTGCTCATGATCATCTCCAAACATGGGGTGCGAAACACCGCCGCACGCGCGGCGGAGAATCGCCCGCGGCGCGGTGCCCCGCGCCGGGGCGTCGTCAGTCGGCCAGGAAGCGCTCGACGTCCTCTCGATCCATCCCGCTCATGAAGCCGACCGTGTCGATGAGGTCGCTGCGGACTTTGCCGAGGTCGCCAACGCGCCCCCAGCACTTCGGGTCGCCCTTCGCGGCGTCGGCGTGCTTCTCGATTTCCATCTGCAGCACGTCGATCAGGCGGGCGATGTCGTTGGCCCGCGCGGCATAGGCCTCGTGTGCGGTCGGTTCGGGCTTCGTGGTCTTCTTCGCGTTCATGTTCGTGGTCTCCATCGCGAGTGGTGTCGCCACCCGCGTTGGTCACATCAGGGCGTCATGGGTCGCAAAGTTCAAGGGCTTTCTGCGACATCTCGCCCGAGTGGGCAACATCTGGGCAAAGTCCGCCCGGACAGGCGAAACAAACACTGATTCCCCTTGCGGCTGTTCCCGCGGGCGTCGGTTCGCCGGGTCGGCCAGGAAGGAACCAAGGGGGGAGGGGGGTCACGTTCTCCCCCCACACCCCCCAGGCGCGTACGCCCCCTGGGGGGGGCGTACGCGCGCACACGTTCGCGCGCAACCCCCCTCCCCCCTCACGGGCCAGTCTCGGGTTGACGCGCCACGACGAAACGGACGCGCTCGGACGGGCCGGGCTGGGAGCGCTGCACGAGCCCCCGGGCTTCGGCGAGTTTGAGAAGGCGGGTGGCTTGGGCATGGGAGAGGTCCTTCGTGGCGGCCAGCAGGATCTCATCGCGCAGCGCCGGGCCACCCGACACGAACGCGCCGACGAAGCGATCGGGCGTCCAGTCCTCGGGTGGCGGCGGGCGCTCGCTGCGCTGCCGTCGTCGCGACGATTCGACCTTGAGTCGCTTGGCGTCGAGGTCGTCGGCCATGTCCCAGACAGGGAACGCCCACCGGAGGCACACCGGATCGAGCGGCGGCCATGACCGCACGGCCGCTTCCAGCACGACCACATCGGATTCCTCGTGCGGCCGCAGGACGAGGTGTGCATCGGTGGCGCGGCTTTGGCTGCCTGCACCCGCGCCGACATCGGTCACCGACTTGCCCGACTGGTTGCCCTTGCTCGAGTGGTGGATCAGCACGAACGCGCAGCCGAGGTCGGCGGCGTAGCGGTCGATGTGGTTGTAGAGCGACGCCATGTCGGCGTTGGCATTCTCGTCCGTGCCCGCGGGCAGGAAGCGGTAGAAGGCGTCGAGCACGATCAGGCGGAAGCGGCCCGGTTCGATGTCGCGGAAGAACGAGCCGAGCGAGACGATGTCCTGGAGCCCGCCTCGCAGGTTGCGGATGAACACATTGTCGGCGAACTCGTCGGTGCCGATGCCGCGGGCCTTGGCGACTTTCGGGATGCGGTTGGCCGACGTCTCGCCATGCAGTTCGTTGTCGATGATCAGAACATCGCCGGCGACCGTGGCGAAGCGACCGAGCCAAGGTCGGCCCGTGGCGACCGCGATGGCCAGGTCGAGCACGAGCCACGACTTGCCGGTCTTGGGCGAGGCGATCACGTTCATCGTCTCGCCCTCGCGGAGCAGGCCTTCAATCACCGGCGGCCGCAGCGCCGGGCAGGTCGCCATGAGCTGGCGTGCGCTGACAAAGGGAGCAGGAGTTGGCACAGCCTCTGGGAGGCTTGCTGCTGCCTCTTCAGGCGGCACGTAGTCGCCCAGAAACGGCGGGCAAGTGCTCCGCGCGGGATCGATGTCGCTGCTGGCCCACTCTTCAGCCTCGGCGAGCCAGATCGGCAGCAGTTGCTTGATGCTGTCATCCGACGCGCCGTGCTTGCGGAAGCGCAACCAGGCGTCGCGCGTCATTGCCGTCGCTTGGTCGCGGCCGCGGGCTTCCGCGGCGGCTACAGCGTGCCCAAGGCGATAGACGATCTGGTCGCTGTCCGGATACGTTCCCCTATCGGACTCCGCGATGGCGAAGTAGTCGGCGGACGGGACGCGCACGAGGGCCATTGCGTATGTGCTGCGACGAGCGGCCCATGCCGCCTCGCATGCGTCGTCATCGGGCTCGCTCCAAGCAGCGACCTCGCGTGCTGCTTCCATGAAGCCACGGCGGAACGCCCGCTCAACATCAACTTGATCGCTGCCATCGAACCGCCTTGGCGATGGCCCATCGTCGTACCAGCGGGCGAACCTCTGGCCCGCCACTACGATGATGCCGAACTCGTCGTTTCTGGCCACGGCTACTTCGTCTCGCTTTCCATCTGCTCGCGTTCCCATTCGGCCAGGAGCCACGCACTTAGGTGCTCGAGGGCCTCTGCCCACCGCGCGGCCGCATCCGGCACGTCGATGAACTCGATCCCGAAGGCGATGTCGCCGATCTGGATCTGGGACGGCGGGATGTCCTGCTGCTCGTCCATGAGCGCACCCATCGCGCCGCCGCGATCGGCGCGGCGTGCGTCATTCGTGATCCGTGTGAGAGAAAGGCCGGGGGCAGCCCGCAACCGCCCCCGGCCGCACCAGCGCCGACCGATTACGCCTCGCCCTTGCTCCGCACCGCCGCCCGCGGGTCGCACAGGGCCGCGCCGAAGTCGAAGTAGACGCGCCACGACACCGCCAACTTGTTCACCGTCTGGTCGAGCCCGAAGAACTCGACCGTCGGCGTCTGCTGGCCGTTGAGGAAGCCGACGATGATCGGGCTTGCCGCCGGTGCGGCAAACAAGTACCAGTGCTTCGTTGAGGCCTTGGTGCCGTACTTCTTCGTGTTGCTCAGGCGCGGCTCGACCTCAAGGCCCACCGCATTGCGGAGGCTGTTGCCGGTCGGCAGGTTCGTCTGGGCCGCGATGTACTCGCTCTCGAGCACGGCGCGGGCCACCGTCTGAAGTTCCGGCGGCACGACCAGCCGGGTCGGACGCAGGTCCAGGTCGTTGCCCTCGGCGTCTCGTTGCGTGAGCATGGCGGTGATCGCCTTGCTTAGACCGTCTGTGCTCAGGTTGGTGTCAGCCCCGGTGATGTAGTTGCCGTTGCCCGCCGCGAAGAATGCGCCGGCGTTCGTGAGTAGCGTGTCATAGACGAGGTCGGACAGTTTCCGCATTGCCGCCTGGCCCATCGCGCGGGCGACGCTGTCGAACAGCGACAGGTCGTCGTTGATGAGATCGCGACGGTCGATGGAGAACATCTTGCCGTAGGTGTCCACCTTGTACTGGGTCGTCGCCTCATCGGCGCCGCCGTGCTTGAACTCGCCGCCGGGCGGGATCTGCTGCAGCGAGCCCGTGAACGAGGGGCGGATCGCCGTGGCCGTCTTGAAGTCCGGCACCGACCGCACGCCTGCGAACGAACGCCAGGTCGCCGGGCTCTCCTGATACCCGTCGAGCAGGACCTTGTTGACCGCGCCGCCGAGCGCCTCGGCGAGCGTGTGCGTCGTGAGGGACGCCCGCACCATGCCCTCGCGATCGGTCGGTGCCTCGACGCCTTCGTAGTGCAGGGCCGCTCGGCACAGATCGAGGGTGTGGGCCACCCGCAGGCCGTCGGCCGCCTCCATGCACGCCGGGCCGAGGGCCTTCTCGGCGAGCGCGGCGAAGCCCGCCCGCTTGAGGATCGCCGCCTCGATGACCTGGGCACGCGGGATGTGGCCCGAGCCGCCGCCGGTGATGACGCCGGAGAAAACGGGGCGCGAGGCCCGCAGGACTTCGAGCACGCCCGCGCGGAGTTCGCTGACGGTCATGTCGCCCGCGACGGCTTTCGCCTTCAGGTCGTCCACCCGCTTCTGGTGCACGCCCCAGTCCCGCTCGCCCCCACCCGCGAAGATGGGGCGGCACGTCAGTTCAATCTCCTTCAGCCGGTCGCGCTCGTCGGCGCGGATCTGATCTTCGTGTGCGATGTCCGCCATATTCGTCCGTCCTTGACGTGAAGCCGCGATGGCCACCGACGTTTCCGCGTCGGCCCCCAGCGGCGTGATGCTGACTTCCCGCAGCCGCCCCTTGCGCACAAGCGTGAACCCGCCCGGCGACGACAGCGACCGCCCGTTGACCTCGACCGACTGGTTCGGCCTCACCCGCTCGTGCTCGGTGGGCGCGACGCCGACCGATGCCTGGAACTGGAATCCGCCCCGGGCCATCTCGACGACATGCCGCGCCGGTTCGCCAGCGCCGCTGACGACACCCGCGACCATCAGCCGCCCGTTGGCGACGGCGGGTTCGCCGTGGCCGACGACGCTGCCGACGCTGGCGTTGTGGTCGGCCAGCAGCGGCACCTGGCCGCCCGCTTCCAACCCCGCCAGGTCGATCGCGATGTCGCCCCAGCCGGGCACGCGCATGATGCGGCCGGTGTAGGCGACGACGCTGATCTTCGGGCGGGCGTCCTTGCCCGCGGCCTCGATCTCGACCTCGGCGGCCGTGAGTAGCAGGTCATCCGTGACCGTGTTTACGTTCATGGAACTCTCCTTCTGAGACCACCTTGAAGCCCTTCGCCAGCAGCTTCGGGATCAGCAACTTCAACCGGTAACGGATCGTGCTCTTTTTCTCGTCGAGCCGCCTCGCAGCCTCACTGACGTTTCCATCGCACTCCATCACGATTTGGCACAGTGCGCGGCTGTCTTCGTTGTCGATGTACTCGAACACGTCTTCCTTGGCCCAGAACGACTGCGAAAGGCCAACCGTGCGGCTGATGGCGATTTCCGTTCCTACAGGATCCGGATGAACGCCCTCAGCCGCCGCTGGTGAGGATTCCGCAGGCTCGTGCAGCGTCCTGAACTGTCGAACATCGCGTGCCTCTCGCTCGACGAACTTGATGACGGCTCGCTGCACGATCGTGTGGATCAAAGTCGTCGGGCTCGCGCCCCGGGCCGGGTCCCACCGGGGCGGCTTGGCGATCAGGTGCAGCAGAGCGTGCTGTGCCGCGTCCTCGGGGTCGACCCGTGAATTCCGAAAGCCCTTCGCAATCTCGATCCCCTTCTGCCGGGCGAAATCGAGCAGGTCGGGCGTGAGTTCGAGTTCGGGGGGTGAGGGGTCGGGCATTCAGACCTCCTCGCCACGCTCGAGCCTCTCGCGGATGTCGTCGCACAACGTGAAGGAAATCAGCGCCAGGGTGTTCTCGCGAGGGGGCACGCGGTGCATGACGAAGAGTTGGTCGTCGGGCCGCACGGGCCGCCCGTACTTGGCCGTCTCGCGCTCGGCGGCTTCGCGGAGGGGGCGCAGGAAGTCCGCGTACCGGCACCCGAGGGCCATGCACATCGCCGCATAGGGCGTGAACACGCCCGCCTCTTCGAGGTGATCAGCCGCGGCGTCCACATCGGCCTGAGTCCATGCGTCGGGCTGCGACGGCGTGACGACCCCCTGCCGGATCAGCGCGTCGAGGATCGCGGGGCGGCAGTCGTAGCCGCGGGACCGCAGGTGGTGCGATGCCGCAGCGGTCGCCATCGGGAACATCCGGTCCCGTTCCTCCCGGGCCGCCTCATGAAACACGGGGTCCGCACCCGTCCGGGGCGTCACGCGGAGGTCGAGGTGCTCGTCGAGGGTCAATCCGATTCGGGTCACGGTGGTCTCCTTGCCGGGGGGTGTCGGGCGACAGGCCCACCCCCCTAACCCTTATTTCCGGCGCGGGGGGCAATTCGCAGCGCTCGCGAAAGAAAAAGTGTCTGCCGGGCTCTCTCGGGATGCCACTTCCCCGCTGGGGATGGTCATTCCCCGCACTGCTGTGAAATAGCCAACCATGAGGATGTCGAATACTCTGCCCGCATGGCGCGGCGTACACCGAATCCGGGTTCAGACAGCGAAAGCACCCTTCGGGAGGCGAGTCGTCAATTCTGGACCAAGTACTACGACGCACTCAAAGCGTCACACACAGCGCTCGGCCGGCCGCTGGACGTGCCGATCAAGGATCGCAACCTGACGACCACGGCCTCCGAGCACATCTCCGTGTTCGAGGATTACTGGAGAGCCGAACTCGCTCGCCAACTTGGCGTGCCACGGGATCAAGTAGGACCCCGCATCATCAAGTTCCGTGATCATCGAACCAAGAGTTTCGATGTCTGCTACCCCCTCGAAGGCAACCCGAAGATTCTCATCTCCGTGAAGTCGATGCAGAACGCCTATCGGAACATCACCAACCGCGTGGAGGAAGCGCTGGGGGACAGCGCCGTGCTACGTGTTTACCGGCATCAGGCCGTCTTTGGCTTCTTCTTCTTTCTGTTGGATGGGTCCGTTGCCAGAGGGCGAGCGGTGCAAGGGAAAAAGGTCGCGGCGAAGGACGAGTCCGGTCGGCCTGTGGGAATCAGCCCCTTTCTCACGCTGGTCGAAGATGGCGGGGATTTTTTCTCCTTAGACAAGATCGAGCAGTACCGGAAGCCCGAGGGCAAGCGGCCTGGTCGTGAGTCGGCACGTCAAGATGTCGTCGAACGCACTGCGCTTTCGCTCCTCGATCTGGTTGCGCCGAAGCCGTCCCTTGAGGCGGGCATCCACTATGACGCGATGGCGTTCGCGCCCACGACGATTCGGGCCGACGGTGCGAGCAGCCGGTGGAATGTGCCGCGCGGCGGGAGGCAGGCGACCTCGCCCCCCTCCGGCGAAAGGTCCGGGACATCGTCAACGGCGAGCTCGGCCCCGCGCCACCGCGGTGAGCTCCGGCCGAGGGCCGGCGGCCCCGCAACCACCAGACCCGACAGAACCTCGCGCACCGGCGACCGAGCAAGGCACCATGACCGATCCGAACCTTCCTTCCGCGACCGCAACGGCGGCCGGAGAACCTGGCCCCGCAGGAGATCCCGCGGGCGCGGCCGCGACCTCGATCCCCGAGGCCCCGCCGCCGACCTTCGACGTGCTCCCGCTGTCGAGCGAGCTGCGCGAGACGCTCGCCGAGATCGGCTACGTGCACCCGACGCCGGTGCAGCTCGCCGTGTGGGAGCCGGCCACGCGCGGGCGCGACGCGGTCGTGCAGGCGCGGACGGGGACGGGCAAGACGGCGGCGTTCGGGCTGCCGATCGTGGAT
>JAPKGU010000071.1 GCA_026647565.1 Phycisphaerales bacterium | reverse complement strand
AGATTCGCCCTGAACGACCAGGATCTGTCCGGAGACCTCAAGCGCCTGCGCCACGCGCTGACAGAGGCCGTCGGCTCGCTCGCGGCCTCCCTGCCCGATGCTCTGATGCTGCTGGAGTCCCGCGACACGGAAGGGGATGTCGGAACAGCGATCTCAGCGCCGGGCGAATCGACGCGGGCGGATCTGGTTCACGTGGCCAGGGCCAACGCGTCGCGACTGGGCGAGGCGCTTCGATCCATGGAGGAAGCGGCAAAGGCGATCGGCGCGGATGCGGGCGCGATCGAGCACGCCCGGTACGCCTCGTACACCATCGAGAGGCGGCTGGTGCTCGCGCTGGCGAGGCCGACGGTTCCCGAGATTCGGCTGTGCGTGCTGGTGACCGGCTCGATGTGCGTGCTGCCGTGGGAGAGCGTCGTGGAGCGATCGCTGGCGGGCGGATGCAACATCGTTCAGATCCGTGAGAAGGATCTCGGCGACCGCGAGTTGCTCGCGCGTGCGCGGCGCGTCATCGAGATCCGCGATCGCGTGAGTCGCGACGCCATCGTCGTCGTCAATGACAGGCCGGACATCGCGCGTCTGGCGGGCGCGGACGGGGTCCACGTCGGGCAGGGAGACCTCGCTCCGGCGGACGCCCGCACCATCGTCGGCGAACGCGCGCTCGTCGGCGTGTCGACGGGCACGATTGAGGAGGCGAGAGCTGCGGCGGCGGCGCACGCGGATCTCTGCGGCGTCGGGCCGATGTTCGCGACGTCAACAAAGGACAAGCCGGTCACGCAGGGTCCCGCGTATCTCTCGGCGTACCTTGCGGACGCCCTGGCGTCCCGTGTGCCGCACCTTGCGATCGGCGGGATCACGCCGGAGAATCTGCCCGAGCTGGTGGCGCGGGGTTGCACGGGGATCGCGGTCTCTTCGGTGGTGTGCCGCGAGACGGACCCGGAAGCGGTGTGTCGCCGGCTCCGGAACGCGTTGGGGGCCGGGGTGTCCGATCCGCACCGCTCTGGAGAGCGGCGTGACCACAAGAGCCGATAGAGTCATCCATGCCGATCACCTTCAAGAAGCACGTTCTCCCCAACGGCCTGACGATCATCGGCGAGTGCGACCCGGACGCGCACACGGCGGCGTGCGGGTTCTTCGTGCGGACCGGGGCTCGCGATGAGGCCCCGGCCGTGATGGGCGTCAGCCACTTCCTCGAGCACATGATGTTCAAGGGGACGGAGACGCTGACATCCGACGACATCAACCGAGGGTTTGACGAGCTTGGGGCGCGGAACAACGCGTTCACGAGCAACGAGATGACGTGCTTCTACGCGCACGTGCTGCCGGAGCACCTGGACGCCGCGACGGACCTGCTCGGGAAGATGATGCGTCCTGCGCTTCGCAACAGCGATTTCGACACCGAGAAGGGCGTGATCCTGGAAGAGATCGCGATGTACAAGGACAACCCCTTCTGGGTCCTGTACGAGGCGTGCGTGGAGAAGCACTATCCGAACCATCCGATGTCGCACCGCGTGCTCGGCACGAACGAGACGATCACGGCGCTCTCGCGCGACCAGATGGCGGGGTACTTCAACCATCGCTATTCCGCCGACACGACGACGGTCGCGTTCGCGGGGCGGGTGAGCTTTGACCGCGCGGTGAAGCACGTCGAATCGCTGTGCGGCACGTGGCCCCGGACGGGCGCGAAGCGGGACTCGGCGGCGCCGCCGGTGTGGGAGGGCTCATTCGAGATTCGCGACGAGAAGGTCAGCCGCGCGTACATGCTGGGGATGGCGCTCGCGCCGAGCGCGCAGGATCCGAGGCGGTATGCCGCGGCAATGCTGGCGCAGATCCTCGGCGGGCCGGACAACAGCCGCCTGCACTGGGCGCTGATCGAGACCGGCCTCGCGGACGAGGCCCAGGCGGCGCACGATGCGCACGACGGCACCGGCGAGTACTACGTCTACTGCTCGTGCGATCCGGAGAACGCGCCGGAGTGCTGGTCGGTGGTCGAACGCGAGATCGCGAACCTCCCCGACTCGCTCACCGAGGATGACCTCATGCGGCTTCGCAACAAGCTGGCGACGGCGGTGACGCTCGGGGGCGAGCGCCCGCATGACCGGATGCACCGGATCGGGCGGCTCTGGACGCTGCTCGGCGAGTACCGGACGCTGGAAGAGGAGTTGGCGCAGATCAATGCGGTGACGCTGGCGGACCTGCGCGCGGTCGCGGCGGCGTACCCGATCTCGAAGATGACGACCGGAAGACTCTTGCCGAAAGTCGCTGCGGAGTAATCAGGGACGACGCTCGATCGCTCCCAGCACTTCCCTCGCGATCCGGTCGACGAGCAGAAAGCCGCTGTCGGTCGGCGCGATGTGCTCGCCGTCGGTCGCGGTGACACGGACGAGATGTCCGGACTGGGTGTAACGCTCGATGACGCGCTCCACACGCGGCCGAATCGCAGGATCGATCCGATCCGCGCGTGACATCAGCCGCTCGACATCGACTCCTTCGGCCAGACGCACGCCGGTCATCAGGGCCTCGCCGAGCGCGCGGCGGGCGTCCGGCGGCTCGTGGTCGATCACGGGGGCGAAGCCGGCATCATCGGACTCCAGATACTCATCGAGGCGTGGGACGTTTTTCCAGCGGTGACCCGCGAAGTGGCCGCTGGCGGAGGGGCCGGCGGCGAGCCACTGGTCCTGACGCCAGTACGCCATGTTGTGGCGGCACTCGGCGCCGGGCCTTGCGAAGTTTGAGACCTCGTAGCGGCCCAGCCCGGCTGAGGCGAGTCGACGGGCGGCGTGCTCGAACATGTCCGCTTCAAGATCCTCGTCGGCGCGGGCGAACTCGCCTCGCGCCAGGCGGGCGGTCATGGCGGTGCCGGGCTCATAGGTCAGGGTGTAGGCCGAGACGTGCTCGGTCTTCAGCGCGAGCGCGGCGTCGAGGTCGCGATCAAGATCCTCGATCGTCTGGCCGGGGATTGCGTAGATGAGATCGAGCGACTGGCGGGCGATCCCGGCGGCCCGCGCCGCCTCCACCGCCCGCGGCACGGCTTCGGGGTCGTGCCAGCGTTCGAGCGTCTTGAGGTGTGCGACGTGAAAGGACTGTGCGCCCATGCTCACACGGGTCACGCCTCGCGAGGCCAGGAGCGCGAGGAGATCGGGCGTCGCGGTGTCGGGATTGCACTCGACGGTGAACTCCCCCCCACTCGCATTGCCGCGGCTGCTTGCCATGGCCGACATGTCGAAGTGCCGATGGAGGGCGTCGAGCACTCGCTCCCAAAGGGCCAGCCGGAGCATGCTGGGCGTGCCGCCCCCGACGAAGATCGTGCGGAGGGGCGCACCTGCGGCGCACGGCGCAATCGCGGCCAGCTCCCGGATGAGGCGCGATGCGAACGCCTCCTGCCGGTCGCGGGTGTCGACAATCGAGTAAAAGTCGCAGTAGTGGCACTTGTGCGAGCAGAAAGGGATGTGGATGTAGAGGGATCTCGCTGGGACCGACCCGTAGACGGCCTGGTAGGGTGTTGACCCCAGGAATGCCCTTGAAGAAACCCCGGCGCGTTGCCGCAGGACTCGTAACTCGGTATGGTCCTGCATGTTGGGCGTCCGGTCGATCCGCGGCCGGTCGCATGGGATCGCAGGTGAGGCCCGCAATCCTCCGTCGCGGAGGGGGTGAACTGGTGGAAACGAGTCTGATTCTTGTCCGCCCGGGATCGCAGAAGCGAGAAGTGCCCCTGAAGCGCGAGCGATCGGTGATCGGTCGGCGCGACGATTGCCAGATCCGCATCCCGCTGGGGAGCGTGTCGCGCCAGCATTGCGAGCTGGTGAACGATGGCAAGTCGCTGAGCGTCAGGGACTTGGGCTCTGCCAACGGCACCTGGATCAACCAGAAGAAAGTTGTCGAGCAGGTGTTGAAAGCGGGCGATCTGCTCGCGGTCGGGCCCTGCGTCTTCGTGGTGAAGATCAACGGCCAGCCGACGCAGATCGATCCGGAAGCCGGCACGAAGGGGGCGATGCCGGCCCCGGGCGGCATGAAGCCCTCGGACGCGAAAACGACCGCAACGCGTCCGACGCTCGGGGCTGTCACTGCCAACGAGAACGAGGGGAGCAGCGCCTTCGAGTTCGACTTTGATCTTGACGACGAGGATGACGATCAGCCGAAGCTCTGATCGTGTCGCGGAACTTACGCGGCCTTGGGCGTCTTGCCCTTTGCGGCCGGAGCCGGTTCCGGAGGCGGGACGGACGGGGCGACGACTGCCTGCTTCTCGGGGATCCGAATCACGGTGCTGCATGCCTTGCAGCGCACGGTCTTGCCCCTTGCGCTCGCCGGAACCGACAGCACCTTCCGGCAGAGAAGACTCGGGCACATGATTCTGACGTGTGCGTCTGGCATTCGGTTCGCCTCTTGCATGGAGCATCGGTGAATCGCACGAGCGCCTTGAACGCCCGCCGCGGCGTGCGTGCCGGGGCATCGGAGCGTGTCAGGATGTGCGGGTTGTGCGGGGCGTCCGGCTATTGTTCTCGGGCCACAGGAGACCACCATGCCGGACCAGGGATCGGGCCGCCAGAGTCAGCAGTGCACCGCCGTCGTGGGGCTCCAATGGGGCGACGAGGGGAAGGGGAAGGTCGTCGACCTTCTGGCGGACGCCCACGACGCGACGGTTCGGTACAACGGAGGGGCGAACGCCGGCCACTCGGTGGTTGTGGGGGGCGAACGCTACGCGCTGCATCTGATTCCCTCGGGCATTCTCGCGAAGGGCAAGCCGGCGGTGGTCGGGAACGGTGTCGTGGTCGACCCCGAGAAGCTGCTCGAGGAGCGTGCCGGGCTTCAGAAGCGCGGCGTGGACGTTTCCGGGCTGGTTATTTCTGACCGCGCCCACGTCGTGCTCGACTATCACAAGATCGAGGACGGGCTGCGCGAGGACATGCTGAACGCGGCCCGCGCCGAGAGTTCGGGCGGGTCGGGACCTGGCCAGATCGGGACAACGCGCCGGGGCATCGGCCCCGCCTACGCGGACAAGGTGAACCGAGCGACGGCGCTTCGGATGGGGGATCTGGTCCGCCCGGAGGTCGTGCGCGAGCGTGTGACGCTGGCGTGTCGGCTGAAGAACGCGATGCTCTCGGGTCTTTCCAGTTCGTTCGCGCCGCTCGACGCCGATGCCATTGCGGACCGGGCGATCCGAGCCGGCGAGCTGCTCGGCCCGTCGATCCGGGACACGACGTATCTGCTGCACGACATGCTCGCGCAGGGCAAGCGTCTGCTGTTTGAGGGCGCCAACGCGACGCTGCTGGATGTCGACCACGGGACCTATCCGTTCGTGACGAGTTCGAGCTGCTCCGTGTCCGGGATCGGCCCCGGCACGGGCGTGCCGCCCAACCGGCTTGCGCGGATCATCGGCGTCGCCAAGGCCTATTCAACGCGAGTCGGTTCCGGACCGATGCCGACGGAGCTCTTCGACGCGGTGGGCGAGGGAATCCGGCAGCGTGGGCGTGAGTTCGGCACGACGACGGGTCGGCCCCGCAGGGTCGGCTGGCTCGACCTGGTGGCCGTCAGGTACAGCGCGATGATCAACGGCGCGACCGGCATCGCGCTGACGCTTCTCGATGTGCTCTCCGGCGTCGACCGGCCACGCGTCTGCGTGGCGTACCGCACGCCCGAGGGCCAGACCGATCGCTTCATTCCCGACGGGTCGCGACTCGGGCTGGTGGAGCCGCAGTACAAGGAACTCCCGACGATCGAGCCGGGCCTGACCGAATGCCGCCAGTTCGATGACCTTCCGGCGAACGCGCGGCGATATGTCGCGTACGTGGAGGAGTTCGTGGGCGTGCCGGTCGTCATCGTCGGCGTCGGGCCGGGTCGCGAGCAATCGCTCGTGAGGAATCTCGCGTGACCGCCGACGCTCTTCCGCTCGACCCCATCGCCTCGCTGCTCGGAAGTGTCCCGAGAGATCGTGTCCCGACGCACGTGGCGATCATCATGGACGGCAACGGGCGATGGGCGGAGCGACGAGGCCTGTCGCGATCCGAGGGGCACCGGGCCGGGGCGAGATCGGTGCGCGAGGTGATGAAGGCCTGCCAGCCGCTCGGCGTGCGGTACCTGACGCTCTACTCGTTCTCGTCGGAGAACTGGCGCCGCCCGAAGGAAGAGATCGACGCCCTGATGGAACTCTGCGTGCTCTACTGTCGCTCCGAGCAGGAGTCGCTCGTGCGCGAGGGGATCCGGGTGCGCTGGATCGGCGATCGGGATGCGCTCCCGACGCATGCTCGCGCGGCGCTCGAGGATGTGGAGGCCGCGACCCGGCACCAGACCGGGGCGACGCTCGTGCTCGCGATCAACTATTCCGGTCGCGCCGAGATCACTCGTGCGGCGCGGCTCCTGGCCCGCGACGCCCGAGATGGACGGATCGACCCGGAGGCGATCGATGATCAAGCCGTTGAGGCGCGGCTGTACACGAGCGACATCCCCGACCCGGACCTTCTGATCCGAACGGCGGGTGAGATGCGGGTGAGCAACTTCCTGCTCTGGCAGATCAGCTACGCCGAGATCCACGTGACACGCACGCTGTGGCCTGATTTCGGGCCGAGCGATCTCTGCGACGCGATCCGGGACTATGCTTGCCGCCAGCGGAAGTTCGGCGGTCTGCCGGGTTCCGAAACCAAAGACATCGCGCCACCGTGCTCAAGCAACGACTGCTCCTCGGCCCCGTCCTGATCCTCCTGCTGGTGGGTGGAATCGCCCTCGACTCGTGGCTGGATCGTCAGCCGCTGCCGGGCTGGCTCGCCGCTCTGATCCCCGGCCACCGGGACTTTCCACCGGGCGTGGTCGTCTTCGTCGTGGTCCTGACGCTGAGCTTCGTCGCGGCTCGGGAGTTGGTGCGCATCCTGCGTGACAAGGGCATCCAAGCGTCGATGCGCCTGTCGTGCGCCGCCGCCATGCTCGGCCTGGCCGTTTCGTGCCTCGTTCCGACCGAGTTCCGGGGCGAGCACAGCGCGACGGTGGTCTCGTCGGCTGCGGCGCTTGTTCTCGTGATCTCCCTCGCGTTCTACTCGCGGCGTCAGACGGTGGAAGGGGTCATCGCGGCGACGGGTGGCACGCTGCTGGCGTTCGTGTACCTCGGGCTGATGTTCGGCTTCATCCTGGCAATCCGGCGCGAGCATTCCGCGTGGATTCTGCTGTGGATCCTCGTCACGACCAAGTCCTGTGACATCGGCGCCTACTTCACGGGCAAGGCGATCGGGCGTCACAAGCTCATCGTCTGGCTCAGCCCCGGCAAGACCTGGGAGGGGCTTGTGGGCGGCACGGTGGTCGCGGCGGCCGTCGGCGCCCTCGGCGTGGAACTGCTTCGCCACTATGGACATGCGCTCCTTCCCACGTGGCAGGGCGGGGCGTTGGCTGGGGTTCTGTTCGCCATTGTCGGCCAGGTCGGAGACCTGATGGCCAGTCTGCTCAAGCGCGACGCCGGCATCAAGGACGCGGGGCGGATCCTGCCCGGCTTTGGCGGCATGCTGGACGTGATCGACTCTCCCCTCCTCGTGGCGCCGGCGGCGTACTGGTTGCTCCGTGTTCTCGTCCACCATTCGGTTTGAGATGTGATAGACTTCCTCCCAGATTGTCGGAGATGCTGATGAGCGAGACGGCCAAGTTACTCAAGGTCTTTCTGGTCGATAAGCAGCTGAGCGGCCTGACGGCCCGCCTGCGTGCCGCGGAGAGGTTTCTCGGAGAGCAGACCAGCCAGCTCTCCTCCCTCGAAGGGAGCAAGCAGACGATCGAGTCCCAGCTCAAGCATCTGGGCGCCTCGGTGGCGAATCAGGAGGGCGAGATGGCCCGACTGGACGCGCGGATCGAGCAGCTGCGCAACCAGATGAACTCGGCTCAGACCAATCGCGAGTACAAGGCGTTCCTGACCGAGATCAACACGATCAAGGCGGATCGGTCGAAGATCGAGACGGTCGCTCTCGAGCAGATGGCCCAGATCGACGCGCTGCGGGCCCAGTCGGCGTCCATCGACGCCGAACTGGCGGAGCGCAAGCGAATGCAGTCCGTTGCCGCGGACGACAAGACCAAGCGTGCGGAGGAGATCCGCGAGCGGGTCGAGGCGTTGAAGCAGGAGCGCGACGCGCTCGCTCGCGAAGTTCCGGCGCAGGTGCTGGCCATGTACATGTCGCTCTTTGCTCGTCGGGACGAGGAATCGATGGCCGCCGTCGAGGTCCAGGACCGCAAGCGTCACGAGTTCACGTGCGGCTCGTGCATGATGAGCATCCCGGTGGAGACGGTCAATCGGCTGATGACGCACGGCACGATCACTCGTTGCGTCTCCTGCCAGTGCATCCTGTACATGGACGCTGCGGCCACGGAGGCGATGCAGCCCGCCAAGCGTTGACAGTCCCGTCATGCACCACGCGCCCGACGCCTCCCTTCCCGGAACGTCCGGCTCACCGGGATCGTGGTCGCGCGCCAGGGTCTACGCGCTCCCCCTGCTGCTGCTTCTGTGCATGACGCTGCCCCACCTCGACGCGGGCGATTGGCAGCGCTCCGACGGCGCGTGGTACGGGGCGATCTCGCTCCAGGCCTGGCGCACCGGCGAGTTCGTGACGCTCTACGCCGAGCCCGGCGCGCCGTACTTCAACAAGCCGCCCCTGGCATTCTGGATCTCAGGGCTCTTCCTGCACGTGCTCGGCCCGGGGCCGGTGGCGGCGCGCCTGCCGACGATCCTGGCCGCGGCAGTCTGCGTCGTGCTGACCGTTTCGACCGCGCGGATCGTGATGTCCGGGCGCGGGGCCATGTGGGCGGGAATCGTGCTCGCGCTGACGTACGAGTTCTTCCGTCGCACACGCGAGATCTCGCTCGATATGTGGCAGGCGGTCTTTCTCATCGCCTCTCTCCGGCTCGTGGTCGGTGCGATCGCGAGCCCCGCCTCCCGGCGCGCCGCTCTCTCTGTGGCTCTCTCGGGCGTCCCGGTGGGACTGGCCCTGATGTGCAAGCCGCTGGTCGGCCTCGCGGCGATCCCGATCCTTGCCGTTGCGGCAGCGTGTGCGGGCCGGTGGCGGCTGCTTCCGTGGTTCCTGGCTTCGCTCGCGCTCGCGATTTCCGTCGCGGCGCCCTGGCACCTGGCGATGCACCACCTGCACGGCGACGCGTTCACGAACCAGTACTTCGGGCGTGAGATCGCGGAGCGTGCCTCCGGGAGCGACGTGGTGAACTCGAGCGCGGTCGGGCGATGGTGGTTCTATCTCGAGAAGCTCGCGCTGCACTACTGGCCGTGGCTCGTTCCGCTCGTGGGCCTGGCGATCATGACGATCCGACGGCGGGTCGATGCCGTGAACCCGCAAGCTCTTCTCGCGTGCGCCGTCTGGGTCTGCGGATGGCTCGCGCTGCTGAGCATCTTCCCCGATCGGCGCGACAGGTACGGGCTCGTGTTCTATCCGGCGCTGGCGGTGCTCCCCGCGGCGTGGCTCTTGCGACGCGAGTCCCGGCCCCTCCAGCGGTTTCTGCGCGCGTTCGAGCGCCACGCGCCGTGGGTGGCGCCCGCGGCGGCGATCGTGCTCGCGGTCCTGCCCGTCTCCGTTCAGGAGAAGCCGGACCCCCAGTGGCCGGCGTTGCTGGCCTATCTCCGCGAGAACGGAAGCCCGGACGTGTGGCAGGGCGGCATCATCTCGCACCGCGGGGCACGCCTGTACCTTGACACGGGCCGTTGGCCCATCCCCTTCCGCAACACGCAGGCGAACACCATCAATGCCCCGCCGCCCGGGTCTCTGCTCCTGTACCACGAGCACGATGCGCCGGCACCAGGCCCCGATGAGACGGTCGTGTTCCGCTCGGGCTATCTCGTCCTGACGCGTGCTCGCTGAGCACTCACGCGGCGCGAGGCACGAACACGCGCACGCAGTTCCCGCCGGCGCTCTCGCACGCCTGGAGCGCCTTCACGGTGGCGGCGGCGAAGTGCTCCGGCTTCGAGAACGGGTTCGTCGCGCCCTGATCCACTCCGACGACACCGACGCTCGCGGTGACGGCCGTGCCCCCGTGCTTGGCCCAGCGCTGCCCGGTGGACTCCAGGTCGGCTCGGAACTCCTCGGCGACACGCTGCGCGCCGAGTCGTCCGGTTCCGATCACCGCAACGCCGAAGGAGAGCGGACCGGTCCGGCAGACCATGGCCCCCAGGGGCTGGAAGTGCTTGTTCAGGATCGCCGCGACGCCCAGGATCGACTCGTTGGCATCCTCGGGTGATCGCTCCGGCTCGGGACCCTTGATTCGGATCTGGACAACACTGATGGCCTCGCCCCTTCCCGCACCCGCTTCGATCAGCGTGCGCAGTCCGGAGGTGAACGACGCGCTGGTCCCCAGTCCGGTCAACGGGTCCTTCTCTCGCAGATCGAATGCCGTGGGGCACGGCCGGGCATTCGAGTCGATCGGCTCCGCCTTGGCGATCTCGACCAGTCGCTCGTTCGCACGCCGGAGGACCTCATCGGCATCGGAACTTGCGCCCGTCGGCAGTCTCAGCACTGACGACATCTCGCGTGCGCCCGCGCCGATGCGCCGGATCGCGTCGTCCGCCTGCTCAGTGGTGAGATCGAACCACTGCTCGGCCCGCGCGTAGTAACGCTTGGTCGCTTCGGTGGGGTCCGCGTCGGTCAGCACGTCGTGCGCGATGTTCCCGATCGCCACGCACCGAATCAGGGGCACGCACGAGGCGGGCGCCGCCGTCGGGCGCTCGTGGTAGCGCACCGGGAGCACGATCTGCGATGGCAGCTTCCACCGCTCCGCGAGCATCGCGCCGACGTCGGGATGCTGAAGCCCGATCGCGTCCAGCTCGGCCGCCACAAGGTCTCGATGGTTGGGCGCGCCGGCGACGATCCGGGCGTATGCCGGACCGAGCGCCCTGTGCATCGCCACCATGCCGACATCCTGGAGCAGCCCGCCGAGAAACGCCTCGTCGGGATCTTCCAGTTCCACCACGTTGCCGAAGATCCGCGCCCCCACCGCCGTGTAGAGACCCCGACGCCAGTACGACACGAAGTCGAACTCGCCCTCGCTCTCTCCGTCCTGGACCGCGCTTACGAGAGAGAAGGACAGCGCCAGCGACTTGACCGGGTTCAGCCCCAGCATCACCAGCGCTTTCTGGATGTTTGCGCACTTCTGACGCAGGCCGTAGTAGCTGGAGTTCACCGTGCGGAGGATCTTCGTCGTCAGACCCTGGTCGGTCTCGATCATCTCTCCAAGGTCCGACAGTCGGACGTTTGGATCGCTGGTCAGCTCGATCACGCGCACCGCCACCGCGGGCAGCGATGGCAGCGACGGACAACTCAGGATCTCTTCCAGCACGTCCTTGCGCATGGCGTATCTTCACTTGTTCGGACGCATCGTCCCTCGGCGTCCGTGCACCTTGGATCGGACTTCCCTCCCCTCCCCTTCACCCGTTCGCGGCCATACCCCCGGTTTCTGTCGCCAGCTCGACGGGGCCGAATGACCTCAGGTCCGCGCCGAGGGCGTAGCGCAGATAGGCGTCGAGCAATCTCGCGACGCGAGCCCACGTTATCGGCCCGACGGCTCCGCTCGCGCGCCCTCCCGCCACCAGTCTCAGGCACTCAACCGTGCCGGCCCTTACCCGCCACACCTCGCCGACCCCGCGCGCACCCGAGACCAGGGCGCCCATGGCCGGCGCGAACCAGTACACACCGACCGATCTCCCCTCGCCATCGGGCCCGTCGACGCCCGGCTCGGCCGGTCCCGCGGTCAGGTCCGGCATGTGCCCGGTCTCGCCCAGTGCCTCCCATTGGAGGCGAACGATCGCGCCGACCGGGTCGTCGCATCGGTCGTGCGCCAGAAACGCGTCGAGCGCGTCGAACAACCTCGGGTGGGGGTCGAGCTCGGTCAGCGATGACGACACCAGCTCAACGGCATATTGCGAGGCGTGGAACCACGCGAGCGAGGAACGCGGCGCCGCGTATCGCACTTCCAGGTCCCACGAGGCGAGCGTCGAGAGCCCCCCACCGAGGCGTGGAAAGACCCTGACCTCGCCGCGTGTGGCGATCTCCAGCCCGGAACTGAACGGAGCGTTCGGGCGTCTGGCTCCCTTCGCCAGCACGCGCAGTGCACCGAATCGACGCATGAAGATCAGGGCCGTCTGGCTGGTCTCCGACCAGTCCCACGTCCGAAGGCAGATCGCCTGGTCGATGGTGCCGCCCATGCCCTGAGCGTATCGCGGCACTCGCCCGCGTCCCCACGGTTGGCGAGACGCTACGATGGGGCATGCACTTTGCGTTCGTCGATCGAGTCCTTGAACGCGACAGCGAGCGGATCGTCACGCTCAAGCAGGTTTCGCGCGCCGAGGAGTACCTTCTCGATCACTTTGCCACGTATCCGGTGCTTCCGGGCGTCTTCATGCTCGAGTCCATGGTGCAGGCGGCCCGCCTGCTCGCCGAGGCCGAGCGGGAACCATCGTCCCTGCCGATGGTGCTTTGCCGCGTCCGGGCCCTGAAGTACGGGACGTTCGTTCGCCCGGGATTCACCATGCGGATAGAGGTCGATCGCACGGCGCGTGCCGAGGGCGAACTTCAGGAGTTCAAAGGGTTTGTGCGCCTTCTCGACCCCGCTCGCCCCGGCGAGCCCATCGCCACGGCCTGCACGGGCCGTTTCGGCCTTCGCCCCGCCCGGATCGAGATCCCGTCGGTAGTTCGCCCCGAACCAGCCCCGATCGGCTAGACTCCCCACCTTCGCGGGGCGCTCTGCCCCTGCGATGCCCGTCGGGACTGCCGCCCGGCTCGGCTCATACACGCATGGACGCAGGACAGGGATCTCCAAGGCATGACACGCGACGACATCTACAGCAAGGTCAAGGCGATTCTGGCCGACGCGATGGGCGTCGATGAGGACGACGTGACCCCCGAGGCCACGCTCCGTGGCGATCTCGGCGCCGAGTCGATCGACTTCCTCGACATCGTCTTCCGCCTTGAGCAGGGATTCGGCATCAAGATCCAGCAGGGCGAGCTCTTCCCCGACTCTATGGCGCAGAACGCCGAGTTCGTGCAGGACGGCAGGGTCACCCAGAAGGGCATCGACGCGATCCAGCAGAAGCTCCCCCACGTTGATCTCTCGAAGTTCGCACAGGATCCTCAGGTCACGAAGATCGGCGACATCTTCACCGTCGAGGCGCTGGTCCGATTCGTTCAGAACAAGCTGGCAGCCAAGGGCGCCTGACGAGAACACCACCCGTGAGATGGATGTGGATCGATCGCATCGTCGAGATTGTGCCGCGTCAGCGGCTTGTTTCCGTCAAGCACATCACGCTCTCTGAAGAGCACACCCACGAGCACTTCGCGGCGACCGAGTCGCGTCCCTCGATCGCCGTCATGCCCGCGTGCCTCATCGTCGAGGGCGTGGCCCAGTCCGGCGGCATCCTGATCGGGCACGCCTCGGGGTTCCGTGAGAAGCTCGTGCTGGCCAAGATCACCCGAGTCGATCTGGAGTGCGAGGCGACCCCGGGCGACACGCTCCGCTACACGATCACCGTGGAGCAGATCGGCTCGCAGGGCGCATCGACGAAGGGCCTGGTCGAGCGAGTCGAGGCCTGGAGCGGGAAAGTCGAGACCATCGGGCACGTCGACCTGATGTTCTCGAACCTTGACCAGAACATGGCCGGGCTTGAGTTCCCGGAGGGCAACTTCGTCTTCGGCGACGCCTTCCGCACGCTGCTGAAAAACAGCGGGGTCGAGATTCCCCCCGCCTGATCAACCGCAACCTCTCCCACGTCGCGGCTCAGACGCCGAGGCGCGCGCGCACGAGACGCTCGAACAGCTCGGCGGGGGCGTCCCTCCCGGTCCACATCCGAAACTGCATCGCGCCCTGCACGGTGAACATCGAGACGCCGTCGATGATCTCATGACCCGCCCGCTCGGCCTGAACGAGAAGCGGCGTGCGCGCCGGGTTGTACACCGTGTCGAAGATGATGGCGTGCGGGGATCGACCGCCGACCCCGGCGGGGATGTCCATCGGCGTCCCGTCCGGTGCGGGCCCGCCCTTCATCCCAAGGGGCGTGCAGTTGATGACCGCGTCGGCCCCCGCCTCGTGGCGATCCTCCCAGGGTCGGGCCTCGATCGTGCCGGCGTTCGGGCCGCCGGTCGGGCCGCCGGTCGGGCCGATGGCTCGGGAGATCTCGGACGCAAGACGATCCGCCTGCTCCGGGCTTCGGGCATGGATCCGGACGTCGGCGCCGGCGGTCGCGCACGCGTGAGCGGCGCCGCGTGCAACGCCGCCCGCCCCCAGCAGCGCGACCACCCTGCCGCGCAGCGTGCCGATCGCATCGGCCAGGAGCGCCGCGATCGCCGGTGCGTCGGTGTTGTCGACCGTCACGCGCGCCGCGCGTCCTGAGTCGTCGCGCTCGACGACAATCGTGTTCGCGGCGCCGATCGAGTCCGCACCGGGGGTGAGGTGCCAGCCCCTCTGCGGCCCCAGCTCGCGCGCCAGCCGCACAAGGTTCTCCTTGTGCGGAATCGTGACGCTCGCGCCGCCGAAATCGAGCCCCTCGTGCTCGACGAGGTCGAGGACCGTTCCCTTGAAGGACTCGAATCCGCCGTCGGCGCCCTCTGCGTCGGTCGCGATCGGCAGGGGCAGATAGACCCCGTCGTGACCGATCGCCTCGAACCCCGCGTTGTGGATCAGCGGGGAGAGCGAGTGTCCGACGGGCCAGCCGATCACGCCGTAGACGCGGGTGGACTTGGAGATCGAGCGGAACCTGTATCGCTGCAGGATCTCCGTGATCGTCGGCTGCCCGGGCGCCGTCGCCGAGGCGTCGCGGAGCGAAGCAAACGTCAGGAACGCGCCGAACTTCGGCGCCAGCACGCGGCTCATCAGCCCGAACTCACCCATGCCCAGCGCGATGGTGGGCCGATCCGCCTCACGCAGAATGTCGAACAGCTCGAGGTTGTCGCGGAGGGATCTGGCTCGATACGCGATCTTGATCACCTTCGCCGCGGGCTCCGCACGCATCGCGAGCAGGCGGCGTGTCAGGTCGGCCGGACGACGCTCGAAATCGTGCGCCGACAGGATCAACGCGGTCTCGGGTCGGCGGGCATCGCCCTCGCGCCCGGGATGATCGACCGCGAGGAGCACCTTCTGACGCATGTTCGCGGAGCGCGACATCGTCGCGAACTCGACATCGATATACCTTGGCGAATCCTCCGCCGCGACCCTGCCTCGCCCGTCGCCGCGCCTGGCTCCCCCGCCACTTCCCAAGTGCTCGTACAGCGACACCCGAGACGCGTCGTCGCCGTCGTAGAACCCTCCCTCAAACGTCGGGCGACATGTCACGATCGCGGGCAACGGCGACGAGCGGATCAGCCGCTCGATCTCGCGCGTCTCGCGCTCGGCATCCTGGTCCGACAGGGGCGACCCCTCGCCGCTCCCGCTGAAGACCTGATCGATCCGGTACTCGACGATCTGGGCGCCGAGGCGCTTGGCCTCCGCGCAATCCGCGAGAGCCGCGTCGATCTCCGTCACCATGATCGGCACGCAGAGAAGTGTCACGGGGCGAGTGTAGGTGAAGCGAGGCGGCGTCTACTCGGATGCAACGGCCGCCCCCCGCCCCGCCAGATACCCGCTCGCCCAGGCCCACTGGAAGTTGAAACCGCCGATGCGGCCGTCGACGTCGCAGATCTCGCCGCACAGGTGCAGCCCCGGGCACACGCGCGACTCCATCGTGTCGAGCTTGATCTCGGACAAGGGGACGCCTCCGGCCGTGACCTCGGCGTAGGTGTATCCGCGATCCCCCACGACCGGGATCCGCATCTCCGTCAGGGCGGTGACGAGCAGGCGCCTGGCCTCGCGCGTCAGGGCGTTGCCCATCACGCCGGGCGCGACGCCGGCTTCCCTGCATATCGCCTCCGCGAGCCGCTCGGGCAGCCGCGCACCCTCACGCTCCCGCATCCATCGCAGCACGCTCATCTTGCCGAGTTGCTGCAGCTCACGGTCGATCTGCTCGCCTGTGGTTCCCGGCAACCAGTTGATCGCGAGCCACGCGCCCGCATCCTCGTGACGCGCCGCCACGAGATACCTCGACACGTCCAGCGGCCCAGGCCCGCTCAAGCCGAAGTGGGTGCAGAGCGTCGAGTTCGTGAACGACACAAGCCGCTTGTTCGTGGCGCTCCGCACCTCGAGCGTCGCCTCCGTGGCAAGACCCGAGAGGGCGCGCACGAAGTGCCCGTCCTCCACCACCAGCGGCACCAGCGCGGGAAAGACCCGATCCGTGATCGTGTGCCCAAGCCCGCGCACGAACTCGTACCCCTTTCCATCCGACCCGGACTTCGGCAGCGACCTGCCGCCAGTGGCGATGATTACGCGTCGCGCGCGCACGACCCTGCCGCCCCAAACACCCCCACCACCACTGGCGCCGCTCCCTTCCTCATCCGGCTCCCGCTCGACACGGAACCCCCCAAGCCCTTCACGCACCACCGCCCGCACCCGCCATGGGTGCCCGATGTCCACGCCGACCTCGCGTGCCGCGTCGAGCAGCGCGTTCAGCACCGTGCGTGCCGAGTCCGTCGTCGGGAAGAGCTTGCCCGTCTCCTCTCGCTTCAGCTCGACGCCGCGCTCACGGAAGAACTCGACCGTCCGCTCGACCGGAAAGCTCCGCAGCACCTTCTTGATCGCGTTGCGGCTCGAACCGGCGTACGCCGACTCATCCACCGCGTGGTGGGTCACGTTGCAGCGCCCGCCGCCGGCGACCAGGATCTTCGCCCCGAGCGTCCTCGCTCCGTCCAGCGCGATCACCCGCGCCGGCCGCCCCGCTTCGAGCGACGCGCGCCCGGCCCAGATCGACGCCATGAGTCCCGCGGCACCAGCCCCGACCACCACCACGTCGGCCTGGTCACGCGATTGGACGTTCACTTCGTCTCCACTCGTCCGACAAGCTCTGCGACGCTCGAGACGCCCTGCGACGCGGCCCATGCCGCAAGCCCGCGAGCGACGTTGATCGGGCTGCGCGGATCGACGAAGAGCGCGGTGCCCATGCCGACCGCGGTCGCGCCGGCGAGGATGAACTCGGCAGCATGCTCCCACTTGAGAACCCCGCCCAGCCCGATGATCGGCACGCCCGCATCCCTCGCGATCCCCGTGTAGACCTGGTGCACGAGGCGCACCGCGATCGGGTGGATCGCCGGCCCCGAGAGCCCCCCGGTCACATTGCTCAGCCGGGGCTTGCGCGTGCGGACATCGATCGCCATCGCGGGCATGGTGTTCGACACGCACAGGATGTCCGCGCCGGGCCGGTTGCCGGGACCGCCCGGAACACCCCTCCCCTCGATCGCGGCACGCGAGATCTCGACCAGCGGACCGAAGACGAGGGGGCTGATCTTCACGATCATGCGCGTCCGCGTCATCACGCCCCGCAAGGCCCCGACAAGATCACGCAGAAGCTCCGGTGATTCGCCGAAACTCGTTCCGGTGTGAACGTTCGGACAGGAGACATTGATCTCGATTGCGGGGAGGCCCTCCACTCGATCCATCGCCCGCGCCACCTCGACGTACTCGTCGATGGAGAAGCCCGAGATAGAGCCGAAGGGCGTCATGCCGATCCGCGCCGCCCGCGTCGCGATCGTCGGTGCCAGGTCGCGCGACCACGCTTCGACACCCATGTTCGCCAGCCCGACCGCGTTCAGCATCCCCGCATCGCTCTCGATGATCCGCCAGGTCTCGTGCCCGTCGCGGGGCCTCGCCGTGATCGACTTCCCGATCGCGGCGCCGACGCTCCCGAGATCGAGGGCGTCCTGGAACTCGTCGAGATAGCCCGCCGTGCCCGCGGCTAGGATGACCGGATTCCGCAGGGAAATCCCCGCGAGGTCGGACTTCAGGATCAGATCGGTCGCCGCTCGCGCCATCGGCCAAGCGTAAGCACGAGGCAACCGGCGGAGCATTGCACGCATCAGAGGATCGACGCGGGCGCGACCCGGCCCCGGCGCTCGCCAGACCCCCGACGGAGCACACAATGGACCTCGCCCAGCGCATCGCCCAGTTTGAGAACATGGTCCAGGCGGACCCCGAGAACGACATGGCCCACTTCTCGCTCGCCAGCGCCTACGCCCAGACCGGGAGACACGCCGACGCCGCGGAGTCGTTCGCACGCTGCATCGCCCTGAACCCCTCGATGAGCAAGGCCTACCAGTTGGCGGGGGACTCCCTCATCAAGGCCGGACGCACCGACGACGCGGCGGACCTGCTCACCAAGGGCTACATCGCCGCCGCGACGCGTGGCGACCTCCTCCCCAAGAACGCGATGGCCTCGCTCCTCCGCCAGATCGGGAAGCCCGTCCCCGAGGTCGCCGGCAAGGCCGCGCCCACGCCCGCCGAGGGCGCCGGCTCCTTCGTCTGCAAGCGCACCGGCAAGCCGGGCAACAAGATGGCTCGCCCGCCCTTCAAGGGACCGGTCGGCCAGTGGATCTTCGAGAACATCTCGAAGGAGACCTTCGACCAGTGGATCGGGCAGGGCACCAAGGTCATCAACGAGCTTCGGCTGGACCTCTCACGCGATGAGGACAACGAGACCTACGACCGCCACATGCGCGAGTACCTCGGGATCGATGATGACGTGCTGGCGTCGCTTCGACCCTGAGCTGCGGGCTCTGGACTCGGCTCACTCCGACCCAAAGTCGTCGAAGAAATCGAGGAAGTCGAGGATGTCTACCTCGCAGTTGCCGTCGTAGTCCGCGAAGGCATCGCCGCTGCTGAACGCGTCGATGAAGTCCAGGAAGTCCAGGATGTCGACGCCCGTGTCGCCGTTGAGGTCGGCCTGCTTCCCGATCCGCGCATCGATCTCGATCGCGATCCGAAGCGCCGGATTCGTCGTCGCCGGGTTCTCCTTCGTGTAGAACCGCGGATACTCACCACCCGACCCACCCCCCGGCCCGCCCGTCGCGGGCTCGAGCGACGTGATCGCCAGGTGCAGACGTCCCTCGTTCAATGCCCGCGCGAAGTACGCGCGCGTCGTCGCGTCGCACAGATCAACCTCGAACTCCACCACCGTGTTCGCCGGAACCAGCGCTCCGGGCGCGACGGCGTTGGTCCGACCGATCGCCATCGCCGTCGGCTGCCAGCGCTCGCGGACCTGATTGGAAACGTCACTCGCGGCACCCTCGCCGTCGAAGACCGCGGCGAAGGCATCGCGCCACTTCTCCGCCGGACCCGGATTCGGCACACCATTGGAGAACGGCGCGAACTCGTTCCACGTCGAAGCGGACGCCCCGTTGCGATAGCCGACACCGAAGAGCTCCACTGGCCGCCCCGCGTCCGCATCCGCCACGCGCTGAGCATCACCCACCGGGTAGTACGAGGCCGTCGGATCCGCCGTGCCGTCGTAGCGCCACACGAGGTTGTTCGCGACCGCGGCACGCACCACCACGCGCTCGACGTGGTACCGCTCCACACCCTCGCCCGCGGGGATCGATCCTGCGGTCTCCCACGTCGCGATCAGTTGCGAGTCACGGTCGTCAAAGCCCGGCTCGAGAATCGCGCCAAACGTCGGCGCCGAGATCTCGAACCCACTCGAGAAGTTGAAGGGGTACATCCAGCGGTCGCCCGAGGCGGATGCCGCGTAGCTGATGGGTTGCGCCCACGCCGCTCCCGTGATGCCGATTGAAGCGGTCACACACGAGAGCGCTGTCCTGAATGATCCCATGGCCTGGTCCTTTCTCGAAGCCCGACTTGACGGGCGGCACCCGTCGGCGTCTAATAGTTGCGACTGAGTCTCAGTCGCGTCAAGGTTGACTCTCTCGATTCACTGGAAAAAATGCTGCACAACAGGAACGCGACACCGGGAAGCCCGCTCCGCAGACTCGAAGCAGCCGAGACGTATTCAGGACGATACGATCCACAATGAGCGCCACGTCTTCACCCCGCCGCTCCAGCACCCGCATCCGACGGTGTCCGCTGCGCGTCGTGACCGAGGCGTTCACGCTCATTGAGCTGCTCGTCGTCATCGCCGTCATTGCGCTGCTCGTGGGCATCCTCCTCCCCTCGCTTGCGAAGGCACGCTCGACCGCTCGCGCCACGCGTGAGCTTGCCGCCGCGTCGCAGCTTCTCATCGCATACACCGCGTATGCCGACGACCACCGCGGCGCCCTCATCCCCGGCCTCGTCCCCGCCGACTGGGTCTCCGCCACCGGCAAGATGGAAGTCCTCGACGCGGGGGGCGAACGGATCACCGGACCCGAGGGCCGGCGCTGGCCCTGGCGACTGGCCCCCTACCTCGATTACAACTTCAGCGGGCTTTACGCCTCGAACGAGATGCTCGCGGCACTCCGCGCGGACAAGACCGGGCCG